>NZ_QAIL01000344.1 GCF_003061025.1 Pedobacter sp. HMWF019 | reverse complement strand
TCTTAGACGTGATGCTTTTCTTGTTAAATATCTTGTCATACTGGACTTTCCTCTATTTTATAAATCCAGAAAAAAAATATTTAGAATTGAAAGTTGTATCCTCGCTCACCCTAATTTTTTATGTTTTGCAGTTTATTTATTTTTATCAGGGTTATTTCTTTGATATATAATTAATTGCTACTCGATTCCCGTCGAGATCACTTACTTTGCCTGTGGTTATAAAACCCAGTCGAATATTAATTTCCCTCTTTTGAGATAACTAGATTTCATTATCTTGTGGTATGCTCAAAATGATGAAATTTATCTACGCGATCTTTTTAATCTTTATCGCTGTTTGTACCTCTCGTGCACAGGAAAATATATTTAGTATTAAGGAAGTTGTTGATTCGACAATGAAAAAAAAGTCTCCGGAGGACTTTAATAAAGCATACCCCGCTTTCTTTGAGGACAATGACTATGTCGTCAGGAAAACATGCAGTGGCGAATGGGGAGGATCTATTATATTCAAGAATAAGAAAACTGGAATTGAGTATTGCTGCAGTTCGACCTGTCCTGTTGTGGTAAACAAGCTATTCGGTAAATATATCGTGACGAATACATTAGCACATCTGAGTGGATCCTCAGAGATTATTGAAATAGAAAATCCTAGTTCAATGAGCCCCTTTCAACTTAGTAAACCTCGTAAAGTAAAGGGAAAAAAAATTCGTTATGTTGGTGATGACGAATCTAAATCTGTATTAGGGACACGCAAGCTAGTAGACAGCATTGGCGTCTTGACACTTGCGAGCTTTTTATATAAAGAAGAACTATTTCATATCATAACAGATTTCCACAAAACATTCTTGGCTAAAATTCAAAATGGAAAATTTGTAACTATGAATAAGATCTCCGACAAAAGTATCTGGACATATAATCCCGCGGTTATTAAGACAGTAGATGATCGAAACCTTGTTTTCTTTGAGAATGAAGAAGTGAATGGCTATCTTGAAATATTTGGCAACGAAATAACTTTAATAAGATACAAATAAACGAATGGTTATGTTCCAGATCCAGATAAGCCAAGGAATGTTATATTGATATCTAAAAAAATATGAAAGGAGATCGGTTATATCAATTGCCTGAAGAAATTGTTAAGGCAATCTATCGTGGAGATTCAGATCAAGTTCAGCGATGGCAAACAAAAGACAATATAAACGCAGTAGATAAATATAACCGTAGTGCTATCTTTCATGCTATATTGATTAAATCAAAAGAAGTTGTTGTAATGTTATTAA
Organism: Pedobacter sp. HMWF019; assembly: GCF_003061025.1. Lineage (GTDB taxonomy): Bacteria > Bacteroidota > Bacteroidia > Sphingobacteriales > Sphingobacteriaceae > Pedobacter. Next base: position 10,437 of record NZ_QAIL01000344.1, on the reverse strand, counting down.
AGGAATTACCGGATTTAAATTTTAAAGATAATAAAGGTTGGTATCCTTTGCATTATACAGCTCAGGAGGATTTACCCGAGATCGCCGATCTATTGATTCAAGCAGGGGCAGACTTAGAAGTAAAAGATGATTATGGAAACACGCCGCTTTGGAGGGCTACATTTTCTTCTAAGGGTAGAGGTGAGATGATACAACTTCTACTTGCAAAAAATGCAGATCCTAACAATAAGAATGATAGTGGGATCAGCCCTTTAGAATTGGCAGATACTATTGCGAATTATGATATTAAGCAGTTTTTCTAATAGTCATATGGATTTTTACGGCTAGATAGTAGCACCGTCTTAATTAATGATGAATATAGGATTGAAAAGAGAATATAGGAGATCAAAATTGATTAATATTTTAGTCTTGATGATACTTCAAATTTCTCACAGCCCTTCTGGTCATTCCAGAAGGGCTGTTTCGTTTTTACCAAATAAAACCAGTTACCAACTGGCAGCCTATCACGCAAGGCAACAAATTCCCCCTTTCAAATAGCTTTTAAAAGCACTCAAACCCCATTTAAAAAAGTTATCAACATTTTCTTTAGTGCAATCCCATCGCACTGAGTTTGTTTTACTTAGCATCTTAAAACCAAACAAGATGTCAAAAAGAAAGATACTCAGCGCTTTATTATTAGTGTTTACCATTGGAGCAGCAAAAGCTCAAGATGCTAATATTTTAATTGGCCTAAATGGGCCAAGTTATGGAGTTAAAATTAAAAACAACTTTCCCGGAGAAACACGAGGCTTTGCGAGAGCTTTTATGCTGAGTAATCAGGATGCTTCCGCAGATTTTTTTGGATTTGGAGTAAATGGAATGGTTACAAATGGCATCAGTACGCCTACCTACGGCTATATAGGGCAGAATTATACTACTCCTATGATGAGCTTTCTGCCAAATGGAAATGTCGGAATCGGAACTATAACACCGAATTATAGTCTGGACGTAAGCGGGAAATTATTCGTTAGAGGAAGCGGTGCTTATTATAATAATCCTGGAGAAGCAGAACTTCAAATTGGTTATGGAATAGCCCCTGCAGGTACGCCGGGAACGGTATCCCGATTGTCGATACAGCCCTATGGTCATTTGGGTGGACCATGGAAATTCAATGCCAGAGATGATGCCAGTAGTGCGTATTTAGATATTAGTTATGGGATTTTAAATGCCCTTACCATTCATCATGAGGGTAATGTAGGTATTGGAACAAAGACACCGAAAGAAAAACTCTCCGTAAACGGCAAGATCCGGGCACAGGAGATCAAAGTTGAAACAGCCAATTGGCCAGACTATGTCTTTAAAAAAGACTATCAACTTCCAACTCTGGAAGAAACAGAAAGCCAGATCAACCTAAATGGTCACTTACCAGGAATTCCTTCTGCGGCAGAAGTGAAAGCTGAGGGCATTGAAGTCGGAGACATGAATGCCAAATTGCTTAAAAAAATCGAAGAGTTAACACTCCATCTGATTCTTAAAGACAAAGAAATAGCCAAAGAAAGATCCATCAATAAAGATCAGGAAGAGAGACTCTCCAAGCTAGAATCCATCATTACCAAAAGAAAATAACAGGAAATCATCATGATTTTCCAAACCACACTGTGGAACGAACAAATCTGATAACCCAATCACAAAAACAAACTATAAACTATGAGAAAAATTATTCTAACCCTCATTCTTCTATTCTGCCTAACTAAGAATTACGCACAGAATTATGACCACGTTTTAAACTATTCTTTAAATGGAACACCTACATATGGAGTAAAGATAAAAACAAACATGCCCTTTACACCAGCTTCTCAAATGCCAACCATTCATATCCAAGGATATAATTACAATAGTAATGATCCTATTGATCTGCTTCTTACCTATTACACTTATAGTGACCCGGCGGATTTTAATAATCCTGCAAAATACTTCTTTAGACTTCCTATGCTAAGCTCCTCAGGAGCGTATACTCCAACAATTCAATTGGCTAATGAAGGAGGTAAGGTCATTATATATATCAATGACCGGGTTTATTTTCAACGATTTACGGTCAGTGCCTTTTCTATGGGTTTGAGCGAAGCCAGTACCTGGTTCCAGGGATGGACCGCTGTCGATGAGCCCTTAACTGGAACCGCCGTTGTCGAAGTTCCCTACCGTAACCGTTTTAAAGGAGATGTTGTTTTAGCCGGAAACGGCATTTGGAATAGCCAGGGTAATGTTGGAATTGGCACATTAACGCCAAAAGAAAAATTGTCTGTAAATGGCAAGATCAGAGCTCAGGAACTTAAGGTAGAAACAGCGAACTGGCCAGACTATGTCTTTGAGAAAGACTATCAACTTCCAACCCTGGAACAAACAGAAAAGCACATACAAGAAAAAGGTCATTTACCAGGAATCCCTTCTGCAGCAGAAGTAAAAGCTGAGGGTATTGAAGTCGGAGACATGAATGCCAAGCTCCTTAAGAAAATCGAAGAGTTGACATTGTACCTCATTGAACTTAAAAAAGAGAACAATCAACTAAATAAAAGGCTAACACAGGTCGAACAGCAAAAATAAGATCCGATAGGATGCCTTTTAGCATACAATCAAGTTTAAACTAAACTTTAATAAAATGAGAAATATCACGATTATCTTTTTACTAATCATTGCTGGAGTAATAAAAAGCTACAGCCAATCTACTTACATAACTGTGCCCGATACCCGTGCAGTTAATGACTCCGTTGGCACGTTTAAAAGAAAACTTACCTATGAATTTAAGGCAAGGGCAACTGTGGGAGTACCCGGAACAGGTAATTTTTCAGGGATGCTAACGATGGCACCATGGAGCGATAATAGTGGGGGAAAGGTGCATCAAATGAATTTCAATGATGGAGGTATATTCTATAGAACTGGATCATACCTTACAAATCAATGGGATACATGGAGAAAGTTTATTGTAGAAGATGCGAACGGAAATGTTAGCATAGGAACTACAGATCCTAAGGGCTATAAGCTTGCCGTTGCCGGAAATATGATCGCAGAATCTATGAAGGTTAAACTACAAGGAACCTGGCCAGACTATGTCTTTAAAAAAGACTATGAACTTCCAACACTGGAGCAAACAGAAAAGCATATCAAAGAGAAAGGTCATTTACCCGGAATTCCTTCCGAAGCTGAAGTGAAAGCTGAAGGAATTGAAGTCGGAGATATGAATGCCAAACTGCTCAAGAAAATCGAAGAGCTGACTTTGTACCTCATTGAGCTCAAAAAAGAGGTAAAGGAACTAAAAACTGATAATCAAAAACTGAAGGGACTGATTCTTAGAGAAGAAGAGGGTTATAAATAGCATTGGATATTGAGTTATATGAGCGTTTGTCCAGTGCAAACTGATCGAACCGAGTTTTCTTTATTTCTCACCACAAATAATATGATTATGAAAAAAAAATGTCTGCAATTAATGATTTGTTTATTCCCGTTTTTAGCTTTCGGGCAACAAAATTTAATGCCTAATGTTATCCCTCCAGCCCCAAATGCGGCTAACATGGGTAAATTTATAGAAACCCCTGTAAGTACCTATACAGGCTTACCGGAAATAGGGGTGCCAATATGGACTGTAGAAGCAGGGGGTTATAAGCTGCCAATCTCTGTAAACTATCATTCAGGTGGAATTAAACTTGCTGAAATAGCGTCCTGGGTGGGCCTTGGCTGGAATTTAAATGCGGGGGGGATGATAACAAGAAGCGCCGTGGGCCCTCCCGATGAAACCTTAAACTATGGGTATTTAGATTTTAAAAAAGGACATAGCAGATTTGATGATAGTGATATATCTTTTGCTAATGGTGCTGCTGTGGGGAATTTCGACACCCAGCCCGATATATTCTATTATAACTTTGGAAATTATTCCGGTCGTTTTGTATTTAATGACCAAGGGGATGTTGTTACAACACCCGAAAAGAAAATAAAGATAAAAAGAGGGAACAGGGCTACGTTTAATTTCAACGATCTGGGTAGTGGGATTGGTTTATCGGCCCCAAGTATAGCTGATTGGGAAATAACAACAGAAGACGGTATTAAATATACTTTTAGCGCTTGCGAAAGAACTGAATCATTAAGTCTAATACTTGATGACCCCAATGCAAGCCCCCCTGGGCAGCAGAATTATGTTAGTAGCTGGTATTTAACTTCCATAACTTTACTAAACGGAAGTACAATCAGTTTTACTTATAGTGACTATATCTACAATTACGATCTGTCTTTATCAAAAGAGAAATATACTGCCATTCCTGGCGTGCCCTCTGGATCCCATGCAAGCCCTACTACTTCAAGCAGACAATATATTGGCGGTAAACGCTTATCGACAATAGAATATGCTGGTGGAAAAGTTCGTTTTATACCAACTGCAGCAAGCAGGGCTGATTTAATAGGTGACTATGCCTTGGATAAAATCGTTGTAGAAAATACCGCAGGTCAGGTGATCAAACAATGGCAGTTTCAATATCAATACCTAATTGGAAATACGTTAGTACCACCCAATCAGGTGTCAGTGGACAATTCCGAAAAGAATTGGTATATAGAAAAAGTGTCTTACCATTATGCACCCGCTTTTTCAAGGCGGCTGATGTTAACAAAAATTGTTGAACAGGACAAGAACGGACAAGGGATTAACAATGGATATGGGTTTGATTACCACCATGATCTAGGCCTGGCTAACCGGTGTTTTCCTTTAATGGACCACTGGGGTTATGCCAATCAGCCTGAAGCAATTGGGCCCCAGGATGTAAAGATTATTGCCGTAAAAGATTCGCAAACCAGTCAACTGAGCTATGTGGTTGACGGTAAGGCTCCTGTTATAAATTACGCAAAGCAGGGAACTTTAAACATGGTTACCTATCCCACAGGTGGAACAGCCAGGTATGAATATGAGGCTAATGAATGTAATTTTAATATCCCAGGGATGAACCTTGCTGTAAGCCATCAGGATGCCGTAGCCTTGTCTATATCCCATTCTTCATATAACCATTTCGATTATGATCATGACTATGTTACCCGTACCTGGAAAAATCAAACCAACAAACATTTTTATGTAGACTTTAGTGTGAATACCCTACCAGGGCAGAATATCAACACAACGGTCAAAATTCAAAATATGCCTTATACTGTAGAAGAGACAATTGGCTATTATATTGTAAATGTTAATGATGATAATCCCCAACATGCTTTGTGGCTAGGTGTACATGATGGATCGTATCCGATTAGTTTGCCAAATGGCAATTATCGTTTATATACTTATGTGTCTAACTCATTACTCCAACATCCTGAATCGCCCAGTTATACGATTTTGTATAGCGCATATATAACGGGTTGGGACATTGTATATGACAATCGGATATCGCCAAATACCTATCCTTCCGGCGGGCTGCGTGTAAAGCAAACCACCTTAAAAGATTTGAATAGCACTTTGATCAATAAATACACCTATAAAAATGTGGACGGAGAGAGTTCAGGCTATGCCGTTTCGTTTCCTTCGTATTTCTATTATTATGGTGAGCAAGATCAATCGGGAGGAGGGTCTGGAGATCTCTTTTATTTAGTATTTTCAAGTAGCTCCTGTTATCCGCTATCGACTACCCAGGGAGTATATGCGGGTTATAATTTTGTTACCCGGCAGCAAACTGATACCTTGGGAAATGCATTAGGTAAAACAGAATATAGCTATAGTAGTCCTAAAAGTGATCCTGATCTTTACCCTACAACGCCTTATGGTCTTGATTTTTATACAAGTCGGAATACTGTTCTTGGATCTGGAGGCTTTGGGCAACCAAGATCATTTCCATATGGTGGTACCTATATACAAACAATAGAAAATGCTGGTTTAACAACGAACAAAATGCCTTTTGCGCCTACTGATAACCGAGATTGGCTTCGTGGGGTTTTAATTTCTCAAATAGACTATAAGGTGCAAAATGGTAATTATTACCCAGTAAAAAAGCTGTCAAATTACTACAGCAAAATATTTAATACTCCAGTAAAAGGGCATAAGTATAAAATTTATTATCCTCAGGGGCCAGGTGTAAGTGTTGGTATAGTTCATAACGAGTATAGTATTTCTTCTGGTCACAGGCAACTGGATAGCACCTTAATAGAAGATTTTTCGTCGCCCCAGGTAATTAAAAGCCTGGAGAAATTCGAGTATAATGCAAGTAATTTACTGCCTTCTAAAACCTCAGTTCAATTGAGCGATAGTAGTGTAAAGAAAGTCATCAATCGTTATCCGCAAGACATGGTTAGTTTATCCAGGGACCCTAATGGGACCTATCAGCAGATGATAGCCGATAATATTATTACGCCGATTATAGAAGAAGTTCGGTATAAATCTAACGGTGTCACCGATTCTCAAATCAGTTTAATGAGAACGAATTACAATAAATATTATAGTCATCTTTATTTACCCGGAACCATCGAAATACAAAGCAGTGCCTTAAATCCAGTCGAAACCAGGTTGCGCTATTATGCTTATGATAGTCAGGGTAATCCTCAGTCTGTAAGCCTGGAAAATGGCGTAAAGGTATGTTATGTATGGAGTTATAATGGACAATATCCAATAGCAGAAATAAAGAATGCAGATTATAGTTCTGTAGTTTCAGCATTGGGAGGTGAAGCCGCTGTAGCCACGTTCAGTGCAAAGCCTAGTCCTATAACGACCGAGGTTAATAGCTTTCTTGCTAATCTTCGTACCTCGCTTCCAAATGCACAAGTTACCACTTTTATGTATGAGCCACTAGTCGGACTGGTTAGCCAGACCGATGCCAAAGGCCAGACCACGTATTATGAATACGATGAATTCCAGCGGCTGAAGAACGTGAAGGACCAGAACGGAAACATCCTGAAAAACAACGTCTATCACTATAAACCTTAACCAGCGCTCCATATGAAAATAAAATCAAACTTGGCAAAGCGGATCAGATATTCCTTTGCCGCCCTGGCAGCCTTACTTTTACCCGCCTTCACTGTTCATGCCCAACAGGAGCAGGATAGAGAAGTATCCATATATAACAATGAAGCAGAAATCACTGCTCGCGGTAGTGTTACTTTAAAGCCTGGCTTCTATATCCCGTCGGGAAAAACGGTACGGATCTACACCACCGGACTGAGTTTTGAAAAATGTATTGCGGCCATCAATACCTTAAATACGGTAAGTGCCAACCAGAATTACATCCTAACCAAGACATTTAAAAAGAAAGGAATTCTCACGGATGGTGATACCCAGCAAAACCTCAGCACTTGTGAGGTTAACCAAACCGTCCAATATATCGATGGTTTAGGCAGGCCGATGCAATCGGTAACGGTGCAGGGAAGTCCAGGTTTCCGGGATATGGTACAACCCATAGCTTATGATGCTTTCGGAAGAGAAGCTGTGAAATACCAGCCTTATGCTGCGGTGAGTAATGGTGGTGCTTACCGCGCCGATGCTTTAACAACTGGTGCAGGCCAGGCTGCTTTTTACGCCAGTACGGCGGGAATCAAAACCACAACCAAACCTTTCTCGGTCACCGTCTTTGAAGCCAGCCCTTTAAACCGGGTGGAGCAGCAGGGTGCGCCTGGAGATGCCTGGCAGCCAGGTACTAGCCGCACGACTACTGCAGGCAGAACCGTGGCGAGTGAATATGGTACCAACGTTGCCGCAGAACCAGTCAAACTGTGGACAGTAACCTCCTCAGGTGCTTCTTCAACAGGTGCCTATACCAATGGGAAACTGTATAAAACCAAGATCAAAGACGAAAACTGGGTGAGTGGAAACGGAGGCACTGCGGATGAATACAAAGACTTTGAAGATCATGTGGTACTCAAAAGAGTATGGGAAACAGATACCAAAAGTCTTTCTACTTATTATGTGTATGATGACCTGGGCAATCTGCGCTATGTATTGCCTCCGGCCGTGAATGAAAACGGATCCAACATCAACAGTTTTACAGAAAGTGATGCGGTTTTTAAGAACTTCATTTATGGTTACCATTATGATGGCCGCAAGCGCTTAATAGAAAAACAGATTCCCGGGAAAGGCTGGGAATATATGGTCTATAATACACTTGACCAGGTAGTATTGAGCCAGGACTCCCTGCAAAGGGGATTGGGCAAATGGAACTACAGCAAGTATGATGCTTTTGGCAGGGTGATCACTACCGGTTTATATACCCGCACCCTGGCCAGACTAGCGATGCAAACGGAAGTAAGCACAGATGGGCTAAGCAACAGCCTTTGGGAAAGCAGAACGGATGCTCCAAACTCAGATTATACCAATGTCGCTTTTCCAAGAACAGCTACAGAGGCCCTGGTCATCAATTACTATGACAACTATTCTTTTGCAGGGAACAGCTTTAACGGACCTACCGGAGACCAAATGCCTGCTGCCCGTACCAAGACCTTGCTCACCGGAACCAAGGTAAATACCCTTGGAACGGCAACGATGCTTTTAACGGTCAATTACTACGATGATGAGGGACGGGTGATCCAAAGTAAAAGCCAAAACCATGTAAATGGTACCGATGTGGTGGACAATACCTATGATTTCATCGGACAGCTGAAAGCCAGCAAACGCACCCACGTTGGAAATGGAGCCACCACCACTATAACTACCCGCTATGATTTGGACCATATGGGCAGAAAACTGGCCACCTGGGAGTCGATCAATGGTGCCCCAGAGATTGCCCTGAACAGGATGTCCTACAATGAACTAGGGCAAGTAATCAAGAAATCAGTCCATAGCAGTGATACCACCAATTTCCTTCAATCAGGTACCTATGCCTACAATGAAAGAGGCTGGGCAAAGACTTACACCTCCCCACAGTTCAGCTATGATTTGAAATACCAGGATGGGACTACAGCCCAGTTTAATGGAAACATCGCCAATCAAAGCTGGGGCGCTAATGGAAGTAATCCCAATACCTTTACCTATGGTTATGATAAGCTGAACAGGTTACTCAGCGGAACCAGTACAGGTATAGCGATGAGTGAAGTGCTGACCTATGATGTGATGGGTAACATTGCCAGTTTAAACAGAAACGGAACCTTAGGCACTTATGCCTATACAGGGAATAAGTTGAACCAGGTGACTGGTGGACTGGCCACAGGACTTTACACTTATGACGCCAATGGAAATGCCAAAATAGATGGGAGGACAGGCGTAACCTTAACCTATAACCAGTTGAATTTACCAGCTACAGTAACTAAGACGGGTTTAACCATGGCGTATACCTATGATGCCACTGGTGCTAAGCTGAGAAAAGTAAGCAATGGAGTAACTCGGGATTATGTTGATGGAATAGAGTATGATGGAGCTAATATCGATATTATTCATACAGAAGAAGGCCTAGCCAGAAGAAGTGGAACTACCTACAGTTATGAGTATAATCTGACGGACAATTTGGGTAATGTACGGTTGAGTTTCTATAAGAACCCGAGTGCTGCACTGGAAGTTTTACAGCAGACCAATTATTATCCATTTGGAAAAACCTTGGTTGCAAAAGCTGGAACGAACAAGTATCTTTATAACGGCAAGGAGTTGCAAGAAGAGCTGGGACAGCTTGATTACGGGGCAAGGTTTTATGATCCGGAGATAGGAAGGTGGAATGCGGTGGATCCGATGGCTGAGAAAGGTAGAAGATTATCAACTTATGGATATGGATTTAACGATCCTATACGATTTACGGATCCGGATGGGATGTGGCCGGAGGATTCTGGTGATGATGACATGACTGCGCTACAACTCGGAATGGCAATGGGGGGGGCAATTAGAGATGGTATACATGGTATAAGAACGCTTGTCGCCGCTGCGGGTGATATTGTTGGGGTTAATAAAGCCGATCCTGGTATGAAATGGCAATCTGTAGATAAAGAAGGTGGCATTTTAGGATTTGGTATGGCACAGGTCCCTAGTGAAGGTGGGTTAAAAGATGCTCTGGGTCATTTGGGAGATGGAGCAAATGCTTTAGCTTTTACTGGTTCCCTTGCAAAAGGTACAACCAGTACATTATTTGCTAAAACTGGACAGGAAGGCCGAATTGCAAGTGAGGGAATAAAAGCAGCCGAAGGGACATTAGTAAGATTTGGTAGTGGACCCGAAAGTATGCTAAAATTATCTGCGGATGCTGCAAAAGCCGAGGCTGCTGGGTTTCCACACGGGGTCTCTACAAAGTTAGTGAAGAAAGTAAGTGGTTCAGACTTAGTTCACAAAACGGCTAAAAAATCAGACGTTGAAAAGATATTTAAGGTAGAACAAACAGGTAATAAGAGCTCACACCATACTGTACATTTACCTAAACCTGTGACACAACAAGTGACAGATTGGTTTAATAATTTATTCAAATAATCTATGAAGTTCAAAGAAATTATAATTTATAATTGGTACGATAATATTATTTCTGCTTTCTGTACAAA
>NZ_QAIL01000343.1 GCF_003061025.1 Pedobacter sp. HMWF019 | reverse complement strand
TAAAAAGATATAGAAGTCCGCTAACAGCAACCACTGCCAGCATAAATAACAAACCTTTTAAAGGTGTTTCCATTTTAAATGCCGCAATCAATGCAAAGACATAGAAGGTTCCGGAAAGTGCATATATAAACATAGTACAAAGATGGACATGTAATGTTAAGTTAATGTTAAGGATTGAGAAAAGTTATCAAGAATTTTCTCTAACAGGCTTAACAATCATACGCAGGCTCTGGTCCCTGGTAAAATAAGAAACCATCCAATTGTACAGCGTTTTAATCCTGTTTCTGTTATTAATCAGTGAAATCAGATGAATAAACAACCAAGCCACCCAGGCTACAAATCCATCAAAATGTATTTTCGGCTTTGGAAGATCTGCTACGGCCCGGTTCCTTCCAATAATTGCCATAGATCCCTTATCATTGTATCTGAAGGCTTTCATAGGCTTTCCTTCAGCTTCCAATTTTAAATTTTTACCCAAATTACGTCCCTGCTGTATGGCCACCTGCGCAAGTTGAGGATGGCCGTCAGGAAATCCAGGATCAGCCGTCTGGATGCTGGTATCACCAATGGCATAAATATTGGCTGTGCCTTCAACCTTATTAAACGCATTGGTCAGCATTCTTCTGCCACGTCCATAACGCTCCTTTTCAATTCCTTCGAAAACACTGGAGGTCACTCCAGCTGCCCATATCAGTGTTTTCGCTTCAATTTTTTTTCCGTCTGCAAAATGAACCACATCATCCGTATACGCCTTAACCGTACTCTCCAGGCGAATTTTAACACCCATTTTCAACAAAGTATCATAGGTATAACTTTGGGATTTTTTACTCATTGGAGCAAGAACCGATTTTAATCCATCCACCAGATAAATCTCCCCATTTGAGCCAATCAGTTCCGGATAATCTTTTGGAATGACTGTTTTTTTCATTTCAGCAAACATCCCTGAGATCTCCACTCCTGTAGGCCCCCCACCCGCCACAACAACCGTCAATAATTTTTTGCGCTCCAGCGGATCTTTTTCCCTTGAAGCTTTTTCTAACTTCTCCAGCATACTGTTCCTCATATACAAGGCATCCTCTACTGTTTTCATCGGAGTTGCACTTTGCTGTACACTTTCTATTCCAAAGTAATTCGTTTCCGTTCCAGTAGCAAACACAAGAATGTCGTATTCCAGTTCGCCAGTACTCAAAACAACCTTATTCTCCTGCTGAAGCACTTTTTCAAGCGAGCCCATTCGAAAATTAAAGTTCTTCCTGCCGCTAAACAATTTCCTGAAAGGATAGCAAATATTAGAGGTCTCCAGGTAGCCGGTAGCCACCTGATACAATAAAGGTGGAAAAAAATTATAGTTATTCTTATCCACCAGGGTAATTTCGAAATCATCTTTATCACTGAATTGCTCCACCAGGTTTACCCCCGCAAAACCACCTCCAATAATAACAATATGATGTTTTTTATGATGAGTCATATGAACTGTAATTATTATACAGTTCATATAACCCTATAGAAAGCCAAACAGTTTTAATTTATCAAACTTCCTCTTTAACATTTCCAGTTCTCTTTAAAGCACCCCAGCCTTCCAGTTCTCCCCTCAATGCTTTTCTAATGGAACGGAACAATACGATATACATCAATTGTCTCCAGTAAAAACGCTGAGGAATAATATAAAGCAAGTTTTTATATTTTTCTCTTTCCATCCTGTAGGCCAGCAAGGCAAACAGCATATCCACAATAATGAAAATCACATAAAACAGCAATACCTGTCCAAAGCCGTTCTGCAAACTCATAATGCTGTGAATTCCCTGAAAGGTCAACGAGTTTACCGAAGCCAGCGAACACAAACCGCTCACCAGAGAAATTACCATAAAAAGATCCGCTAATGGGGAAAACAAAGGCAAAATAATCTGATAGATCAGAATATTCGGCATACCGACCATTCCAAAATAGCCATATTTTCTCTTCAGTAAGGTATCCCGGTTTTTCCAGAAACTCTGCATCACTCCAAAACTCCATCTCAGACGTTGCTTCAGCAGCATATTTACCGTTTCAGGTGCTTCTGTATAGGCAATAGCCTCACTGGAATTTTTAACAACATAACCAGCCCTTAAAATACGCATGGTCAGATCGCAGTCTTCAGCAAGTGTATCTGTCGTAAACCCACCTACTTCCTGGATCACCTTTTTCCTGAAGGCCCCAATGGCACCCGGAACTACTGTGATCGTATTTAAAAGATCAAAAGCACGTCTATCCATGTTCTGTGAGGTAATATACTCAATAGACTGCCATTTGGTAATAATATTATTTGCATTTCCCACTTTCACTGTACCCGCAACCGCAGCAATTTCTTCAATATAAAAGAACCTCATCAACTCCGTGATCGCATTTGCTTTCAACTGGGTATCAGCATCGATGCAAACCACGAAATCCGCACTGGCTTTTGAAATACCGAAATTCAACGCAGATGCTTTACCGCCGTTTGGCTTCGTAAACACCTTAACTTTAGGATGATCACTGAATTTCTCAGAGATCAGTTTAAAAGTACTGTCTTTAGAACCATCATCAACAAAAATGAACTCTACATTTGGATAGGTCGTTTTCAATAGACTATTCAATGTCTGTACAGCAGTAATCTCTTCGTTATAGGCAGGTATAATAATACTCACCATTTCAGAAGGCTGCTCCAGGAGCAATTTCTGTTCCTTGCGAGACAACATCTTTTGTCTTATGGCCAAAACAGCAATAACCAGGCTCCTTAAAATGGCCAGTATGATCGCAATTACAAATACAAAATTCAGGATCAGGTTTCCGTAAGAAAATATACTTAAAAACAAATAATCTCCTGAGCCGGTAAAACCACTGTCTGCATCAGATTTCAGCGCAGGCATTAAATCCTCTTTCTTCTTTCCAATCAGATTCGCAATCGTAGTGAACTCATATCCATTCTCTTTAAAGAACTTAATAATTCTTGGAAGCGCCTCAACTGTAGCCTCACGATTACCACCTGCATCGTGCAGCAGCAACACGTTACCTGCGTCCTTTTGTTTCACTACAGCATTAAAAATCTCATCTGCAGTAATTCCTGGCTGCCAGTCCTGAGGATCAATTGATTCCCCTATATTGATATAATTTTCAGCTCTGCTTTGTGCAACAGGTAAAATCTCCGCAGAGGTAGTCGGCTCAGCATCCGCATTAAAAGGCGGTCTGAATAAAATAGTACTATGACCGGTTACACATTCAATGATCTTTCTGGTGGCGTTAAGCTCAAAATTTACACGCTGAGGTCCAACCCTTGACATATCCGGATGAAAGAAAGTATGGTTACCAATCTCATAACCCTCATTGAATTCCCGCAACAACAAGCCCATATTCTTCTCCGCCATTATGCCCACAACAAAGAAGCTTCCCGGTACTTTATTCTTTTTCAGGATGTCAATAATTTGCGGCGTATATACCGGATCTGGTCCGTCATCAAAAGTCAAAACGATTTTTTTCTCTGCAGCACCATACCTTCTTATGGTATATTTGGTTGGCAATACCAAATATTGCTGGTTGCTGATCACATAGTTGGTACTGTCCAATTGAATATCAATCTTACCCTCTTTTGGTGTAGATACCAAATCCAGGATCTCTCCCTCTCCGGCATAATCCACCCGATCATTAAGACCTATACGCGTCAATCTTTTTAAATTGATCCCCGTTTTTTTCAAAGAATCGATACTCAGATCTTTGCCAATAAATTCCCATAGCCTGGAATCTTCAGCGCCCATCCGCCAAATGGCCACACCGGCAATCCCCCAGTCATCGGCTTTTCTTATCAGATTGAAGTTTGTAGCCGCATCCGTAAAATACACCTGATGTTTTAATTGCCCCTCATCGGTATAGCTGTAACTCAGGTTTGCAGATATAGGATCAAATTTCACTTTTGCATTGTAACGGTTCGCATTAGCGATCGCTTGCTGATAAGTTACATTTTTACCTACACTTTGATCCGGCCAGTCATAACCATAACAGGCCAGACTGAGGATCACTTTATCCGATGAAATTTTACTACAGATATTGTCCAGCTGTTTCTCTACCCAAACCTGATGAGAGATATCGCCAGGATTACTCATCTCGCTGTGCTGATCATAAGCCATCAAAAAGATGTAATCATTGTATTTCTCTAGTATTTTTGGATTATAATCATCGTTATCAGGAGAAATATCCTGTGTAACCAGTAAATTTTGGGCATGCAGTTGTTCATACAGATTCTTCTGAAAGGCAATCAGAGGCTCATCCGTTGTTTCTTTCAATTCCTCAAAATCCACATTCACCCCATGAAAACCGTAGGCCTTCAGCTTCTTAATCAGGTTGGCTATAAACCTGTTCTGTAAATCTTTATTTTTTAGCAGCTGATGTACAGCTTCACCGTCAAAACTATCATTATTAAAGTTGGAAATCATCGCAATCCCCGTCTTCTTATTCTTATTGATGAGTGTAATCGCTTCCTTATCTACTTTATCTAAAAGAGTATCTGCACCCCTTACCAGAAAGAAGGATTCAGTAAGCACCATATCCAGGTGCTTAATATTATCTTTAAGGTCTACCAACGACTGAGGATCCCAATTCACATAAAAACCAGCGTTGATCCTGGCTTTATTGTGCGGATGTTTAAGATGTTGTAATTTCTGGTTCTGCTGCATCTTCAACAGCATTTGCTTCTGAACCTTAAAGTCGCTGTACCGGGTGGATTTCTTGATCCTATCCAGCTGTTTTTTACTTAATGCTGTATTGGTATTTATTATAGGAAGAGCTGGATTTCCTCCTTTAAGAAGGGTGTAGGCTACACTTACAATCGCTAGTAAAAAAACGACTATAATAACACGGGTTACCCACTGAAAAGTGATCCACCTCTTCTTGGTATCTGTTTGAAATATCTGTTTATCGTGCATCTCGCGCTTAGGCATTTAAAATGCAAATCTAAATTAAAATAACAACAAGTAATAAAAATGTTATGTAAGCTAAAGGAAAAAATCAAATTACTCGTCGAGGACTGGACTCCTTGCCCCGCTGCGCTCTTGTGGCAAGGCGCCCTGAGGTCCTCTCTGAGTAATATTGATTTTTTATATGGCGCTTAGCAAAGAGGGCGAGTCCGGGGAAGGCGCAGAACATGAGCGCGTAGTATTGATTTTTTTTCGAGATGTTATATCCTTATTTGTTTTGTTCTCAAGAGCTCT
>NZ_QAIL01000342.1 GCF_003061025.1 Pedobacter sp. HMWF019 | reverse complement strand
TAATTGCAGAGTGCAGTGTGGTTGCACTGAGTTGTTTTACATTGCCCCAAAATTAATCGCAATTATTTTTATGAGGCAACGTAATTACATCCTTTTTCTACTGATATGTTTAACCGGGGTAGGCTGCAAAGAATTTATAGAACCTTCTATTGAAGACAGCAAGGTCATACTACTGGCACCTGCAAGCAACACTGAAACAAAAGACTACACCCAAACCTTCTGGTGGGAAACCACAGAAGATGCGCTCTACTATCGGCTCCAGATCGTGTCACCTGATTTTGACCAGATCAATAAACTCATTATTGATACACTCATTAAAACCAATAAATATAAATATACGCTCGATCCGGGAACTTATCAATGGCGGGTCAGAGCAGAAAATGGCAGTAGTCAAACCGGTTATACAACAGCTAACTTGACCATTTATCCAACTTCCATAACAGAACAACAAGTTCAACTGGTTTCTCCAGCCAACAACACCGTGACCAACCAGGCCAACGCAGTATTCAATTGGCTGAAGCTTTTTGGCGCCGATAGCTACAAAATTCAAATTGATACCACCGGAAACGGATTTGATAATGCTACTTTTTTATTTTTAGATAAAACCACTCCAAATGTCAGTTACTCGGTTGCTTTGCCTAAAGACAAACTCTATCAATGGAGAATTAAAGCGCTGAGCGGCACACTGGAATCAAAATGGTCTGTGGTACAAAACCTCAGCTTTGATGCCACGCCACCACCAGTTGTTGTACTCAACAGTCCATTCAATAATTCTACAGTTTCCAATCCTGTTACCTTAAAATGGAACGCCTCTGCCGACGCAAAAAAATACATTTTATACGTGTATAAAGGTGAGTCCAACAATGCCTACAACAGTACCTTCCCTTTAACCCTGACAGGCTTATCCTATGTGTTCAACCAGGGAACCAGCGGTGAAAAAATCTCCTGGGAAGTGAAGGCGGTAGACGACGCTGGTAATACCAGTGCCAAAGGTGAATCAAGAAGCTTTGTAATACAATAAATTCATGCAACAGGTAAAAAATAAGAAACTTACCTATCTATTACTCTGCGCGGTGGCAGGGGTATGGGGTATTATTTTGTATAAAATCTTCTTTAAAGAAAAAGAAGATCAGGACATTTTTCCGTCCATGACGGTTAAAGCAGACCATGAACCTTATGACAAATACACCGTAAAGACCGACACTTTCAAACTTGTTTTAAATTACCGGGATCCCTTTCTGGGCACTGCTGCTCCTGCTTCGAAAACTGAAAAATCTGATATAACCTCTGTTCCGGTCATAAAAGCGCCCGTTGCAATTCCGCCACCGCTAAACTGGAGTGGTATTCAATATTCCGGACGGATCATCAATCCTGTAAATAAACGAATAGTATCCATCCTGTCGGTCAACGGAAAGGAACGCATGATGGCAGAAGGCGAAGTGTTCGAAGGGGTAAAACTTTTAAAAAATCAAAGAGACTCTGTACTGCTCAGCTGGCAGGGAAAACAAAAATACATCAAACAATGACATCAAAAAAATTACCGATCTCTACATTACTGCTCTTTAATCTGTTGGCCTATACAGCCGCAGATGCGCAAACGGCTATCAAAGATCTGATTACCCATAAGGTGATTGTAAACTATACAGACCACACCATAGTTGCGTATGTGAAACCCTCTCCAAATGTCCGGGCTTTCAGTAATCTTCAATATTACTGGTTTTCTGGTCAGCGTATTCAGTCCAGCCAGGGCGGTTATAGCGGTAAATTATTGAATGGTTATTACGAAGATTTTTACGCCAATAAAAATCTTAAAGAAGCAGGCTGGTTTTCAAAAGGGTTAAAACAAGGGCAGTGGAAAAGCTGGGACGAAAAAGGCCTGCTGAAAGAAGAATGCAACTGGAGTGCTGGTCAAAAGAACGGCATCTACCGGAAGTACGATAACCAGGGGAAACTTAGCCAAACAGGCCATTATAAAAATGATTCCTTAAAAATCAGGGTGGTAAAAATTATGGATAGCAGCAGGGTTCTGCATCCTGATTCAGTAAGAAAAAGCATCGTTCCAAAATTTATTAAAAACCTGTTTAAACACCATAAATAATGGTTAAGGCCGCCGCTCTCTATATTGTAATTATTGTGTCCATACTGGTGGCCATGATCTCTGTATCCTTGCTTACGGTTGCCTTTTATTACCGGCTTGGGCAACAAAAGAAACTGAGATTTGAACGGCTTCACTATAACATCACTTCAGGAATGAATTTGTTGTTGTCAAAAAATTATATTGCCTCAGATACGTTAAATCGGCTGGATGTATATGGAGAAGGAAAAGACAGTCTGGAGCTCGGTAAAACGAAATGGGGTGTTTTTGACTTAAATACAGTTAAGGCCTTTGAGCAGACCGATACCCTCAAACAGAGCTTTCTAACAGGTAGTCTTTTCGAAGACCAGTCTGCTTTGTACCTGGCAGATGAAGATCGTCCGCTTTCCCTTAGTGGGAGTACCCAAATTATTGGTAATGGTGAACTCCCCAAATCGGGCTTAAAGCAAGCCTACGTAGACGGAAAAGGCTATGAAGGGAAAGAACTTATTAAAGGAAAGATCAAAGACAGCAGCAGAGCCTTGCCAGCGCTTGATCAGCCCATCATAGACAGCTTAAGCCGATGGTTTATTCATAAAGAAGGACTGCCCATTCCCGCCGGAGATTCTGTAAACAATTCCTTTTTTGAACCCCTAAAAGTGTACCATTTAAAAGGAGGAAAAGGAAGACTGGACAACAAGATCCTTAAAGGGCATCTGGTCTTAATTTCAGATTCCATCCTTTCCATTGGCCGGGATGTACAACTTCAGGACATACAAGTTTTTGCACCCGCAATCCTCATAGAAGAAGGATTCAAAGGAACCTGCCAGCTATTTGCCAGAGATTCCATTATCATCGGCAAGCACAGTGTTCTTGGATACCCCTCGTTTGCAGCAGTTCTCAAACCAGAGAAGGGGACGTCTCAGTCAAAGATAAAACTCGGCGAAGGAAGCCGTTTTTATGGCACCCTGTTGAGTTATGAAAAGGAAAGAAGTGAGTTGCAAACCTTAATTTCTATAGATAAAAACTGCCTGGTTAAAGGAGAGGTTTATGCAACAGGCTATATCAAATTTGAAAAGCCGGTAAGGGTACAAGGAAAGGTCTACGCCAAACGCTTTATTATGCAAACCCCCGCAACTTTATATGAAAACTATCTGATAGACATTTCTCTTGACCGTAAATCCCTGAGCCGATACTACCTGAGTTCATTTCTGATCAAAGCAAACCAAACTACCCCGCAAATACTCAAATGGCTAAACTAAAACTGCAAAAATTACAGGCCTCTACCTTGCTTGAAGTCATTGTAGCTATGGTCATCATCTTAATTGTATTCGTTATGGCGGCACAGATCTACGCCAATGTGGTGCGGTCTTCACCCTCTGCAGAACAGCAGTATTTACGCGCAACAGCAGAGCATTACTTTCAACACAATCTTGAAGAAAAGGAACAGGATATTGGAGTTCTTCCCGACAGCACAAAAATAGAGAAGAAAACAGAACCCTATGCCGGCTATGCTGATGTTTTTCTGTGTACGGTAACTTTTAGCCGTAATGGTAAAAATATAGGCACCTATCACCGCATTATTCAGAAGGATAAGGAGGATGCACATGAATAAGCGCCTACCTGCATTCACGCTAATGGAAGTCACCATTGCAATGCTCATTTCAGCCGTTGCTATTTCCATGACCTATACCATTTACAGGATCGTGAGTAAGTCTTATTTTGATTATTCGGTCAAACAAGATCAAATGGCAGATTTAATGACTGCAGATCAATTGATCCGGACGGACTTCTTTTCTGCCAGCCAGATCAAAAAGACCGAAGGCGGTATGGACCTGCTCCTTAAAGAGGGGCATATTGTCTATGTTTTTGACAAAGAAAAGCTGATGCGAAGCCAGTTTGACCTCAAAACCGACACGTTTAAAATAAACGCACAGCTCAGCAACGCTTCCTTTGAAAACAAAGAAGCAGAAAGCGGCGACCGAATTGATCAGGTTAACATAACAGTGATGGCAGAAGGCCGCAACATTCCCTATATCTACAACAAGAAATACAGCAGTAACGACTTATTTGAATAATTATGCCCTCAATAGACATTTCCAGATATCAGAAAAACAAACCAGTTGCTCCGGTAAAAGAAAGCCCCGGGCTCTTTTCTTTTATGACTAAAGAAATCAGCTTTGGCAGTGCACAGGTTCCCGATAAAAAAAAGGAGAGTATTTATCTTGAGCTCAGCACACTCTTGCTGTCTGGTATCGATCTCCGCTCTGCATTAGATCTGATCCTGGTAGATCAGGAACAAGCCAAAGATAAATCTTTGTTTGAAGGCATCAGAAAGCAGATTTTATCCGGTCTTGCTTTGTCTGAGTCTTTAAAAGAGACCGGTAAATTTAGTGATTATGAATACTATAGCCTAAAGATAGGAGAAGAAACAGGTAAACTCGGAGAGGTACTCACAGATCTGGCCAGGTATTATAAAAGTAAGATCCAGCAACGCCGGAAAATTGTGAGTGCAGTGTCTTATCCGGTCATTGTTCTTTGCACTTCTATGGGAGCCGTGTTTTTCATGATCAAGTTTGTTGTTCCCATGTTTGCAGATGTATTTTTAAGATTCGGTGGAAAATTACCCTGGATCACTGCATTAATTATTAAAATATCTGGCTGGTTTGATCGTTATTTTCTCCTGATTTTACTTTTCTTTGCGGCTGGAACACTGTTATACCTCTTTAAGCGGAAAACCAATGTTTTTAGGAAGCTCTCTTCAAGGCTGATATTGAAATTACCTGTTATAGGAGACTTGGTGAAAAAAGTCTACCTGGCCCGTTTTGCAAACACCATGCGTTTGTTAGTCAGTACCGATACACCACTCCTCAGGTCAATTGCTCTTGTACGCCAAATGATCAACTACTATCCCATTGAAGTTTCTCTGTTAAGTGTAGAACAAGATATATTAAAGGGAGAGTCCCTTCATAAGAGTTTGTCTGCGTTTCCTTTTTATCCCCCCAAAATGATCCAGCTGATCAAAGTAGGAGAAGAGGTGAACCGGATGGACTATTTTTTTGAGAAAATAGCGATGCAGTATACTGAAGAAGTAGAGTACAGAACCAATACTTTAAGCAGTTTACTGGAGCCTCTGATCATCATATTTTTAGGATTAGTGGTTGGAGTGATCTTGATCGCAATGTATCTCCCAATGTTTCAAATGAGTAATAATTTTTAATATTTTAAATCGCTCCGATTATGAAAATTGATCTGACACGAGTAATCACTCTGGATTTATTAATCCGTCAAAAATCAACAGGAACGCCAGAAGCCCTGGCAGAACGGCTGGGGGTTTCCCGCAGAACGCTCTTTTTTACGTTAAATTTTATGAGGGACTACATGGATGCACCTATTGCTTACAATAGGTTCCGTGAAACGTATTTCTATTCTGAAGAGGGACTTTTTCTTTTCGCGTATAAGAAATATAATGATGCCTTAATAAAAGAAATCTTAAAAAGATCGATTAGAGGATCCCTTATTTTGACGCTTTTTTTAAATATAGAGTTTTCGCAGGTCATGGACTATTTTTCTAACCTGATATAAACCGCTCTTAACGAGCAGTTAAACGAGGTTGCCCACCTGAATACGTTCGGGATGGGATTCTTATTGCCCAGATTTTCTGATGCCGAAAATTTTTTTTCAAAAAAAACTTTAGTGCAGTGTGGTCGCACTGAAGATGTTTAGTATTGCTCCCAGAAATTAATTAGATGATCAATGAATAAATTATGAAAAAGATACTAACCATTTGTTTTTTACTGATCTGTTGCTTCAAAGGATTTTCACAAAGCTCGACAGACCAGAACGGACTCAGAACAACCGTTACAAATTCTTTGAGTGCGGTGAACGAGCAGGCCATGCGGTATGAAATTGCGAGAATAGGATACAACTCCTACCATTGGCAATCCGGGGGATTAGTAATCATAGAGCTATTTAATCGAGCTTATAAGACCGGTTATGAGAAATACATACTTGAAAACGGTTATGGACAAGGGGCAAATAGTGGAACACCCGCACTTAAATTGGTAGAGTCGGCAGGTATAGGCCACGATGGGAGAATATCGATTGGACCGACCTCAGATTTAACCACTTCACTAGGAGGTTATGTGAACAAATCGCTTCCTGTATACCTTGACGTGAAGGACTATTCTACTTACATAGTTAAATTAACTTATTTGCAGGATAAGGTAGAGCAGGTGGTTGATTTAAATCAGATTAAGGTTAATGTGGCGCCTGCAGGAACACCAATTCCGAGTTTTTCAGCCCCTTCGATTCTTGACAATAACTTGAGTTCATCAAAAAATCTTATGGTTACCGGTGATGGGAACCATTATATCTCCAATGGAAATTTAGCTATTGGTACAACTGATCCAAGAGGCTACAAGCTTGCGGTCGGGGGTAATATGATTGCGGAGTCTGTAAAAGTTCAGCTTAAATCAGCGTGGCCGGATTATGTATTCAAAGATGATTATAAATTCACAAGTCTTCAGGAAACCGAAAAACACATCAAAGAAAAAGGCCATTTGCCTGGAATCCCTTCTGCTGCTGAGGTAAAATCGGAAGGAATCGATTTAGGAGAAATGAATGCCCGATTGCTGAAGAAAATAGAGGAGATGACCCTGCAGATGATCGATCTGAACAACAATGTTAAAAAATTACAAACTGAAGTTAATCATCTCAAGAGAAAATGAGACAAACCATACTTTTAATGCTTTTGCTGATCACCTTTGTGGCTAAATCGCAAACTTCGGGAAGTATCACGGTTGGTGGGGATTTCGATAAATTCTACCCTACTACATGGACTGATGAAGGATGGAATAATCATGCAGCTTCTCAACTAGAAATCGGTAGATCTGACACTCACGAAAACAGTACTTACAGAGGTACTTTTATTTCGAAATTTACTTTTCATACCACAAGATGGGGGCAAGGCTCTGCATTTATCAACGCCGATATCACTCAAACAAATAATAGTTTCATTGCTGGCTGGAAAGATGCTACTGGCAATAATGCTGGTTTTAACATCATTATTTGGTTAAGAGGTGGCGGAACAACTTACCATTATAAATCCTTGTATTCAACAACTTGTAAAGTATATGATGGAGTTGCGAATCAGTTGCCATTTCAGGAAGAAAATGGTCCTGCGCATAGCTTTAAGACAGGCGTAGACTCCTATGTGAACTCTAATGGGATTTCTAAAGAAGGTACAGTCTATTTAAATGGAAACGCAACGAATTACTTTGCAGGTAATATAGGCGTGGGAGCACCCGATACAAAGGGTTATAAGCTTGCCGTGGCGGGAAATATGATTGCTGAATCTGTAAAAGTTCAGCTTAAATCAGCATGGCCAGATTATGTATTCAAAGAGGATTACAAGCTCACAAGTCTCCAAGAAACCGAAAAACACATCAAAGAAAAAGGCCATTTGCCTGGAATCCCTTCTGCTGCTGAGGTAAAATCGGAAGGGATAGATTTAGGGGAGATGAATAAAAAGTTACT
Source organism: Pedobacter sp. HMWF019 (assembly GCF_003061025.1). Taxonomy (GTDB): domain Bacteria; phylum Bacteroidota; class Bacteroidia; order Sphingobacteriales; family Sphingobacteriaceae; genus Pedobacter. The sequence goes on along the minus strand of NZ_QAIL01000342.1, from coordinate 402 downwards.
TCAGAAAATTGAAGAGCTAACCTTATATCTGATTGAGCAGAAAAATAGGGGTGATCTGCAACAGAAGCAAATTGAACTACAGCATAAAGAATTGGAAGCATTAAAATCAAAATTGTAAACAGATGACTAAAAATTATCTAATCATTATGCTATTATCCTATAGCGCTTTGTCGTTTGGTCAAACCAATTTATTTCCTGCTTCGGGTAATGTGGGAATAGGAACACCAAGTCCGGTATCTAAATTATCAATAGGAGACTATTTTGTTGACGGAAGTGGCAGCAATATAAGCAGAGACATATTGATAAGTCAGAATACCTATAATAATCAGGTTGTAGCTGCACATACTATTGAGCATAATTTGTATAATAATTACAATACCAAATATCATATAAGCACGCTGA
>NZ_QAIL01000341.1 GCF_003061025.1 Pedobacter sp. HMWF019 | reverse complement strand
CTTTATCATATAATGCGTTCAATATTTTATGTTAAGCTCCAATGTACAGATGCGTATCTACCTCTAAATATTCATAAAAAAAGAAACCTTAGCAAATTATCTACATACAATTCCAAATTCTCTATTTTTAGTCCCTTGTTTAAAAAAGCATATCGTTAAAAAGAAAACAATGACCAATCCATCCAACACTGACTTGCAAAGCGCCAAGGAGATACAAAGAATAGCCGCGCTGCAACGTTATAAACTCATCACCACTTCCGTAGATCCATTTTTTGATCATATTGTTCAACACACAGCTGAAATATTTGAAGTTCCAATGGCATTGATCTCTCTTGTAGATCTGCACGAAGTTTTCTTTAAAGCCACAGTAGGTGCAGATGGAATTCTTTCCATTCCCAGGGAAAAAAGCCTTTGTACCATGGCCATTTTAGATTCTGAACCTATGATACTGAATTACGGAGAAAAGGAAAAATGTTTACTCAGCACTTCTATTATTGCGGGAGAATATGGCTTAAAATTTTATGCCAGTGTTCCCTTAATCGAACCTTCTGGATTAATTATAGGTACCCTCTCCATTACAGATAAAAAAACAAGAACCTTTAGTGAGCACCAGGTCCAAATCATGAAAAATCTGGCATCAATGATCATGAAAGAAATGAACAGCCGGTTGAAATAGAGAAAAATCATACTATATTTGAAATCAACCAATTACAGATAAAAAACGAATATGAAAACACGCTCTCCATACGCCAAAAACTACTTCGTATTTTTTACATTTTTATTTTCCGTTTTATGGATTTCAAGATCTTACTGCCAGCAGCAATTGTTGTGGAAGTTTTCTACCGGAGCCGCCATACATTCTTCGCCTGTAATTAGTGGAGAAGTGGTTTATTTTGGAAGTGCAGATAGTAGTTTTTATGCTTTAAATAAAAAGTCGGGTAAATTGAGCTGGAAGTTTAAAACCAAGGGACGGTTTCTTTTATGCCCTGGATTCAAAAACAGGAAAGCTGATCTGGAAATTTAAAACTGTCGGGGATGCTGGTTTCCCTAAAGGAGAAGTACAAAAGGCCGCTCTGATCAACGATAACGCCATTATTTTTGGCAGCAGGGACTATAATATTTATGCACTTGATTTTAAGACAGGAACAGGCCTTTGGAATATGAAAGAAAGAGGAAGCTGGATTATTGCTACCCCATTCTTTTACAAAGGCAATATCTACTTTGGAACATCCGACACCCATCGCTTTTATTGTATGGATACCGGATCTGGAAAAATAAAGTGGACCTTGCCATTAAACATGCGTGTATATGGATCTGCAACAGTTCTCAATGGGGAGATTGTATTTGGCTGCTTCAACGGGAAAGTTTATTTTGTTGATCCTGAATCAGGAAAAATCAATTCCATTTTCCAGACTGAAGAAAGTAAAAACAGATATTCCAGTCTCTTCGACGGAGATGAAAAATTCAGAAAAGACGTTCCTTTATATGGTGATAACTATGTTGAAGTGGAAAAGAAAATTCTTGCTTTAGGTTCTATTCTTTCCAGCCCTCTGGCAGAAGATCAGGTACTGTATTTTGGAGATACAAATGGCTTCTTTTATGCCCTGGTTAAGAAATTTCAAAAGATCACCTCTCCTAAATAGACATTTTGCCCAAGCTGACCTGTCCAACTTAACCGGACGTTAAGTCGATTCAGGATTAAGAAATAATTATGCCCTGCTTTTTCAGGATTATCAGATAGCGATGTTCAGCGATATCAGGACGAGACAGGCTTCGTCTTGGTTCGCCGTTTGTTCGCCGTTCTTACGCCGAAACTTAGGTAAACAGGTACTTTTACCGAACAAACGGCGCTAAAAGGCCGGATTATCCATTACCCAACAACAACAAAGGTATAACCGAAGTAGCAAACAAACAGCTACTCTGGTTTGCTCCCTCCTCTCCAATTTGCAACGAAAAACTCACCTCCAAAAAGTTAATTATTCTTTAAGCTTAATAAACTTAAAATGTCCAAATTTTCCATAGCCACTTTGAGGCCCATAAGTACACTGAAACAAACCTACCCGAAGCACTTGCTGATCCATATCCTTCCGCAACACCGGGCTACCCGGCAACTCTTTCCAATGGCGCCCATCTGTACTTCCTCGCAAACTAAACCAATTTCCCCTACGCTCTATTTGCAGATGCCTGTAAAAATCCCAACCAGCAGCATTGCTATTTTGAATCCGGCCATTTCTGTCCAGACTGGTAACCATATTACCCATGCCCCAGCCCGGAAAAACACTATTCTGAATCAATTGAAATGAGGTATCCGAAGTACATACCATTAGTCCCACGTCATTAGCTCCGTTTGCTTTCTTTTCTGCAAGACCACTCACGTCTTTCACTTCTGCTTCCACTATAAAATCTCCGCTTACCTCTTTGTACAGAAAGGGACCTTGAGGCTCAGCCCCATCCCAGTGTGTTCCGCTGGAAGATAAAGTTAAAACGCCGGCATTACTTTTCAGTGTATCTGCTTTTCCTAAAGAACCATCCCACAAACCTTTTTCTAAACGATAATCAACAGTACGGCTAAAAGCCTCCTCAAAAATATGGAACTGCTTTACATCCGTCTTCACCTCTACCTTTGCCGAGGCGGCTGTCACATTTCCATAATTGTCTCTTACCTTCAGCATAAATGTATAAGCCTGATCAGCCTCCAGGTCATAAAAAGTATAATCAGGTTCGCTTGTCCAGCCACTGTTCCTCTCTTTAGTATCATAAAAATAATACGTCTTAAGCCGGCCAGGGAGATCTGCTGTTCCGGCACGCATAGTAACCATATGAGGGCTTAGTGCTTTGGGTGATGTCGAAAAAACCGCACCAGGGCTTGCTGCAGCTACAGTGCTGTTCCATTTTTGATATAAATTTTTCACTTCTGCTGCTTCAATCGCCCGGTTTAAAACCGTCAAAGAAGCAATTGCATCTGGTGCATTCTTTGTTTTATTTAATCCGATAAAAAGGGTGTCATTTTTTACCGATGAGAGCTCAAAATCAACATCTGTACGCAAAACTCCGTCGACATAATTCTGATGCTGCTTTTGTTGAACAACCTGTACAACATGATGCCAGTTCTTATCCTTAAAGCATTTTCCTTTGGCCAGAACAATCCATGAGGCATGCTTTGCAAGCTCCACCGGAAAACTGTCCGTAAATTTCAGGGCTCTCTTCTTGCCCAGATCAATTGCCATCCTACCCTGAATATCCTGTACTATCGGTGAAACTTCTGTGCTAAAAAAACGCCCACCCAGGTGGCCTTCATTCTTCCATTCCTTTAGATTTCCATAATTCAATTTTCCGGGAGAAAGAGAAATTGCGGCATCAGAATAAGGCTCTTCTTTAACCATTTTCTGTATTTCTTCCAATGACAATGGCACATCATATATCTTTAATGACGCCAGTGCACCGGAAAAAAAAGCATTTTTATCAGCTGTAGTACCTAAGCGAAAATTCCTCAAATTGGCAATAAAAAGCATTTTTAGTTCTTCACGATCGGGCAGACCATCCACATACAGTCTTTCTGTTGTGCCATCAAACACCAGCGCAATATGATGCCATTTTCCCGCAGCGGGTAAGGTTTTGTAGGCCATATCTGCCCAACCCCAATGGGCCGCAGCCCCCCAGTTTTTATTGCGCCCGTAGCCCAGGGTCCCATTGGTCATATCCACTCCCCCTCTCGCTGTCCAGGACAGGATTGGTTCTTCATCTTCAACAACAGGGTTAAACACCCAAACTGCCACGGAAAAACTGCTGTTGCCGTTTAAAGAGCCGGGTGCCTTAAAATCAGCATCCAGATAAGAGCCCTGATCAAAAACCACCGCTTTTTTACCAGCAACAATATCAACTGTGGGTAATTTAGCAGACCCATTCAAAAAAGATCCACTCAATTTGCCCAAATTAGGCCACTTTGATACTATAGCACCAAGGTCAAAAGCATTCGCATCCAGGTCTACCAGCAAACCTTTAGGCTTAAACTCAGGAGTTTTAGACGGATCTTTAGCTACAATATGGCTTTCGGGATGGTATTTATCCTCTGCAAAAACCTTGAAATTCCAAACCGCTTTATTCAACCCGGGATATTCTGTATTCAAAATACTTAACCTCAGATACCGTGCTTTTACATCCCCCCGGTCGATCATTGGACTGCCATGGATCGTGTTTTTGCTTCTGTCAGCAAAGACAGCCCAGTTCAATCCATCTGTTGAATACTCGATCAGGTATTGATAATACCAGGTTGCGTATTCGAACTGTGTTTGTATAATCTTAATGGTTTTCAGTTCCCTAAGATCCATCTTCAACCAGGCTTCGCTGGTATTGTTCCTGGGTTTCCATAAGGTTCCGTTGTTATCATCCAGTGCAAATTCGGGTTTAAAATCTTCACTATAGCATGACGAGGCAGATACCTGAGCTCCAAGGGCAATATTTGGCACAGGGTTGCTGTTTTTGGCCAGATAACCTATCCCAAGATGCGTGGGTATGATCTTTTCTATATTGCCCTCTGCATCAAAAACCATTTTATCCGCGGCCACCTGTCTATGATAACCTCCTCCCGAATGCGGGTTGTTGTGCCGGTGATAAATCATATAGAAATCATTGCCTTCCTGGAGAACAGACTGATGCCCCGGGCCATGGACCGTACCGTCAGCACTGGTACTCAGGATCGGATTGTTCTTGCCATATTCAAAAGGCCCCATCGGTCCAGTTCTACTGATCGCATATTGGACTCTGTAGGTGTCGTCCTCACAACGTCCGGAAGAATAGGTCAGGTAATAAATCCCGTTTCTTTTAAACATAAAGGGGGCTTCAAAAAAATCTTTAGCTACTGTATTGGGAATTTTATCAAGTTTAGCAAAAGACTTCATATCCGGATTCAGCAACCCAACCCCGCAACCATGATTGGGGTAAATCCCCCATGTCCCCCAGAACATATACATCTTTCCATCGTCATCTTTGAAAGTCTGTCCATCCAGTGTAATAACATCCGGTACGAGAAAATTCTTAACTACTGGTACTCCATCAGGTAATAAAGCTGTCCAGGGGCCGATTGGGCTGGAAGAGCGTGCACCAAAAATTTCTACAGGCTGACAATAATACATGTAATAAAACCCATCCCTGGCTTGCGTAACATCGGGGGCCCAGTAATGATGCGTAGTGGGCCAGTTCATATCCTGCAAACTCCAGTTTACAAAATCTTTGGAGCTCCAAACCTGCGAAGGTCCAAAACCGCCGCCATTTCCATCTGTGGTTGCATAAATGTAATAAGTGTCACCGAATTTCCTTACCGTTGGATCCGCAAAGTATCCAGGTAGTAGCGGGTTCCCGGCTGCCGGGTCCGTATGCTTTTTAGATTGTCCGTACAGGTTCAAACCCATCAGCAGACAAAAGATGAGGCCCTTGGCCCGGTTTAAGAAAAACATAGTTTTAGTTTGTTGTTCCGATCAAACCTAAACATTCCTCAAACCTCGATCTTAAAGGATTTTAATCAAAACCAGTCCGATATTAACTGGTTCGTCAAAGAGCTGTTAAAAAAACAAAAGGAGATCCTGACATGGTCAGGGATCTTCTCTGTAATTATTTTTTATCTGTATAAAACTTGTAAATCGTTGTGGTTTTATATTCCTGTCCCGGTTTCAACACCGTAGAAGGGAAAGAGGGCTGATTGGGTGAATCCGGAAAGTGCTGGGTTTCCAGGCACAGTGCAGAACGGTATCCGTAACTTTTATTTCCTTTTCCATCGGTTTCCTTACCGGTCAAAAAGTTACCACTGTAAAATTGCAGGCCAGGCTCTGCGGTCAGTACGTCCATAAAGATCCCTGTTTTGGTACTGTGCAGGGTCGCAGCTAAACGAATATCCTTTGATGGCCTCAACACAAAATTATGATCATAGCCTTTTCCCCTTTTTAACTGTTCGTCGCTGTCGTTGATACGCGCGCCGATCAGTGTTGGTTTGGTAAAGTCAAATGGCGTTCCTTTCACTTTTTCCAATTTCCCGGTTGGGATCAAAGTTTCATCTACAGGTGTAATTTCATCGGCATTGATGGTTAAAAGATGATCTGTAATGGTAGAATCACCTGCGCCATTCAAATTGAAATAAGCGTGATTGGTCAGGTTAAGCACAGTAGCCTTATCTGTAGTAGCCTTATAGCTGATCTTTAATTCATTATTTTCAGTCAGTTCATAGACCACTTTAACCTGGAGATTTCCAGGATAACCAGCTTCTCCGTCTTTAGACAAATAACTCAGTTCAAGCGTATGATCATCTGTTTGTTTTGCATCCCAAACCTGTTTGTAATAGCCATCAAAACCACCATGTAAAGTGTTTTTACCATCATTAAGCTGTAGCTGATACGTTTTCCCATCCAGGCTAAATTTTCCGGAAGCAATCCTGTTGGCATACCTTCCAACCAGGGCTCCAAAGAAGAATTCCTGCTTTTTCTGATAACCCTCCAGCTGATCGTGTCCCAATACAACATCCACCAATTCTCCTTTATCATTTTTAACCAATAAAGATACTAGCCTACCTCCAAAATTTGTTATAGCAGCCTCACTGCCTGCTTTATTTTTCAGGAAATACAATTGTACCTCTTTCCCATCAACTGTTTTCTTAAATGCTGCTGCCTTGGGCAAGGCTGTCCCGGCAACCACCAAAGTGGAATCTGCACCCTTTGAAGAAGATGCATTTGGTTGATGACAACTGCTCAAAATTGCGGCAGTACCAGCCATCAAAAACATTAATTTGATATTCCTGTTCATAATTGATTAATATTGGTTAAACGGCAGGCAATGTAAAAAAAAATAATTAAACGTCGAATTAACAATTAATATTTTATTATAAATTTGAGAATTAATAGTTACATTAATATTTAAATTTTACCAGCAGTAAGTAACGAGC
>NZ_QAIL01000340.1 GCF_003061025.1 Pedobacter sp. HMWF019 | reverse complement strand
GAACTGCGCACGCCCTTAAATTCTGTAATTGGATTTTCAGAACAGTTAGGTAAAAGCAGTCTGGACATAGAGCAAAAGGAACAGGTGAGGGCCATCCGAAGATCGTCTGAAATGCTGCTGGAGCTGGTGAATGAGATTCTGGATTTTTCCAAGTATGAAATTGGAAAAGGAAACTTCGAATCACAGCCATTCTTCCCCCTTAAAGAAATACAGGAAGTGTTTAATAGCATGCATGTTCTTGCAGAGAATAAAAACATACAGCTCATCGATAATGTGGTTTTAGACAAAACACTCTGTCTGACAGGGGACAGACTTAGGTTAAAACAGGTGGTCATGAACTTATTGACCAATGCGATCAAATTTACGGCAGATGGAGAAGTTAGCCTCAGTGTTCAGTTTGATCTGGAGGAGAAACAACAAGGTATTCTGAAAGTTCGCGTGGAAGATACAGGTATAGGTATCGTGAAAAAAGACCTTGAATATATTTTTGATGAGTTTTACCAGTCTTATTCTTCTTCTCGATCTAAACAACAAGGAACAGGATTGGGACTGGCCATATGTAAAAAAATAGTAGAATTACAGGGTGGCAAAATTGAGGTGAGCAGCGTGGTTGATAAGGGATCGGTATTTAGCTTTGAAATTCCTTTTCCTATAGTGGAAGAAACTGAAAAGGTAGAAACGCCACTTGATAAAAAGGCAGGTCCTTTGACTACTCTGGCCGGAAAGAGGATACTGCTTGTAGATGATAATAAAATGAATGTTCTGCTGGCCCAGACTATTCTGAAGAAATGGGAAATGATCTATGACTCTGCTTATGACGGAAAAGAAGCGCTGGATTTATTTAAGAATAACGAATATGATCTTGTACTTACAGATATTCAGATGCCGGTAATGGGTGGGGTAGAACTCACTCACGAAATTCGCTATAACGGCGGTCCTGAAAAGTCTGGTATCCCTATTCTGGGGATAACTGCACATGTATTACAGGAGAACAGAGATGCCTATTTAAAGGTCGGTATGAATGATCTGGTATTAAAACCTTTCCTGGAAAAAGAACTGATAGATAAGATTAAAAAGTATATTTAATCTTTCGCATTTGTAGTTTCATTGGGATGTTGTGGAGGTAAGACATCAACTTTTTTCTCTACAACAACGGTTCTTGTGTGAACAGCATATTTGCTAGGTTGTATCCCATGGCCATATTTCTCTGCATAAGCCTGCGTGAACTCTGCTCCAAAATAAAGTATGATAGCTGTATAATAGATCCAGAGTAAAATAACAATAATAGAACCTGCCGCTCCAAAAGCAGAGCCCGGATTTCCTTTTTCAATATAGATACCTATCAGATACTTTCCAAGGCTAAAGAGCAGGGCAGTAAATAACGCGCCTATAATTGCCGGTCTCCATTTAATAATCACATCCGGGAGCACTTTAAATATAATGGCAAAGATAGAAGTGACCACAGCAAGTGTGAGGGCATTGGTTAGGATCAGCATAAAGAGTTCGGATACCTTTTCAATACCGACCTTGGAAGCGAGTCCGCCAAGCTTGTTGCCTAGTCCTACGACAATACTGTTCACAACTAGAGTAACCAGTAACAGAAAACCAAGAGAGGCAATTAATGAAAAGGACAACAGTCTGTTGATGATGAGTTTTTTCCAGCCTTTTTTAGGGATGGCTTTTACTTTCCAAATGAGATTTATGCTGTCCTGTATTTCAACAAAGATTGCTGTTGATCCAATAATAAGGGTAGTCACACCTATGATAAGACCAATGGTACTTCTGCCGGATAAGTTGGCATTGATTACGAAACTTTGCAATTGCCTTGTTGCCGGTTCCCCAATCATTTCATTGATCTCCGCAAATAATTGGGTATCTGGGTCAAGTTTATCACCAAAGAACAAACTGGCGGCAGAGATGATGATCATGATGAGTGGTGTGAGAGAAAATATCGTGTAGTAAGCCAGTGAAGCACTAAGTTTGGTAACCCGGTCATCTATAAAGCCATTTCCTGCCGCAATAAACAAATTGCCCAGTGCTTTGAAAAAATGTATGATCTTTTTTATAAACGTCATGTATTGTACTTAAAAGGGATATCCGATCCCTATGTTATAGACTAAGTTCTCGCTGCGCCATCCGCTGTCGCCAAAGGCGATCTGGTTAAATACCCAACGCTCTCCGGGTTCATTATATGGTTTCCGTACGGGAAAGGCTACATCTAGACGAATGACGAAGATAGAGGCATCTACACGTAACCCGGCACCAGTACCTACTGCAAACTGGCTTAGTGCATTTTTAAAGTCAAAGCCGGATCCCGGACGTGGCGGGGTACCTGGGCTGTCAGCGGTGGCGGGCGTGCCCATGTCCTCTTTTCTAAGCCACACGTTCCCTGCATCGACGAAAAGGGCGCCATATAGTCTACCCGCTAGTTTAAACCGTAGCTCTGAACTGATGAGTGCTTTAATGTCTCCGCTTTGGTCTACATAAGTTGTATTTGCAGCTTTGGGGTCGTTTTTGTAATAATAAGTACCAGGTCCAATCGATCTGGCTGCCCATGCGCGGATGTCGTTTGTCCCTCCTGCAAAAAATTGCCGCACAAAGGGCAAGCTGGTTTGATTGCCGTAAGCATAGCCATAGCCGAGATCTATCCTATTAGCCCAGATCACGTTTTTAGTAAGTTTAAGATAATCCCTGAAATCTGTTTCCACACGGACAAACTGATTAATCGGAAGCCCGAATATCGCATTTTTGCCGTCAGAATTTTTACTGGAAAATAAGCCCCAAACATTACCGCCAGTTTCCAGTGTGGCATTAAAATAAATATTGTTCTTTTTGTAATCTTCAAACTGATTGGTATAAGTAAAACTATAATTACTTCCAATAATAAATTGTTTTTCGATTACATTTCTTAAACCTGGGATTACATTCAGTAAACTATCTCTTAGTGTGGTATCATTAGTTAAACTTGAAGTTACGTAATTAACGGAAATAGGATTGAAGGCGTGTTCTTTATATTGATTTTCATTCCATTTGTATCCATATTCTGCTTTAAAGGAGTTGATGTCATATAAATAACCCCGGTGAAGCCGTTGATAAGACAAGGAGGCAATTGTTTTGGGGATATAAGCATTTGTGCTGTTAATACCGCGGAATGGGGTGATAAATCGGGGAAAAGTTAGTTTAGCCTCTCCTGTCAAAGAAAAAGAATTTAAGCCTTGTGATTGTCCACCAACCTGCGTTTCAAATCCACCGCTTACACTGACGTCCAGTTGTTCTGCCCCCCTGAAAAGATTCCGGGTGGTTTGGGTAATTTTAGCTTCCGAGCCCATAAAATTATTAGACTTACTGGTTCCTGTAACAGAGAAAGTCAATGAATTTTTTTTCAATGGAGTAAGGAATATGTTCAAGTCCAACTGGTCATTTTTAAAACTGTCCAAAGGCACAAATTCAGCTTTTACGGTTTGGAATACACCAATATTTACCAATCTGTTCAGTGTTTGGCTATGGTCCTTCCTATTATACAACTCGTTCTTTTTAAAGAAAACCAAGCGGTTGAACAGGGGGTCTTTGAAAGTATGTTTAGGATCATAGATATTGAAGTCATTATAGACTGTTGGCGTTGATTTTCTTAATGCGCTGTCTCTTCTGATCGTATAATTCGGATAGATATTGATATTGTTAATGGTATAAGGCTTTAAGCTTGCATCCGGGGCAATTTCTTTTACTCTGATCCGGATATCGACCAACTGTTTCCCAACCGTGCTGTCTACCTGCAGGATCAGATAATCCGGGCTAAAGTAGAAATATCCACTTTCCTTAAGATCATTATCTATGCGAATACGTTCATTTTTAAATACATCGAGATTATAGTTATTCCCTACTTTTAACAATGTTTTTCCTTTATTGTTATTGACAATTTTAGCAAGTGCACCACTACTGTCCGAAGGGAAAGAAACGCTGTTAATTTTGTACCTGATTCCTGTATTTGCAGTATATACAGCCTTTCCTTTCTTTCCCTTAACCACAGTGTCACCCATCACATCAGACTGAAGGTAGCCTTGACTAATCAGGTAGCTTTTAAGTACTGCATTGTTATAGGGAATCTTTACCTGGCTTAACAACACGGGTGGTTCACCCATTTTGGTACGTAACCAATGTCTGAAGCCTTTGGGTTTTGTAGGCTCTCCTGCAAGGTTATAGAAACCAAGCTTATATTTTACGCCCAGTATGGATTTATTTGGCTCTGGTCTGGTCTTGCTTTCAAGAGTGCTTTTAACCTCTTTCTGATCTGTAATTTTCACAGAAGAATCCGGATTGATTTTTACTTCTGCTCCGGTATATAAAATCTCTCCCGGCTTGAGTCCCTTGGTACTGCTGCAGGCAGCCCAAATCATACAACTCAGTATACATAGGATCGGTTTAATTCTTTTTTTCATCTTTAGGCTTCTGTTCTACTCTGTTTCTTTTCTTTTTGGAGAATTTCTGAAAAACCTCCCTGAATTTATTATAATCTACGACAAGGGCGAAACCAACGCCGGTTTCTATCAGCTGACCTTCAATAACACCCTCATTTTGATTGCGTCTGTAGGCCCTTAATCTATATTTGCCATCTTTAGAAAGAAGGTATTCAATATTTACGTTCCCGGCAATATTGGTTGAATTTCCCTGGTTTTGTCCTTCCAGTCCGAAGGAACTTCCTACAGTAACAATTAATCTGTCACTCAGGAGTTTTTTAGATAAGCCCACCTCTAATGCGGTATTGTTCTCTACCTGACCAGAAGAATAATCCTGAGAGGAATTGATGCCGAAGTTGATGTCTACACCCTTTACAAGATCGGAGGCGAGGTTGTTGAGTTGCTCGGTGAGTAGTTTACTCACACTGGAACGTGCAAAATCGGTCACCAGGCCATTGCCATTACCACCCAGGCTCTGGAAAGGATTGTCTGCAATGAACCTGCCCAGTACCATTAATGCGAATACCTGTTTATTTAGCTCGCCTTCATCACTATTTATCGCCTGTAATTTTCCGTATACAGATCCGCTTAGAGCACCTCTTTCGTTTTCAGGCAGATCAATTTTGAATTTGATCACCGGTTTCATCAACTCTCCGGTCATCATCAGGTAAACCTGGAAAGGGAGTTTGTTTTTTGCTTCATTATCTGTGCTATTCAGCAAATCGGCAGGGGGAGCACTTACTTCATACAAAGCTGTAAGGTCTACGTTTGCCGAAGTTGGATCTCCCGTCCATACAATATTACTACCTTGTTGTAATTTAAATGTTTTTTTAGCTGGGCCTACCGTTAAATTGTAACTGCCATCCGAGATTTCATATCTTCCGGTCAAACTGGTTTTTCCGCTGGGATCCATCGTTGCTGTAAGTGCAGCCTGCCCTTTTACTTTTAGGGCATCACCGTTGCCTGGGTCAACCACCACATTAAGCTCGGCATTAGGGTCAATTTCTATCGTTGCACTAAGATTTATACCAGTTATAGGCGCTTTACTTACAGAATCTTTTACTGAAAGTGCCTTTTTGCCATTATACGGAGGGGCGCTAAAGTCAACAAATTGTACAATGCCTTCCTGATCGATTACTGTAGGGTCATCAGGAGGCATAGCAAAGAAGAATTTGGTTTTGTCCTCTACTTTAACATTCATGTTTATATCCGGCTGGTTCAGGTCGCCCCGCACTTTAATGGTGCTGGTGAGGTAAACTGTACCATAAATCATTTCATTGTCTGCGGATGTAGAGTTCAATGCTCTGAAATTGTTGGTGCGGATGTCCATATTGAATTTAAAGTTCCGGTAATCCGATGTTAATATTCCTCCGGTAATCACAGCTTTTTGGTTCAATGAATCCAGAATCGTAAATTTCTGGAAATTGATGCCGGTATCTGTAAAACTGATGGTTTCGTTAGGCATTCTGAAGAAAGAATTAACGTAAGCTACATTGAATCCGGCCTGGTTGAATTTAATATCTCCTAATACTTTTGGTGCATCTAATGAGCCTTTAACAGATAGTTCTCCGCTTACTGTACCCGTTCCTTTTCTGATTTGGCCCATAGACAGGCTTTCTATCGCTTTGAGGTCTATTTTATCAATGTTTAGTGTGAGATCCAAAGCACTTTGAGGTGCCGTATAATAGAAGCCACTTGCCCTAAGTTCATGAACACCTGATAATGCAATATTCGTTTCATAGGCATTTTCAGTATTGTTATTTACCGCAATCCTGAGTGTACCTAGCATATCTTTCTGATATCGCAATTGATCAATTGTTAAATTGGCTTCAAATTTAGGTGTGTTCACCAAATCTTTAACATTTACAGTTCCGTTAATTGAGCCACCAACAAGCGCGCTATCTGCCTCTGCAAAGCGAGTTAGTGTTTCTATTTTGAAGTCTTTAAACTCAACTTTAAGGGGGGAATTTGGAGTGTTGCTGTCACTATTGATACGCAATTCCTGTCCGCCGCTGCTGATGTTAAACTGATTGGCCAGGATACCTGATTGTCCAAATTGCAGGTAGTTCTCCGGTGCAACAACCCACTTGTCGTAGTTGAGTAATAGCTTTTGTGGATCCAGGCTAAATCTGTAATCCTTGTTAATGGATTTAAAGAGACCTCCCAAAACGTATTTGTCTTTGCGTTTGCTGTCGCGTAGATAGATGTTTAAGTTCAAATCATTATTCATTGCAGCTCCGCTGATTTCGTTGTTGAAAAAAGCCAATGAGGGGCTTTGCAGGCTTTTTACGGTCAGCTTATAATTGAGTTTCTGGTTGTTGTTGTTGATGTTTAGCCGGGTGCTGTCTATTTTATAAGTCCCATAAACTACCTGAGGAAAAGATGCATTCATGACCAAGCTGTCTTTTTGCGTATCCAGTAGGCCATTCATCCTGGAAGGGGCGAAGGTGGTTAGCTCCGGAACGAAGTTTTTTAAGATCTTCGGGTTGTAAAAATTCACATAGAATCTGAAGCGCTGATCTGGAATTTTGGTTACTTCACCAAACTGGTAATATTTGTTGATCTGGTTGATCATTGCAGCGCCTAAATTGGTCAGTTGATATTTGCCGTCAATTTTTGCTCTTAAGAATTCAGATTTCAAGGTAAGTAGGTTATGAGTTGCCGAGGCTTCAGAATGGACTAAAATGGTATCCACATTGAAACGTTGACCTTCTTTTACAACTTGCAGACCATTTACAGAAACATCGCCATTTAAATAATCCGGATCTGCCGTTTGTATGTCTGCTTTGATTAAGCCGGCCAGCTTAAATTCTGTTGTGCTAAAATTAAGCTTCTGCAGGTCAACCTGTTTCAGGTCTGCATTGGCTTTAACAGCGGGGTATTTGCCTGCCATATCTACCAGTGCCTTCAGGTTGAAATTGACATTGGTGTCGGCCATACTGCTTTTAATATCAAGTTTTTGCCCTGCATAAGTACCACTCAGTAGCAGGTTTTTATAAGTGTACTTATTGTAATAGGCACTCAGTACCTGTGCATTGAAGTTGGCAGCCGCTTTTTTTGCATCAAGGCCTGTGCCTTTAACAGAGGCTTTTGCTGTTAAACGGCCTAGCTGTGGCCCCATTTTGAGAAGTCTGCCTACATTGAAATTATTCAGATCAACGTCAGCTGTATAACTTTCTTTGCCTTTAGGACCTTTCATAGAGGCTAGTAATCTGGCAGAGCCCATATCAGTATTGATGTTAAAACCAGTATTGAAATTGGTCATGGATCCCCTGAATTTGCCTGTTGCACTTATCGCATTCGGTAAGGTAATATTAGAAGGGATTGATTTTTTGGGAATTAACACCAAGAGATCGCTTTTGGTTAGGGAGAATTTTTTTATGTTGAGGTCAAGAAAAGTTTTATTTACATCCGGGAGGCCTTCTGCTGTACCATTAATGTCAATCTGGGTGCTTTTCAGTCCACTGATCTGCAGATTTGGAATAACCAGATTATTCATATAGCCATGAGCTGTAGCATTGATCTTGATTTTTTCGTTTCGGTAATTTGCAGGAACAGCATCGCTAAAATAAGCGGCGTCTTTTAGACCTATAGTTGTGTTTTTGACCTGGAAATAAATCTTTACTCGTTCCGGATGTTTGGTTAGATCATCCATAGAGGTATAGTCGAGCTGAGTATTGTTTTCTATCGAGGTATTTGGCGTTTTAACCAGTAATTTATTGACCTTAATCTGCTTATCGGAATAAACGACCTCACCTTTAAGTTGCTTCAGTTCGAAACCGCTCTTTTCTAAAAAACTTCCGTCTTTTACATTTACGTTAATCCCGGCATCACTATAAGCCAATCCTTCGGCATTCAAACCGAGCTTTTTTATCCTTAAATGGTTATAATCCATCCCTTTCATGGGCTGTGCTGCCAGATTATCAAACTGAACATTATTCTCTGTAAAACTCAGGTTTTTAATCAGAAGTGCAAGAGGAGAGGACGCAGCAATTGTATCTTTTGTATTCTTTGCGTTTTTTGCCGGACTTTCTGGCTTGAAGGCAAAGCGTATATCTGATTTGTTCAATATGGCATGATCGGCCTCATATTTCCCTTTCGTTACGTCTGCCAGAAGTTTGGTCATAGAGAATTCCTGAAGATTCAGGTTGGCCTTGGTACTATTTGCAGCCATTCCAAAAATTACCTTTGAGTCATTGATTTTTGCTTCTTCAACTTTATATTTATTGTTGGTTAGATCAACGATCAGCTGAGTTAAGGCCAGTTTGTTTAAGTCGATATCCGCGTCCATTTTAGACACTTGATCCTTAAACAAAATTTTTACGTTGTTAAAAGCAAAGTCCTGAATTTCTACCAGCGGTAGCTTTCCTGTAGCGGTTTTTGCAGTATCAATACTGTTTTCTATATGAGTTTTTAACTGGGTAAGAGGCTTTTGCTGCAGATAACTTAAGGAGGTATTCTTTAGATTGAGTTCTTTGATCACATAATGCTGGTGGTCGAGATCAAAATCCTTAATCCTGGAAGTAAATTCACCTAAATGTAGCTTTACATTATTTCCGGCTACATCATCCCGGTACACAATTCCAATGTCTTTTAAAGAAATTTTATCTAAGGAAAACTTCAGCGTTGAGGTGGTGTCTTTCTTTACCTCTTCATCCGGTTTTTTTTGTTCTGACATGAAAGCATCGGCAAGAAAAGAGAAGTTGAAGGCTGTATCCGGATTAATGCGGGTGACATTTGCTCTGATTTTTTCTAGTTCGATGTTGTTGATCTCTACTTTATTACTAAGGAGCTTAAGCAGGCTAATATCTACGGCTAACTTTTGTGCGTATAGTAATGTGTCTTTTTTCTGATCCTCAATATAGAATTTATTGAGCACAATATCTTTTGGAAAGGCAATTTTGATGCTTTCCAGGCGAATTTCAGTATGTGTTTTGTTTTTGAGATAGCTGACGGCTTTCTCTTTTACAAAGTTTTGGACAGCAGGAATGTTTAAAGAGAGTGCAATTGATACAATCAGTACAATGACTATGGATAGGATCCATAAAATAACCTTTAAACTTTTACGTAGATATTTATTCAAGTGAAATACAGATTGATTGATTAATGATAAGAAATTTTAACTAAAATCATGCCATTGAATTGCTTTTATTGATAGATGGAACAAAGATTTTGGTTGTTTTGTTTAGAAATATGTATGTTTAAATATGAATAAATTGAATTTGACGATCAACTATGAGTCTTATAAAGACTTTAATGATCTGGAGGAGAGGGATCAAATACTCTGTGCGAAATCTGAAGAAGCCCTGGGGAGTTCCTATTCGCCCTATTCGGGGTTTAAAGTAGGGACAGCTATACGTCTTACAGATGGAAGAATTGTTTTAGGTAGTAATCAAGAAAATGTTGCATATCCTTCTGGTTTGTGCGCGGAACGTGTGGCTTTGTTTGCTATTGGTGCAGCATATCCCGGCGCTGAAATAGAAAGTATGGCTATTACAGCTTACACGGGTCATTTTAAAATAGAAAAACCCATAACCTCTTGTGGTGCCTGTTTGCAGGTCATGGCTGAGTTTGAGCAAAGACAGAAAAAGGAGATCGAGGTTTTGTTTTACTGTATGAATGGGGAGATTTTAAAGGTGAAAGGAATAAGGAGTTTGTTGCCCTTTGTGTTTATTGAAGATCGTTTATCAGGCTGATTTCAGATGATTTTACTTATCTTTGCGTTCTCAATGAATTGTTAAAAACTTCTGTTCAGAAATTTCAATTCATCAGTTATATTTACAACATCCAACATCATTTTAATGAGCGAAGAACTAGAAGAAAACGTTAACGAAGAAAATAAGCATAACATAATCCCTATCAACGGGCTTTATGAAAACTGGTTCCTCGATTATGCTTCTTATGTAATCCTGGACCGGGCAGTTCCCCATATTAATGACGGATTAAAACCGGTACAGCGCAGGATCATGCATTCATTGAAAGAAATGGATGACGGACGTTTTAATAAAGCGGCGAATGTAATCGGTAATACGATGAAGTACCATCCCCATGGAGATGCCTCTATTGGCGATGCGATGGTACAGATTGGGCAGAAGGATCTACTGATTGATTGTCAGGGAAACTGGGGCGATCCGGTAACTGGCGATAGTGCAGCAGCCCCGCGTTATATTGAGGCTCGTCTTTCAAAATTTGCTAATGAAGTTGTTTTTAATGCCGATACAACAATCTGGCAGCTCAGCTATGATGGAAGAAATAATGAACCCTTAACTTTACCTGTAAAGTTCCCTTTGTTGTTGGCACAAGGGGCAGAAGGAATTGCTGTTGGTTTAGCTACTAAGGTTATGCCGCACAATTTCGTGGAATTGCTGGACGCTTCTATAGAGGTCCTTAAAGGTGAGCGGCCCAATATTCTTCCTGACTTCTTTACAGGAGGTATGGCAGATTTTTCTGCTTATAACGAAGGAATGAGGGGAGGAAAGGTCAGAGTAAGGGCTAAGATCACAGAAAAGGATAAAAAGACTTTAGTGATCACAGAGATTCCTTTCAGTACGACTACAGGTTCTGTAATTGACAGTATTTTATCAGCTAATGATAAAGGCAAAATCAAGATTAAGAAAATAGAGGACAATACTGCTCAGAACGTAGAGATTGTGATTCAACTTGCACCGGGTATTTCTCCGGATGTCACTATCGATGCACTGTATGCATTTACGTCCTGTGAGGTTTCTATTTCACCAAATACCTGTATCATTAAGGAGGATAAACCTCATTTCATGAGTGTTAATGACATCCTTGTTGAAAATACGAAACATACGAAGTCCCTGTTGAAACAGGAATTGGAAATCCGGCTTTTCGAACTGGAAGAGAAGATTTTCTTTAGTTCGTTGCTGAAAATCTTTATTCAGGAGGGGATGTATAAACATCCTGACTATGAGAATTCGGGAAATTTTGATGGTGTTGTTGAGGTGTTAAATGTATTGTTTGAGCCATTTAAGGCAAAACTATACAGAGAGATTCTTCCTGAGGATTTTAAGAAGCTGATCGATAAACCAATGAGCAGTATCACCCGTTTTGACGTTAAAAAGGCAGATGAACAGATGAAGGCACTGGAAGATGAAATCAAAGTGGTTAAAAATCATTTGAGACATCTGACTGATTATGCAATTGCCTGGTACCAGAAATTAAAAGATAAATATGGCAAAGGCCGTGAACGTAAAACGGAAATCCGTTTGTTCGATAGGGTCGAGGCTTCAAAAGTGGCCCTGGCCAATGTCAAATTATATATGAATATCGCGGATGGGTTTATTGGGACCGGTTTGCGAAAAGATGAGTTTGTTGCTGATTGTTCTGATCTGGATGAGATTATCGTATTCAGGGAGGATGGAAAATGCATTATTACCAAGGTTGCTGATAAAACCTTTGTTGGAAAGGGGATCATCCATGCTGCAGTATTTAAGAAAGGAGATGAACGCACCATTTATAATATGATTTATAAAGATGGAGCGAGCGGAATTTCTTATATCAAACGTTTTGCTGTAGTAGGAGTAACCCGAGATAAGGAATATGATCTGACCAAGGGAGGTAAAGGGTCTAAAGTGCTTTACTTTACTGCAAACCCTAATGGAGAAGCAGAGATTGTGAATGTTCAGCTTAAACCACATACTAAGCTGAAAAAGCTGGTATTTGACCTTGACTTTGCCGAAATTGCAATTAAAGGCCGTGCCTCACAGGGAAATATTGTATCTAAGTATCCAATTAAAAAGATCATCTTAAAGACTAAGGGTGTATCTACTTTATCTGGACTAAAGATTTGGTATGATGACTTGCTGCGCCGTCTGAATGTGGATGGAAGAGGAAAATATCTTGGTGAATTTGATGGTGACGATAAAATATTGCAGGTTCACAAGGATGGCTGGTACGAACTCAGTACTTTTGAACTGAGTAATCACTTTGATGCTGATTTGGTTCTGATACAGAAATATGATCCGGAAAAACCTTTCGCAGTTGTACAATATGAGGGTAAAGCCAAGAACTACTTCATAAAGAGATTCCTTTTCGAAAGTATTGGTGTTGGAAAAAAACTGAGTCTGATCAGTGAAGAACAGGGATCTAAGTTTGTATATCTAACTGGTAATCCAGCTGCAAGGTTAACTGTGGATGTGCTGAAAGGTAAAACTCAGATTCCAGAGACGCTGGAAATTGTGCTGGCCGAATTCATAGATGTAAAAGGCATCCGCGCTAATGGAAACAGAATGACACCTCACGATGTTAAAAACATTGTAATTGCGGATCATGAAGAAATAGAGCCAGCTGATGAGAGTATCGTTCCACCAGGTATAGAGCCTGCCGAAGATATAGCAGAAGTTGATGCTTCGGAAGAAGGAGAGCAAGCGCCGGTAGAGATATCAGCGGAAATTGAACCAGAGTTTAATGCAGAAGTTTTGGAGGTAAAAGAAGAAGTTGAAGTTCAGGAAGTGGCTGTTGCCGAACCTGAACCTAAAGCGGAGGAAGTAATCGAAGAACTGAAACCTGAAGTAATTAAACCGAAAGTAGAAGAAGATGATCAGCCAGCTCAGCCACCAGTTAAGGTAAAACCAAAGTTTGTGAGTCAAAAGCCAGCAGAGGTACCGAAGCCTGAGCCTGTTAAAAAAGCAAAGGTTGTTAAGGAAAGTACGGACGATGAAAATGAACCTGTAGTTAAAAAGAAGATTAAATTCGAGATTACCAATCCAGATGATGTTGATATTGATGACAAAGGGCAATTGGGATTATTCTAATTGTCACGGTTCTTATTTTTGTCTACAAAAGCGCATGAAGGCGTTCTGCTGCCATTATGAAGGAAATTCCGAATACCGCTGAAGAAAGAAAGAACGTCCAGTCCCATTTCTTTATTTTTATGATCCATATCAGTATAAAAGAGGTAATTAATGTTCCTGCAACAATGATAATCTGTCCAAATTCAAGACCTACATTAAAAGCAAATAATTCGGCTACAATGCTGGAACTTTTTCCTAGAATCGTTTTTAGATAATTGGAAAATCCCATGCCATGGATTAATCCAAAGAACAAAGCAAGGATATATTTAAACTGAATTCCATTCTTCTTGGGCTTTTTGTTCAGGATATTGGAGGCTGACGTGATCAGTATGGTGAGTGGGATTAAAAATTCGACCAGTGGTGTATTGATGTGGATATAGTTGAGCACACTTAATGCTAATGTAATGCTATGGCCAACCGTAAAAGCAGTGACCAGGATCAGTACTTTTTTCCATTCAGAAATACTATAGGTGCCACAAAGTACCATTACAAAGAGGATATGATCATATCCGCGCCAGTCAAGAATATGTTGCCAGCCTAGCTGAAAATAAAGAGAAAAATCTTGCATGAATTACCAAATTCGTAATTAAAATTAAATTAAACAAGAAATTGTTTAATTACAAGTTGTTTTTTGGATGGCTATGTACCTATTTGTTGTTTAATAAAAAAGGGCCCTAATAATTAGGAC
>NZ_QAIL01000339.1 GCF_003061025.1 Pedobacter sp. HMWF019 | reverse complement strand
GCGTTTAATTGCTCCTTCTATAATTAACTCTCGTTTTTTGTCTGTCTCTAACATTCTACTCTTTTACTTTCTGACTTTTTTATTAATAAGGTCAAAAGTACAGCCGAATAATGGTATATTAAAACTTAAGTTAAAAAATTAGGAGAAATGACTTTTTTGTGACTAAATATTTCGTTTTAATCCAGATAGAAAGATATCTGCGAATCTTTTTTCTTTTACAAAGATTTGTTTGAACTGCTCTTTGCTTGGGAAGATCTTTCTGTCTTTGTTTAGAATATTGAAGTGGATCCCGGCTAATGCCTCAACAAAAATTTCTGTAATGTAAGCTGCATCATCGATAATGAATTCTCCGGCGGCACTTCCGCGGTTCAGTAGAGCAGTAATGATCTTTAATTCAAAATCCTTTGCCTTGTTAAATTTTTCAAACAAATCTGCCGGTAATTCCGGACCAATCATTTTGGAAAATTCCATTAAATTATAATATTTCTGGATATAACCTTGTCTTTTCTGCAGGAGCATCATAATACCTTCGGTACTTGTGGCTGTTTTTTCTACAGACTTCAGCAGATCTTTGCTGATGGAGTGCATTAAGTGTTCAATTACACTGACGTAGAGACTCAGTTTGTCTGGAAAATAATAATAAAGCAGCGCTTTTGAAAAAGAGATGTCCTTCGCAATTTCTGTCATTGTGGTTTTTGCCAATCCATAATGAGCAAATCTTTTCAACGCTGCATTTATAATTAAAATTCTTTTCTTATCCTGATTTTCCATGTTGAACTGAATCCTGCCTTGCCTGAATGCTGATATAAACCTTATAAAATATTTGGGACGTTAAATTATGCATTTTTTTTAAATATTAACTTTAACATATTTATTACACATGTTAACGATTACATTTGCAGTGTTTAAAAAAAAATCTTAGCATGTCTTTTATTCAGGAAAACGTTTCTTTAAAGCCTTTTAATACTTTTGCTATAGCTGCGGTTGCAAGATATTTCGTGGAAATTTTTAGTGAAGATGAACTTGTTCAGCTCTTGTCTTTGAATATTATTAAAGAGAATGATCTGCTTGTTTTGGGCGGAGGAAGTAATATTTTATTAACTAAAGATTTTTCAGGACTTGTGATTAAGATCAGTATTCCGGGAATCAGCAGCCAAAAGGAAAAGGATAGGGTTCTGGTTACTGCGGGTGCGGGAGTGGTTTGGAATAACCTGGTTCAATATTGTGTGAGCAATGGTTTGGCAGGAGTGGAGAACCTGAGTTTAATTCCGGGTACGGTTGGTGCCTCTCCAATTCAGAATATAGGTGCGTATGGGGTTGAGTTAAAAGATGTCTTTCACAGTTGCACAGCATTTGAGATTGCAACAGGAGCTAAGAGGATTTTTAGTTATAATGAATGTGAATTCGGATATCGGGATAGTATCTTTAAGAATGAGCTGAGAGGCAAATACATTATTTCATCAGTTCGTTTTAATCTTTCTGCCTCAGCTGATCTTAAAACAACATATGGTGCTATTCAGGCTGAACTTTCTTCCAGGAATATATCCAAGCCAACAATAAGTGATATTTCTGCGGTGGTCTCTGATATCAGGGTGAGTAAACTGCCTGATCCTTCAACGATTGGTAATGCTGGAAGTTTTTTTAAAAATCCGGTAATATCAACCAGGCAATATGAAGAGGTGAAACAATCTTATCCGGATATAGTAAGCTTTCCTTTTGGGGAGGGGCAGGTTAAGCTGGCGGCCGGATGGATGATTGAGCAATGTGGTTTTAAGGGAAAAGTGGTAGGAGAGACAGGTACATGGAAAAACCAGGCACTTGTACTGGTAAATCATGGTCATGCTACAGGACAAGAAGTGTATAGTTTTTCGGAACAGATTATTAATGAAGTGTGCCAAAAATTTGGCGTAAAATTGGAAAGGGAAGTAAATATTCTGTGACATTGCGTTGTTTACGCTTTAGAGGCGGGTAAAAAGTTATTATAGTAGCAAGTTCTTTTTTTGGTACATATGTTG
>NZ_QAIL01000338.1 GCF_003061025.1 Pedobacter sp. HMWF019 | reverse complement strand
GTTCTTTTTCCAGCCCTGGATTCGATTTTCAGTTTAGCAAACATTTTAGAATCTGCAGATAAAAAGGTTGGATCGTTAATGTCTGGAAATAATGGCGGAAAACGAAATAACATCTTTAAAATTGGGATTAAGTAATAAATTTAAAAAAATGATGGGTAATTTTCTTCCAAACTAATCGAATTTTCATAAATATAATTTTACTGGAAAGTACTTCTTTCTAAACCAAAATGCCAAATTGACTAATGCGATAAGGGCAGGTACTTCTACCAAAGGGCCAATAACTCCTGCAAATGCCTGTCCTGAATTGATCCCAAATACACCAATTGCTACTGCGATCGCCAATTCAAAGTTGTTTCCTGTTGCGGTAAAGGCAATTGAAGTAGACTTGGAGTAATCAGCGCCAAAATAACGCCCTGCAAAAAAGCTAACGACAAACATGATGGAGAAATAGATCACCAAAGGAATTGCGATTCTTACCACATCCAAAGGAATTTGAACAATGAGTTTACCTTTTAAGCTAAACATCACCACGATCGTAAAGAGCAATGCGACCAGCGTAATTGGCGAGATCAGTGGTACAAATTTGTTTTGAAACCATTCTTCTCCTTTAAGTGCCATCAATGCATATCTGCTGATCACGCCCATTGCAAAAGGAATTCCCAAATAAACACCCACGCTTTTGGCAATTTCTGAAATGGTGATATTTACGTCCTGGCTTGGAAAGCCAAAATACGGAGGAAGAACAGTAATGAAGATATAGGCAAAAACACTGTATAGAAATACCTGAAAAATACTATTTAGCGCAATTAATCCGGCGGCATACTCGCGGTTTCCTTCGGCTAGTTCATTCCAAACGACAACCATTGCAATACATCTGGCAAGGCCAATCAGGATGAGGCCAATCCTATATTCAGGATAGTCCCTTAAAAAAGTAATCGCTAAAAAGAACATTAATAATGGGCCAATTACCCAATTTAAGACTAATGAAACGCTTAAAACCTTGGTATCTTTAAATACCTTGCCCATTTGCTCATACTTAACTTTGGCAAGAGGTGGGTACATCATTAAAATTAGACCAATGGCAAGCGGAACATTTGTTGTTCCGCTTGAAAAGGAATTGATAAAATTGGCTGATGAAGGCATAAAATAGCCCAGGGTCACGCCAATACCCATAGCTATGAATATCCAAAGCGTTAGATAACGATCTAAAAAACCAAGTTGTTTTCGTTCAGCGGCGGGCGTACAATAATTTGCAGACATGTTAATGCTTTAAGTTTTCATTCGCAAAGTTTTGAGCGTATTTCCTGATCATTTCCCTGACTTCGCGAAACTGTTCCATGATTTCTTCTTCGCTGCCTTTTGCTTTAGCAGGATCAGGAAAGTTGTAATGCAGCTTAACCGCATTGGTCTGGAAATAAGGACAACTCTCTTTTGCATTGTCACATACAGTAATCACAAAATCAAAATCGATATTGGTGTATTCGTTAACATTGTTCGAAGTATGGTCGGAAATGTCGATTCCGTCTCTTTTCATGATCTCAATTGCCCTCGGATTAATACCATGTGTTTCTATGCCCGCACTATAAATTTCTGCCTGATCTCCGGCAAAAAACCTCAAATAACCTTCTGCAATCTGGCTTCTGCAACTATTTCCGGTGCATAATACTAATACATTTTTCATCTGTTTTATATTTTAACAACAGCCAGAGCCGGGTTCACACATTTGATCTGTGCTCGCAAGATTTATCGTCTGCAGTTTCGGTTTCAGCGTGGCCTCTTTATTCACACCTGGTGTGCAGCATTCCTCATCGGTATCAGTTGTGCCACAACTTCCACCTCTTCCAATAGCTTTACACTGAACGGCATCAGGACGCAAATCGATAATCAGGTTTTCTCCAGAGATCAGAAAGTTATTTGGAAACATTTGTCTGGTATCAAATTGAGAATTTCCAAATTCAATTTTAACAGTACCAACCGGATTTAAAGGAAGTGATTTCTCTACAAGGTTAACAATAGATAAAGCTTTACTTACTTTCATGGCTCTATCTTGTTCCTCCCCTTCTGGCTCCCACAATTGGACAATGATCTCGGTCCAGCTATTTATAACGCCGCCACAGTCTACTGATACAATCGGAGCTTGTTTTATTTCGGTGATGTGATAGGAAACATCCACCCATTTGTCTTCTGCGTATTGAAATTGCAACGTCAAGTCTGGATGTTGTTCTAATGTTTCTTTAAAGGTTTTCCAGTTAATTGCTTCTGTTTTATCCATGATTTTAAATTCTGTTTATGATGATTATAATTTTAGATTCCTTCTATAGTA
Organism: Pedobacter sp. HMWF019; assembly: GCF_003061025.1. GTDB lineage: Bacteria > Bacteroidota > Bacteroidia > Sphingobacteriales > Sphingobacteriaceae > Pedobacter. The sequence goes on along the minus strand of NZ_QAIL01000338.1, from coordinate 5,870 downwards.
TTATTGCAATATTACGATACATTTGATCAAATTTTTTTAGCAGCAATCTGCTTTGAAGTTGTACGTACCAAAGAAGCCTGAAAGCTGTTTTTCCAGATCTTTCCAAACTACCGGGTTTATACAATAGCAAACAGACACACCTTCAATTGTACCTTGAATTAAGCCTGCTGTTTTCAATTCTTTTAAATGTTGTGAGATTGTGGCCTGTGCTAATCCCAATTCTTCCACCAAATCGCCACAAATACAGGCATTAGATTTAATAATCTGTTGTAAGATGGCTATTCTGGCAGGATGGGCAATAGCTTTCAGTAAAGTGGAAAGCCTGTTTTGCTCTTCGGTGAATATTTCTGATTTTGTAAGTCCCATAATTTTGTATCGCAATATTACGATACGTTATTGTATTATCCAAATCCTAGGGGTTAAACTTTATCAAAATGATATTTTTATTACTGCAAAAAGATTATTTCGCTGGAATCTGCTCCATTAACCATTTTGAAATGTCATGAGCTGCTTTATCATTCTCAAAATCCGATGGTAACCTGCCATTCGTATATTCATTGTACAACCAAGGATCTCCTACAGCTACAACCGTTCCTTTTCCGTATTTGGTGATGGCCATAATAACAGCATTATCCTTATTTTTCAAACCGGCATAAGCTGCGCCAGTAACCGAAATGGAACAAACATCTTTCATGAAAATCTTGCGGCTGGTCTTAAAGATTGGGTCATTCTTGATTTCTATGGCACCATCCTCAAAATGATCATCATTAATCACATGATTTTGAAGATCATCATTAAAATGAAGCCCGAATTTCCCTGCTAACTGATTAAAGTGAGGCAGTTCTACATTGGCACTATCATTCGCAAGTAAAAACAGCACACCTCCGGATTTCACCCATTTAACAATTTCAAGGATATCTTTCTTTTCAATGTAGTTAGGGCTTGGGCTCTCTTTTTTGGTATCTGGATCAACGATAATATATACATCTGTATATTTCAAATTGGCAGCTGTTGGCGCGGCATCTAAAGACTTCAACTTTGCACCATTGCCGGTAAAGGCCTTTCCCAATATAGAAAATCCTGTACTCCCAGTATCTTCCCACATGTAATGAAACCTTTCCTTCTGGCCTGTTTTATTGTTTCTTACTTCATGATTAAAATGGTAATCGAGTGTTACAGTTTGTGCTGTTGAAGCAAAAGAAATTGAGGTCAAAAGTGCAAGGCTAAGCCAAAGTTTATGTTTCATTAGTTGTAGTTTTTTTTAAATATATACGTTTATTTTGTTTTTTTCGAATTCGCAGTATCCTATGTAAACAAAGTATCTCTAGACTAAACATCGTTCTGGATCTGATAAATGTTTAAACAACATTTATTTCCTTATTTTTCTCTAATATGCTTATCTTTAGCATTGATGGATAAGATAAGCAAGGAAATACCAATCCAAACACTTCACCTCTTCCCAGTTTTAGACACCTTACTCATAGAACTGCTTAACTCCTTACAAGAAAAGGAATGGCAACTTCCAACCATTGCTTCGCTTTGGACAGTAAAAGACATTGCCGCACATCTTCTGGACGGAAATATGCGCGCCCTCTCGGGGTCCCGGGATCAGCATTTCAATGCACCCTCCAAGCCATTCCACTCTTATACAGACCTCATCGTTTATCTAAACCAACAAAATGCAGAATGGATACAAGCAGCCAAAAGATTGAGTTCAAAACTCGTTACAAATCTCCTCCAAATTACAGGAGAACAGTACTATGCCTACTTAAGGACACTAAACCCATTTGATAAAGCCATTTCCCCTGTAGCTTGGGCTGGAGAAAGTCAATCAGAGAACTGGTTTCATATTGCCAGGGAATACACCGAAAAGTTTATCCATCAGCAACAAATCAGAGATGCGGTAAATAACCCTGGCCTCTTTACCAAAGAACTCTTCTATCCTTTTATAAAGACCTTAATGTATGCACTTCCATATACTTACCGCAATACACATGCACCAGAAGGGAGTATTGTAGAGGTTAGAATCACTGGTGAAGCAGGTGGACAATGGAGGATTATTAATACGGATTCTGGCTGGCAACAAACCGGCGAGACCAGTCAAATTCCAGATTCAACCTTGGTTATTGATCCTCAAACAGCATGGAAACTGTTCTCCAAAGGGATTTCACCAGCTCAGGCAAGCAAACACGTGAAAATTTTCGAAAACCAAGAACTTGGGAGTGTAGCCCTTCAAATGATATCTGTAATGGCCTGACCCTACCCCACCACCACCATCCCAATGACCGTTAAATCCCTGATTACAAAAGGAGGATCTTTTGACTCTCCCCACCTAAAAACCCAAACTTATTTACATCCGGAGAACCTTGTTATCAAAGCACTGGATGTCTTACTAGATCTTGATCTGGAATCACTACCTATCGTAGAACAAGACAAATGTATTGGAGTACTTTACACCAAAGATCTCATCTGGTTTTTGACCTTTAGCGCCCACCCATACAACCCTTTATATCATAAGTTTAATTTTGATATTAGAACAGCCATTTACACTATGAAAAAAAATGAGGAAATTGTTAGTCAGGATACACTATGTCTATCTGTTTAAAATTATAATTTATGTTTCCTATTTTTAGAAATCAGGAAATGGAACTTAAACTGGACGTCATTAGAATTACTTAATGTGAGCTTGATTTCCCTCCTACTTGGCGATAAAATACAGACCTTTAAACTTGGTATAAAAAACATATGTAAATGCAGTACAAAAAAGTTAATAATCTGTTAGGCTGGCTTTGTTTTGTCATCGCTTCGGTCACCTACATTTTAACCCTGGAGCCTTCAGTAAGTTTTTGGGATTGCGGTGAGTTTATTTCATGTGCTTATCGTTTACAAGTATCCCACCAACCAGGTTATCCTGTATTTGCTATGTTAGGCAAAATGTTCTCCTTACTCTCCCTGGGCGATCATACTAAGGTGCCTTATTTTACAAATATGGGTTCGGCAATAGCCAGCGGAGCAACCATTATGTTTTTGTTCTGGACCATAACTGCACTTGCAAAAAAATTGCTCCTTAATAAACGCGACGACGAGGTGGGCCAATCAAATCTCATCCTGATCATGGGATCTGGTTTAGTTGGCGCTTTAGCGTTTACCTATACCGATACGTTTTGGTTTTCGGCAGTTGAGACCATCGTATTTGCCTTATCGTCCATGTGTACTGCAATTGTATTCTGGGCCATATTAAAATGGGATGCCCATGCAGATGAACCCCGGGCTGATAAATGGCTGGTTTTCATCGCCTATATTATGGGTTTATCAATTGGTATACATCTGCTTAACTTACTAACCATTCCGGCTATAGCCATGGTTTACTTTTTCAGAAGGAGTAAAAAGATCACTATAAAAAATGGAATTCGGGCCTTTTTGACCAGCATTGTTATATTGGCTGTTGTGCAATATGGTATCAGGGGTTATACCGTTAAACTTGCCGCATACTTCGATCTTTTCTTTGTAAACTCACTTGGTTTAAGCTTCGGCACCGGCGCACTTTTCTTTATATTGTTGCTTATTGCAACAATTGTAGGGGGCATTGTGTACAGTATCCGGCATAAGAAACCAAAGCTTAACCTCGCACTGTTGTGTATCGCTTTCATCTATTTTGGTTACGGTTCTTTTGCTTATATACCAATCAGGGCCTCTGCAAATCCTCACTTAAACAATTCACATCCCGATAACGCATTTACATTATATGGTTACCTTAACCGCATCCAGTATGGAGAGAACCCCTTGCTAAAGGGCCCCTATTACGACGCTGATGTTATAGATCAAAAGCAAGGAGAGATTATTTACCGAAAAGGAAAAACACAATACGACAATGCCGGGAACAAAGTTGAATCGATCTATAATCATACTACTTTTTTACCCCGGATGTACAGTACAAGTGCACAAGATATTCAATTTTACAAAGATTGGCTCCAGATTTCAGGAGATAGAGCTCCAAACTTTAGCGATAATATACAATGGATGCTGAGCTGGCAGATGTACCAGATGTATTGGCGATACTTTTTATGGAATTTTGTTGGCCGTTATAATGATGCGGATGGACAAACCACCAAGGATGGCATTGATGGCAACTGGACAAGTGGTATTTTCGATGGCAATAAGCATTTACCAAAATCTGTGACCAATGGCATAACTTATGCTCCATTATATGCTCTGCCTTTAATTCTGGGCCTTATAGGGGCTATTTATCATGTTAAGCGTAAAAAGAAGGATGCCTTGGTGATCCTGTTACTTTTCTTTTTCACTGGCCTGGCTATTGTACTCTATGTGAATCAGCCTTCAGTGCAGCCAAGAGAAAGAGATTATTCCTATGTGGGTTCCTTTTATGCCTTTGCCATTTGGATAGGCCTCAGTGTACTCGCCATTGCTGAATTCGTCCGTACGTTTGCTAGCCCCAAAACCGCCGCTATTGGTTCCACTGTAATTTGCCTCTTGCTGGCTCCAATGGTACTCGTGGCTAAGGAGTGGAAAAGCCATGATCGTTCTACCAAGTGGGTTGCGCACGATATGGCCTATAACTACCTTATTTCTTGTCCGCCAAATGCTATTTTATTTACCTATGGTGATAATGACACTTATCCATTATGGTATGCACAGGAAGTAGAGAATATTAGACCGGATGTTCGTATTGTTAACCTGAGTCTTTTCGGAGCCGATTGGTATATCCACCAGATGCAGAAGGGAATGAACCAATCGGATCCCTTGCCGATCTCTATGCCTTACGACAAATATAAAGAAGGTGTTAGGGACGCCATTTACTACAATGACCAGAAAATTTCTGGGCCTGTAGAGTTAAAGGAAGTATTTGATTTTATAACATCTGATGATAAACAAGTCATGTTGCAATACCAAAGTGGTGATTATGGCAATTATCTGCCAACGAAAAACTTCAAAATTACTATAGATCCGGAAGAGGTTCTTAAAAATGGTGTGATTGCACCAGATCAGAAAAGTAAGCTCACCAAGAGCATGGAATGGCAGTATACATCAAACTATATCACCAAGGACAACCTGGCTATGCTTGATATATTGGTGCATAATAACTGGAAAAGACCGATTTGTTTTACCACAACAATGAATAGCGATAATTTTATTGGCTTACAGCCGTACTTATATAAAGAGGGTTTTGTGTATCACTTAATACCTTTTGAAAAAGATACCAAGCTTCAAAATCAGATGAGCAAAACAAATACCATGGTGATGTATAATACCGTGATGAACAAGTTCAGGTTTGGTAATTTTAAAAATGCACGTTATCTCGATCATGAATCCAGGTGGATGTATTATCCAGTGGTCACCTCAACTTTCATTGAACTCATGCAAGGCCTGATACAAGAAGGACATAATGACCTTGCTTTGAAAGCTTTGCATAAATATGATCAGGAAATGCCTGATATAGTACCCTATCTCGATGTAATAAGCCATAAACTTTTTTTAGCCGAACTGGCGTTCCAATTAAACGATATTACACTGGGCAATAAGCTGATAGACACTGCCGACACCTACATTATTGATCAATTGGAGTACAATTACAATTTATTAAACGGAAGTAAAAACAATGTAAATGTGCGTGATGTCCAGCTCAGTTTGCAATTTTTGAATGCTATGGTCGATTTCACCAAAGAAGGTAAACAAACTGTCATTTCCAATAAAATACAGGCACAGCTAAATGACTATATGAAGAAATTTGGTCCTATTTTCAACAGAAAGTAATAGCCACATTAAAATGTTTTAATGTCGATTGAAATATCTTTATAGCACATTATCTTTGAAAAAACACCAATTGTTTTTATAAAGCATATGTATCAAGG
>NZ_QAIL01000036.1 GCF_003061025.1 Pedobacter sp. HMWF019 | reverse complement strand
TGACTCTATTTTATAGTAGGCCAACTGATATTTTCTGTCAAAAAAAAAAAAAAAAAAAAAAAAAAAAAAAAAAAAAAAAAAAAAAAAAAAAAAACCCAATAAAAAAAAATGTAAAAAACATGACGCTCAATATTGCATAATTTATTTCTACCGAAGATTACATTAATAGAAAACAATTTTCCTAAAAAAATTCAAAATCCTGGCAATTTAACTCTAATACTTGATTTTGGAGTAATAATTGTCTCGATATAATTAATATTCACTAACGAGATCCTAAACAAATCAACGAAATTAATATTACTTATGCAAGAAATCCTATCAAAGAAAGATATAGGCGAAAGAATAAAGGCCCTCAGAACTGCACACCATCTTTCTCAGTCAAAAGTTGCAGACCTGTTAAGTATTTCCAGAAGTAATTACTCTCAGATTGAATTGGGAAATCAATTTCCCTCCTTTAATATCCTGAATGTAATTGCCAGATATTATAGCAAAAGCTATAACTGGCTGCTTCATGGAAAGGATGGAGATGAACAAACAGACCAGATCAGAGCGAATACGGTTATCCAGGAACTGGAAAACACACTTAAAACCTTTGATACACTGCTAAAAAAACTGGAAAAGGAAATCCGGATCCTCAAAACCTCCAGCCATCAGTACTAAAACAAAAAGGGTTGCAACATATGTCACAACCCTTTTCATTTAATGTATCTTTAAGATTACTCTGCAGCAGCGTCAGCAGCAGGTGCTTCAGCTTTAACAGCTTTCTTTGCAGGTGCTTTTTTAGCAGGCGCTTCTTTCGGAGCAGCTACTTTTTTCTCAGCTTTAGCAACAGGTGCTTTTTTCTCTACAACTTCTTTTACAACTTCAGTAGGTAAAACAGATACATAAGATTTGTTATCTTGTTTTTTCTTGAAGATTACGGTACCATCAACCAAAGCAAATAAGGTATGGTCTTTTCCAATACCTACACCTTTATCCGGGTGGTGTTTTGTACCGCGCTGACGTACTAAGATATTTCCGGCAATAGCTTCTTGACCGCCGAAGATTTTAATACCTAAGCGTTTGCTATGCGATTCACGTCCGTTCCTGGAACTACCGGCTCCTTTTTTATGTGCCATCTTGTTTTATATTTTATAAACTGCCTAAACTAACGGCAATTTTTGTGTTAAACAATAATTATAAACTGATACCAGAGATCTGGATTTTGGTGAAATACTGACGGTGACCGTTTTTCTTTTTGTAACCTTTTCTACGTTTCTTTTTGAAAACGATTACTTTATCACCTTTTAAATGAGACACGATTTTAGCTGAAACTGTAGCACCTTTCAATGCAGGAGCTCCTACAGAGATTTTACCACCATCTTCAACCAACAATACATTGTCAAATTCAATACTAGCGCCTTCATCTCCTTGCAAACGGTGTACAAAAAGGTGCTGGTCTTTTGCAACTTTGAATTGCTGTCCTGCTATATTTACTATTGCGTACATTGTTAAATAATTATTATTTTAAATTGTTTATTTTTTTTATCGAGGTGCAAATATAGAACTATTTTTTCTAAATTCAAATGAATTGAACAATAGGGCAAATATATTTGTACAAAATCTACTTATTTACCCTTAGCTTCCTTGCCGTAACGCTCTTCCGCATCATTAATCGTTTGCGCTACCAGGTTTTTCATCTGGGTAGCCGCGTCTCCAAGTTTAGGAATTTCATTAAAATCAGACATCAGGATCACTTTCTTAGATCTGCGTTTATAGTTAAACTGAAATTCATACCTTAATACTTTAGGCGAAGTGAGATCTGATTCCCTGTTGGCAATAACATCCGGAAAATTCCATAAGCCCAGTTCGTTGGCTTTATTGTGCAAATATATAATGTCATTAGTGCGCAGCTTTACGTTCGTTTTCACTAAAGAATCCCGGCTGTTCAGATACTGATAGTCGCCTGTGGCAGAATCATAGGAATTGACCAAATCTTTGCCTACGCCCCATTTAAACTGCAATGAAACAAATTCATTAGATCTGAAAGGTGCATTTTTGATGATTGGCGCATAATAGACCACGCAATAAATCAAAAAAGGCACGACGATAGTTAGTATTAAAAATATCTTTTTTCCTCTGGTACTCATTTAAATGTATTTATAATGTATGTTGTATTCTAATCTAAAGGCTCAGTTAGTTCACCTTCCCACTTACTCACCACCGCAGTGGCCAAACTATTTCCAATGACATTGGTAGCAGACCTGCCCATATCCAGCAATGGATCTATCCCAATCAGTAATGCAAGCCCAGCCTCGGGAATGTTAAAGGTAGCAATTGTCCCTGCAATAACCACCAGGGAAGCCCTTGGTACCCCTGCAATACCCTTACTCGTTAGCATCAGGATCAGCAGCATGGTAATCTGTTGTTCAAAAGACAAATGGATCCCATAAGACTGTGCAATAAATAAAGAAGCAAAAGTCATATAGAGCATAGAGCCATCCAGGTTAAAAGAATAACCCAACGGCAGCACAAAGCTCACAATTTTATCTTTACAGCCAAAACGCTCCAGCTGCATCATTGTTTTTGGATAAGCAGCTTCACTACTTGCCGTACTAAAAGCCACCAAAACAGGTTCTTTCATCCGGTTCATCAGGTTAAACACCCTGGATTTCAAAATGGTAAAACCAATAAAAATCAGTACAAGCCATAACAACAGCATGGTAGAATAAAATTCTCCTATGAATAAAGCGTAGGTGGAAAGCACACTAAGCCCCTGTTTAGCCACAATAGCAGCCATAGCTCCAAAAACAGCAAAAGGTGCAAAGTTCATCACATAACCCGTTACTTTCAAAATTACATGAGCAACAGCATCAAAGAAACTGATGATAACCTGCCCCTTTTCTCCAATAGCCGCTGTAGCTACACCAAAGAACAAGGAGAATACCACAATTTGCAGGATTTCATTGGTTGCCATTGCCTCCGCCATACTTTTAGGAACGATATGGGAGATAAAGTCTTTCATAGACAAAGCCACTTTATGAATCCCGGTATCCACATTACTCGGCGGCAAAGGCAAATGCATCGTCTCACCCGGCCGGAAAATATTAACCATAATCAATCCCAGCACCAGCGAAAGCAAAGAAGCACTGATAAACCATAACATGGTCTTACCACCAATTCTTCCCACCGCTTTAATGTCCCCTACTTTGGCCACCCCTACTACCAGGGTACTAAAAACAAGCGGCGCAACAATCATTTTGATCAGCCTCAGAAAAATATCACTTAACAAGGTAAGTGGTTCCAGTTTCTTTTCGCGGATGGCTTCATTTTCGTGCCTTAATTTTTCGGCAGCTGATTTTTGCGCTTTCAATTCGGCAAAAACAGTTGTGGTGGTGTCTTTTACTTTGAGGATCTGGCCATCTAAAGCTTTTACTTTCGTATCTGCAGCCGCGATATGATCATTATAGGTACTGAATGATTGTACATTCAGATAATATCCCAGGCCAATACCCAGCACCAGAGCTAAAAAAATAAAAAACGTTAATCTGTTGTTCTTCGACATCTGCTAATTAATTTCATTAATACGGTTTGTTTGTAATACTGCAAGGCTGTGCCATGGACAGTTTTATAAGGCTGTAAAACTACAATAATTAAATTATTCTATAAAGTTTGTTGATAAACCAATAAAATTCGCATTTTCGCTGTAACAAACAATCATAAAATACTTCTAAAGCTATATCAACTCTCTATAGGTGGAACAAAAAGACCAGTTATTTAAGCAAATCTTCGATACCAACTCCAAGAAAATATTCCATTTATGTTATGGATATACTGGAGACAAGGATTCTGCAAATGATTTGTTACAGGAAACCTTTTTAAAGGTTTGGCAAAACCTGGATAAATTCAGAAACAAATCCCTGATTTCCACCTGGATCTACAGAATTGCCGTAAACACCTGTTTAACCTATTTAAGATCAGAAAAGAGACAAGCTAAGGACGAACTTACAGACAACATCATAGAGAACAAGGTCGAAGAATACTCAGAAAAGAATGAGCAGATTGCCTTACTCTATAAATCTATATCCAAACTGGAAGAGAACGACCGTTTAATTATTACTATGGTACTGGATGAACTACCCTATAACGAGATTGCAGAAATCTCTGGCATCAGTGAAGGGAATTTAAGGGTAAAAATTCACCGCATTAAACAGAAACTTACAGAAATATACAATGAGCATGCAAGAATTTGAAGATATACAATCGCTTTGGCAGTCACACACAGTGGAGGTAAACATCTCTTCTGAGGAAATGCTTGCCCAGGCAAAAAAGGAAGTGAACAGCATCCGTACCAAATCGCTTTTAAACATCGGCGGCATGGTCTTGTCGCTCCTTGCCTTCGCTGCCCTCTGGTTGTTTTTTGATTTTCAATCCTGGACTACCCATGCAGGTATAGGCATTATTGTCTGCTCCATTGCTATTTACACCTTCATTTTGTATAGAGGTTACCGCTTAATCTCACAAAATGATTTTACTGCCCATCCTAATGAATTTCTAAGCCAGTTGAAACTCTATCAGCTCAACAGGTTTAGCCTGTACCACAAGTTGTACTGGTTTTACACGATAGCCTTAAGCATAGCCATTATTCTATTCTTTTTTGAAGTACTCTCCTATTTCAGCTTCTGGAAACAATGTGTTACTGTAGCCTTTACCTTTGGATGGATCATCTTCTGTTCTACCATATTCAGAAAAGCTGTTATGAACCGGGAAAAAGAGCGTATAGGCCTTCTCATCGAGAAATTTGAAAGAATTAGTGCCCAGTTCAAAGAAACCGGGCACTAAAATTATTCTTTTACTTCGGTTACAGAGAAACTGTTCCCGTTTAATTTGTACTGAAGCTTCTTCTCTGCACCAGACTTTTTAGTTGTATCGGAAGGATCTGTTATCGGAAAACTCCTGAACAATTCTCCATTCTTGATAAAAAATTTATCATTGCCCTTATAAACCTTTTTCATAATGCTGGTGAGCGACGGGAAATTAATCTTCTGAAAACCATTTCTGCTGTACTCATAAACATTCAAATCACGAACATTTTTCTTACTGAGCAATTCTACATAGAGTTCAGGATTCCCATCATTGTCCAGATCCATATTCCAGGCGTCTGTAATGATACCTTTTCGTTCATTCGAAAAAGACTTATAGTCATTTCTGGCCGAGTCTGACATCAGAATCAAATATCCCCCCAGGGAGTCAACACCTTTACCCCAGCTCACGACTTCAAAATTAAGCCCTGGCCTGATGGCAATGTTTCTATAAAAAGGAAAGGGGTTAGCCTGCTTCTCTGCCAAAGGCTTGTTGCTGCTCAAGGCAATATGTTTTTCAGGATTATCGCTGGTACAGGAATACAGAAGTAAAATACCTGAAGCGAACAAGGAGGATTTTACAAATAAATCTTTCAGTTTCATCTTGTCATCTATTTTATTGTGAGATGGAGCCTTTGATCATTAAGATTATTTTAATGATGTCGGGTTCATCTTAGTTACATTATACAGCAAGCAATTTAACTCAAAAAAAAACGCCAAACAAGGAGAATCCCCTGTCTGGCGTTTTTTTACTTCTACTAATTATTCTATTTTGCAGGCGCGTCCGGTGCACCATTATTTAATTCCGTTTGAGTCACGACACTCCTCTTACCACTTTTAGTGATTACAATCGTTTTAAGGTTCAGTTTCTTCCCTTCAGGCACATTCACTTTGATCGGTCCTGTGTATAAAGCTGCACTCTCAGACGGTCTGTAATTGTCTAAAGTATAATAAATCTGAGCCCCCTCTACCGGAACTTTAAGTTCAATATTAAACTGACTTCCTTTCAACACCTTATCATTCTGTCCAATCGGTGTTGGCACCCAATAATTTGTATTGGTTTTATCCAGACGTGCCAGATGAAGCGGTAAACGTTCTTCTGAGAAGTTCTTTAAATCCTTACGGTTTTTCTGTGTCCAGGCAATCTCTGCTAAAGCAAACATCCTTGGAAAAACCATATACTCTGCTTTTTCAGGACTTTCGATATACTCAGTCCATAGATTAGCTTGTACACCAATAATATACTTTTGCTGATCAGCCGTCAATTCAGCCGGTATAGGATCATAGCCATAAGCTTTGGTGTAAGGAGCAAAACCTCCAATCGCCAAAGGCTCATCGGGAGAATTTGATTGCTTATGGTCAAAATACAAACCATTTGATCCAGGCGTCATGATCACATCATGTTGCTGCTGAGCAGATGCAATTCCACCTTCAACACCTCTCCAGGACATTACAGTTGCATTTGGTGCCAGACCACCTTCCAGGATTTCATCCCAGCCAATGATCGAACGACCTTTACCGTTCAGATACTTTTCAATACGTTGTATAAAATAGCTTTGCAAACCATGCTCATCCTTCAGATTGTTCTTTTTAATAAAGTCCTGGCAAAAAGCAGAACGCTTCCAGAAATCTTTAGGGCACTCATCGCCACCAATATGGATATATTTAGATGGGAAAAGAACAAGAACCTCGTCTAATACATCCTCTAAGAACTTGAAAGTATTTTCTGTTGGTACAAAAACATCCTGGTGTACACCCCAGGTTTGCTGAACTTGTTTACCCTTTCTTGAACCAGCCCAAGGCGCCTTAGGATCTGTTGGGGTATCCTCGTTAGGGAAACAGCTCAATTCAGGATAAGCCGCAATAGCAGCAGAACCATGTCCTGGCATCTCAATTTCCGGGATCACAGTAATATATCGGGCTGAAGCATAGGCTACAATCTCTTTTACCTCATTCTGAGTATAAAACCCTTTATATACCTTATCATCTGTTGCCACTCCCGGGTAGTTACCAATTACACTTCCATTTCTGGAGGATCCAATTGTTGTTAATTTTGGATATTTTTTAATTTCAATTCTCCATCCCTGATCTTCAGTTAAATGCCAGTGGAAATTATTCAATTTGTACTGGGCCATCATATCGATATACTTTTTAACAAAAGCAACCGGGAATAAGTGACGACCTACATCCAGGTGCATCCCCCTGTATTTGAACCTTGGATAATCATTAATGTCTGCTGCTGGTACAGTAATTTTGCCATCTTGTTTTTCAGGCAACAACTGCATCACTGATTGTACTGCATAAAATAAGCCCGCACCCTTTCCGGTGATCAGGAATTTATCTTTAGTAATGCTGATCCTGTAACCTTCTTCCGGAAGCTTATCCGCGCCCTCAGAAGTAATAACTATAGCTTTGTGGTTAGCTTCCGGAGATTTAACCTCTCTCAGCGCAAAACCTCCTTTACTTGCAATAAAAGCATTTAGCAGATCCGCAACACGTGCATTTTCAGCATGGGCAGAGACCAGCAAAGTAGTTTTATCCAGAATAAAGGATCCGGAATGCTTTTCTACAGAAACCGGTGCAGGAATAATTCCCATGCTGGCATCATTTTGCGCGTACAAATTTGTACTCAGCAATGCACAGATGACAATTGGTAAGATTTTTTTCATGATTTGTTTTGTGTGTTAGGTGGTACTAAGTAATTATCCTAAGATAAATAGAACCGCCGCCTTCGATACATCACATTTTTGTTACAATAGAAATCAAACGTTTGAAATGAACGGAAACAGCGCATATTTTTTTCTACACAAAACCATTAAGCATAAAAAAAGCGGACCTGTTTAAAACAAATCCGCTTTTAGTTATAATTTCTATGATTAAGAAACGACTTCTGAATGATGTTCCTTAGCTGCCAGATAACGTTCCGCATCCAATGCAGCCATACAACCAGATCCGGCAGCAGTTACTGCCTGACGATAGTAATGGTCCTGCACATCTCCTGCTGCAAATACACCCTCAACATTAGTTTTGGTTGTACCTGGAATAGTTTTAAGATAACCTGTCTCATCCATATCAATCCATCCTTTGAAAATATCCGTGTTCGGTTTATGGCCAATAGCCACAAAGAAACCTTCTACTTCGATGTCTTTTTCTTCTCCGGTTTTATTATTAGTGATCTTAAGACCAGTAACATTTTTACCATTACCCAATACCTCTTTTGCTTCAGAGTTGTAGATAACTTCAATATTTGGTGTATTCAACACACGGTGTACCATGGCTTTTGAAGCCCTGAATTCATCGCGACGAACCAGCATATATACTTTTTTACAAAGTTTGGCCAGATAAGTAGCCTCTTCAGCTGCGGTATCTCCTGCACCAACAATAGCAACATCCTGTCCTTTAAAAAAGAAACCGTCACATACTGCACAAGCAGAAACACCGAAACCATTATATTTTTGTTCACTAGGCAAACCCAGCCATTTAGCAGTTGCGCCAGTAGAAATGATCACTGTATCAGCAGTAATGGTTTTAATCTCATCTACTACAACTTTATGTGGCAAGGAAGAAAAATCTACAGAACTTACATAACCAAAACGGATATCAGTACCAAATCTTTCTGCCTGTTTTCTAAAATCTTCCATCATTTCCGGTCCCATAATACCTGTAGGATAACCCGGGAAATTATCAACGTCCGTAGTTTGTGTCAATTGTCCACCAGCTTCCATACCTGTATACAATACAGGTTTAAGGTCTGCACGGGCAGCATAAATTGCAGCCGTATAACCAGCAGGTCCGGAACCAATAATCAGACAGGGAACGTGTTCTATTTCTTGCGACATATTTTTATATAATTCGTTTGTTTTACAAATTTAATCATAATAGATCAAATCCACCAATAGCATCCAGCTATTGTGATCTGTAGATTATAATCCTTTTTTCTTAGCTTCTTCTAATTGCTTCAGTTCTTTTTTAGTACGCTTCACATCCGAAACCACCTCATCCATTTTGAAAGTAACAACCCGTAGACCTCCATTAATCACCCACTCTCCATCCTTCTTGTCCTGTACGTACTGGCCGGTTTCTATCAGCTCTCCTTTATCATCAAAAGCCTTAAACGGTCCCTGCGTTACACCTCTGTCATAAGTAACCAGCGTCTTAACCAATCCACTTTCATAATAGCTCAGCCACCGGCCCTGCTTTAAACCATTCTCAAAATCTCCCGAAAGCACTTTATAACGATCTCTCCCCGTATTCAAGGCCACATAGCCCGTAACACTTTTATTTGGGTTGATCCAGTCATAGTATACAAACCTGCCCTGTGGCACCTCCAGCAAAGAGTCTTTAAAAGACCCGGTTGTGGCAATATACCCATCCATATCATATTTTTTGAATACCCACAAACTATCTCCAGACACTTTACCATACACCGCATAGCTTGCGGCATGTACAGAATCTACAGTCACCTTATCTTTAATATCAAAATAAACGGTCTTAACCTGGCTGTAACCACACAAAGCGGAACACAAGATCAGCAAGCTTGCAATGAAAATCTTCTTCATATACAAAAATATCATTCTAGGTTTGAATAATCCCTACATTGAAGCGCTTTTTTACAGGACTCTGATTTGCCGCCTCAATCCCCATAGAAATTACCTTACGGGTTTCCAGCGGATCAATGATCCCATCTACCCATAACCTCGATGCCGCATAAAAAGGCGTAGTCTGGCTATTGTACCTGTCTGTAATCTCTTTAAGCAGTTCAGCTTCCTTTTCTGGCGTAATGGTCTCCCCTCTAGACTTAAGAGAAGCCTCCTGAATTTGTAACAAGGTTTTTGCAGCCTGAGCGCCACCCATCACCGCAATCTTCGCACTTGGCCAGGCAAAAATCAGTCTTGGATCATAGGCTTTACCACACATGGCATAATTACCTGCACCATAAGAATTTCCTATCACTATGGTAAACTTAGGTACCACAGAATTGGCCACCGCATTCACCATTTTAGCACCATCCTTGATAATTCCACCCTGCTCCGACTTGCTGCCAACCATAAAACCCGTCACGTCTTGCAAAAACACCAAAGGAATCTTTTTTTGGTTACAGTTCATAATGAAACGTGCAGCCTTATCGGCACTATCTGAATAGATCACCCCACCCAGCTGCATTTCTCCTTTTTTCGATTTTACAATCTTCCGCTGGTTAGCTACAATCCCTACTGCCCAGCCATCCACACGTGCCAAACCGCAAACAATGCTTTTTCCATACTCCTTTTTGTATTCTTCCAGTTCAGAATCATCTACCAGGCGCTTAATCAACTCCACCATATCATAAGGTTTCTCCCTGTTTTCAGGCAAAATCCCATAGATCTCCTCTTGTGGAAATTTAGGTAAGGCAGGCTTGATCCGATCAAAACCAGCAGATTCAGGAGCCCCCAGCATACTCATAATGTTCTTAATACTGTCTAAGCAGGCCTGATCATTCGGTTGTTTATAATCCGTAACACCCGAAATTTCACAATGCGTGGTTGCACCACCCAAGGTTTCATTATCTACATCTTCGCCAATGGCAGATTTAACCAGGTAAGAACCCGCCAGAAAAACAGAACCCGTACCCTCAACAATCATCGCCTCATCGCTCATGATCGGAAGATAAGCCCCTCCCGCAACACAAGAACCCATGATCGCAGAAATTTGCACAATACCTTCCGAAGACATGATCGCATTGTTCCTGAACATCCTTCCAAAATGTTCCTTATCCGGAAAAATCTCATCCTGCATGGGCAGATACACCCCTGCGCTGTCTACCAGATAAATGACCGGCAAACGATTCTCCATGGCAATTTCCTGTGCCCGCAAGTTCTTTTTTGCCGTCATCGGAAACCATGCTCCTGCTTTAACAGTAGCATCGTTGGCCATAATCATACATTGCCTTCCGGAAACATAACCGATCCCACAAACTACCCCCGCAGAAGGACAGCCCCCCTCATCTTCATACATCCCCTCAGCGGCAAAAGCTCCAAGTTCAAGAAATTCACTTTCCTGATCAATCAAATAAGAAATCCTTTCCCTTGCCAGCAATTTCCCTTGTTCTTTCTGCTTGGCAGCAGCCTTTTCGCCCCCACCCGCATATATTTTTTTCAGACGCGTTTTAACCCCATAAACCAGTTGTTTATTCACGTCTTCGTTCTTATTGAATTCTATATTCATTCGGCCAATGTAAATGTATTTTTTTTGAAACTATAGTCCATTTCAGGATTCGGTATAGGGAACCAGATCAATATACCAGTAACCCGCAGGCTCATCAGTACTGCCAGCAGGAGAAGGATAGGTTTTATAGACCTTTTCACCGGTAACAAAACCAACAGGGCGTTTAAAAAGCGGCCCATCAAAAACAAAAGTGTGGAACTCGCCATTCTCCCCGCAAGGATCAATATCTTCGGGAAGATCATTGATAAAATTTTCATCAATAACCCTTCCGCAGAAAGCCTCCAAACCACGCTGCGCACAAACCACCACCGTTTTATAACCAAGCCCCAGAAACTCCTTTAAAATAGCACGTGTATCCTTTTTCCATAGCGGAAAAACAGCCTCCATTCCTATCTCAGACAATTTCTTCTCCCTGTAAATTTTAAGATCTTCCAGAAAAATATCCCCAAAAACAGACTTTGTAATTCCCTCCTGCTTTAATTTATTTAAATGCAGCTCCATGGTTTTCTCATATTCATCCATCTGCGGAGATTCGGCCAGGCGCACCTGATATAAAGGAATCCCAATACTTTCTGCCTGAGCAACAAGCAATTCCTCACGTACACCATGCATACTAACGCGGTTATAGGTATCACTTAAGGTGGTCAACAGATAATTGACCGCCAGTTCCTTCTCTTCAAGAACCTTATGAAGGGCCAGAGTACTGTCTTTCCCACCACTCCAGTTAAATAAAGCCTGTTGTTTTTCCATTCCCGATAAATGTAAACATTTGCCAAGTACTGGTGGTTACAGAAATCTTATTCTTGTGTTAAAATATCCGAAGAATTTTTCTCCCTGATCAAAACCTGTTGACTGGCAGATGGGTCCGTTTGTATGCCATATAACTTTGCGCCATGTACATCTTCCAGCATTATGGCATAACGGCCATCTGGCTTTTCAAACCGAAAGGAACAATCTTTCAGCTTAAGCCCTGTTACATGCCTTGCCCAAAGCCCGTAAGAAGGCTGAACTTTAAGATTAGACGCATTATATTGCCCTACACCCAATTCAGGGCATACATTAGAAGTATCACTGCCCGGATTTCCACCTTTTACCAGTACCTTCACATCTTCAAAAGAGATGTTCCTGATGTAACCAGTATGCTTCCCGTTAGGCAATTTAAAATCCAGGCCACCCATAACCGCAGCATGCTCCGGCAACTGATATCCCGCAACAATGGGCGTTGAACGGGGCTGGCTGCCATCAAAACGCTTCCATCTTGTTCCGTTGTAAGAACTCCCGCTATACACCTCCAATACATCAATATGTTTTAAATGAATATCTTCTACCTCACCAATGTTTACGTTTTTAACCAGCAGTTCATCATGTTGTTTTCCGTTCTCCGTAAATACATAGCGGCCAACTTCTGCACCGATAATCCTGCCCCGGTTAGAAATAGAAATAAAAAATGGCGCCATAGCCCTGTACATTTTAGACCGGGAATGCAATGGCCCGGTATGCCCGCAATTCAAGTGGACATCACTTATATGCCCGCCATCATTCGTAGAAATAGAGAACCCAGCTTTATTAGCCCCAAGCACGTAAATATTATCTACACAAACATGGGAAATATCATCGGCCGTTTCTGAGCCAATCTGGAACAAGTTACAATTGGTATCCCCGATCACATTTCTCACCTTATAATTGCTTGCCGGACGGGTAAATCCCAGGGCACAGTCTGAACCCGGTTTTACAATATCATCAGAACTCACTTTAGAATAGATATTCTTCACCCAAACGTCATTGCAGGCCATAAAATCATAAATATCCCTTGCATTTGTGGCATGTTCTTTTCCAAAGTAGGTATCATGAACGCTGATGTGATCTGTACCTGTGGCCAATAATACAAAATGACCTGCACGTTCTATTTTGAGCATCTGATCATCCTCAAAAAGCTTTTCCCCATTTTTGCCTATATAATAAGGCTCATCTTTTTGTTCATCATACCATAAATCCTCCTGACGTTCTCTACCCCCGATCTCCAGATTGGTGCAAAGCTTCAGGCTAAACATCTTATCTGCCCGGTTATCCGCTGCGTTGTTCATCACCTTATCACTGTTCACCAGGTTGCCATCACCGGTAATCATTCCAGCACCAATAATTTTCACGTTATCCAGCCGCTCCCCAAAAAACATCGCATTCCGGAAATAATGATGACCAACATCCTGCTTAGTCAGATAATTCTCTGGATCGGCATAAGGGCCCATATCTGTTGGCGACAGGCCGGAGCGGTACTTCTTGTCGCTAAACCAGGTCGTTTCCGGTGCATCAGCCCCTTTAATCGCCTTAATAACTGCTCCTTTATCCAAATAGAGATACACATTACTCTTCAAATGAACCGTTCTTACCCTATATGTTCCCTTTTTGAAAACAAGCGTCCCTCCACCTATATGGTTCAAAGAGTCAATTGCCCTGTTGATTCCATCAGTATGATCGTCAGTACCCGCAACAAAAGGACCGACATCCATTTTACCCGAATAAAAAGAAACCAGATTTGAAAAGCCCTTATATTCTCCAGACAGGATCTTTAAACGGAACTTGTATAAACGTTGAGGAAGCAAAGCCCTTACTTCAGCAGCCCCCTTTTCAAATTTTGCTGGCAAAGACCTCCAGGTTCTCCCATTATCCAAAGACTGCAGCAATTGAACAGCCCTCTGCGGTACTGCCGACCTCCATTTAAAACTTAGCCTCGTATAGCTGTTTTGATCCTCTTGATAGTGTAGGCTTTTGTCCAAAACCCGCACAAAATCTGCAACCCTGCTCCGAACCTTTAATACAGCAACTTCAGCCCCTACACCCGCACTGTTCAACACTTCCGGCTGAGCAGTTGTATAAACAGCCTTTAACTGATAATCGCCTGTTTTGGCCAAACAAACATTTTCAATACGCACTTTTAGATCCGGTCCGTTCGCCGGCCTGAAATCCAGACCGGAAAACAGAAGTACCGTACCCGTTGCCTCCTTAGAAATCCGGACCTGTCCAACTTTCTGATAAGGATAAGCACTGCCCACCCGCCCAACAGACTGAGTACTCAGGTCCTTCAGTTTCACAAAGCCCCGTCCAATCACATTCACAGAGGTGTTTTCTAAAGTCACCCCAAGATCAGATGGAATATAAAATTTAACACGGGCATCCGGGCTTCTTTGCCCTGCTGTATAAGAAAACAACACATCTCCCTTTGTGCCACGGGTCATTTCAGTAGTGTCCAGAACCAGCTGGCCATCCAAAGCCATTTTTTTTACCTCGATAAAATAGGTTTTAGCTTCACCATTCTTTGACTTTACCTGCAAACGGTCACCCGTAAAAAGTTCAGTTCCAGTTTTAATTTCCCCCCGATTATTCCGTGCAATAAACCCGGGCAACAAATCACCCTTAACATTCAGCACCTGGAAAAGTCCATGCACATCTGCTCCGGCAGAAACCAGGCCCAGCTCTTCAGGTGTGTCTACTGTAAAACGATAGGTAGTTCCCTTAGCCAGTACAATCGTATCCCTTTTTATTTGCACAACAGGACTTTCCTGTCCCTTTACAACAACAGCGCCCAGTAAAAGAATCCCCGTAACCAAAGTCAATTTGTTCATGCCCATATTAAGTTTAAAAATATGGGCAATCCTGCTGAAAAGATGAGTCCAATCAGCAGAATATTCAGCAATTACAGCAAGAAAAGCTATTTAAATTCCTTGATGTCTACAATTCTATCGGGATCCTGCGCTTTAAGGAAAGAAATTCCTTTGGCATTTTTAACCCATTTACAATTTTGCTGTATCCAATCATAAGTGCTCTCCAGGCTCGATGCTGTTTCAGCCGGAACCGGCTGCAGAAAAACCTCGCCAGTTGGATAGTGCAGCTCATATAAAGAATTGCCTACCAAAAACACGAAAGTAGAAATATCAGAAGAATTGATCACAAAATCACCCTGTATGCGCTGGTCTGGATTTTGTCTTTTAAGCAAATACGCTTTGGCATACACTCTGGTTACATAAAAATCATTATTGATGATGTAACCTGCATTACCAACCCGGGTAATCCCTTTGGTAAACTTAACGTCTGCAGGACCATTAGAAGGACGATACAAGCTCACCACTTCCACCTTATTGTTTTTTACCGTTACAATATATACCGGAGCTGCCAAACCAGACTGGTCTGCAATCTGTACCAATGCACAGGTTTTAGCCGTATTGATAAACTCTGCAAAAGCAAACTTATCCGTTGCAGATTTCGGATCATCTGGATTTACCTGGATCTGTATCAGTGTATCCAGAAATTTAACACTGTACCATTTCCTTATCCCGTCGCCATCTTTTTTATCCGGCTCACCTGAGGAATCTTCCTTTTTACTGATGGCCAGCGAATCACTGCCTTTACCATATTCATTAAAGCTTTCCATAGCCGTTAATACCTTCGGCTTATAAACTTTAGAGGTTTCGTTTTTGCTACAGCCAAACAGAACGGCCGCGAGGAGAAGTGCGTATAGTGTTGGTTTCATATTTTTAATCCTTATTTACCGGATAATTTTCTCTTATTTTTTTAAACTCAGAACCATTTTTCCATGCCGGGAAACGGGAGGCAATGTTCAATTTAAAGCCCAGGTCAAACAGCAGGCGTACATCTTCAACCATACCACTCATGTCCCAGGATTTTTCATCAAAATTATCCTGAGGAGAATGATACCTGGTTTTGATATAATCTGCAGCCTGTTTAGTTCCCCATTCTTTACCATATTTAACATGATCTACTCCAGAACCTGTAAACAAAGAAGGAATGCCGACTTTAGCAAAGTTAAAATGATCTGAGCGATAATACAAACCAGAAGATGGAACAGGCTCTTTAACTACAAATCTTCCCTGCTTTTGTGCAGACGCTGCAGCATAATCCTCCAGTTCCGATTGGCCATATCCGTACACAATAATGTCTTTTGTTTTTCCCATAGGCGACATCATATCCATATTAATATCTGCAAGTGTTTTTGCAATTGGAAATACCGGGTGTTTGGCGTAATACTCAGATCCCAGCAAGCCCTGCTCTTCGCCAGTAAAGGAGACAAACAATACAGACCTATCCGGATTAACCTTTTTAAATGCAGCAGCCAATTCCAGCAAAGCAGCAACCCCGGTAGCATTGTCTACCGCACCATGATACACTGAATCGCCTTTAATGATCTCTCCCACTCCAAAATGGTCCCAGTGTGCAGAGTAAATAAGGCATTCATCAGCTTTCTTCTTACCCGGCAGCAAAGCGAGTACATTGTTAGATACCGAACGCTTAATGCTATTTTTTATGGTTAGTGAAGTGGTAAGCCCCAGGTCAACCGCTTTAAACCCTGGCTTTGAAGCCTCTGAAAACAGACTTTCATCTTTTCCGGCAAGCGCCAGCAATTTCTTCGCAATGTCTAAGCTGATCCAACCCTCAACCACTGCTCTTGATTTATTTTGATCTTCAGCCTCCAGCTGCAATTTCGATTTAGACCAGCCGCTACGCACCACAGACCATGGATAACCCGCAGGAACATCATCATGAACAATCAAAATCCCAGCAGCGCCTTGTCTGGCCGCCTCTTCAAATTTATAAGTCCACCTGCCATAATAGGTCATATTTTCACCTTTAAACAACTTAGGGTCTTTAAATCCCGGATCATTGATCAGCACCACAACTGTTTTCCCTTTCACATCCAGGCCGGCATAATCATTCCAGCCATATTCAGGAGCTACAATGCCATAACCCGCAAAGATCAAAGGAGAATCTGAAATGCTGACAACCGGCTCCACATGTTTCGTACCTGCAACAAAACCAGTCTGATAAAACGCCTCAACAGCACCATTTTGCCCTTTAAACACCATCTTTTCCTCCGGAACAGATTTTATATCTACCATTGGTACCTGCTGAAAATAGCTTTTACCATGACCCGGTTTCAAACCAAGCAGCTCAAACTCTTTCTTTAAATAGTTAATGGTTTTGGTTTCTCCTATGGTAAAAGGCTTGCGTCCTTTAAATTCATCAGAGGCCAATACCTTAATATGCCGGGAAAAACTTTGTTCATTTATAGCCTTTATCGCCGCTGAATCAGGATTTTGAGCCTGGGTTACATTCATCGCAGCAATGAAGAAGCAAGAAGAAAAAATAGTTTTTGAATTCATTTTAAAGGGAATACTGATTTTGGTCAAACTTACTCAATCCGCCCCGGAAATAAAAAAGCGGAGCACATCTAAATCTGCTCCGCTCATCGCTCTCCTAACCACAGGAAACGTTAGTTTCCTATCCCAATAACTTTATAGGTTATTTTGTTGTTGCCATCTACTTGTTTTTCGTAGTAAATGCCATCTTCAGTTACATAGTACTGTACGCCTTTGATCATCACGTCTCTGGCACCGTCAGGAAGCTGATCAACTGTATCACCAACCTGAGGAACATTAGCCGGAGTATCTACTGCGTTGTTGCCGTCGCCAGTGTTCAACACACCATCTTTACCTGCAACCACATATACTGTTTTACCGTTTGCATCTTGTCCTAATGTATAGTAAACGCCTTTATATTCGTAGTAAGTCTGGCCGTTGATGGTTACTTCTTTAGCAGCCGAAGGCAAGCTTGGAACTTGTGCACCTACCGGAGGAACTACTACTTTATATTCGTTGTCATATTGTCTGTAAAAGAATCCATCAGAGAAATAAAACTGATCTGCACCGAAATAGAAAGGATAATATCCATAAGGCAATATGCTTAAACTAATGCCTAAAAAAGGCCTGTAGAAACTGTAATACCCGTAATAAGGTCTGCGATATCCCCATCCCGGACGGTAACCCCATCCCGGACGATAACCCCCGCCTGGACGATAACCCGGACGACCTGGACGATAACCGCTACCAGGCCTCGAAGGACGGGAACCGGCATTAAATGAAGGACGGGAGCCGCCAGGCCTTCCTGATGAAATATGTGCACCTGATGACATCCCACGGCCGCCGCCGCCAGACATATGGCCGCCACCGCCTCCACCACGACCGCCTCTTTGAGCAAGGGCGCTGGTAGTAGTAAAGCCACTGATAAGGAGGATGGTTCCTGCGACAATTAACGATTTAAACCTTAGAGTTTTCATTTGCTTATTATTTAGTGTTCTTGTTCATATGCTAATCATGTTGCCATGAGTATATTAACTTCTGTTAATTTAGCTATAGGACAATTGAAAAGCAAAAAGGATTAATCATTTCTTAACATTAATTAAAGCTGACAATTGGATGATAATTGGAGGCTATTTTTCGCGTTCAACGCCTCTAAAGTCAACTTTTAACACACATTTATCTTTCCGTTCGGTTAGCAAATCTTTTAAAGGCGCCTTAATCTGCACAGCAGATACCTTTCCTATTCCCGGCATACGCTCCAAAGTATCCACCAACTTCACCAATTCCACATAACCTCCGTAAAAATGAAGACTTTGATTGACCCCAACAGCTGTAGAATCTCTTTCTATGGAAGGCTGTGTTAAAGTATAATCAATAGACACATTTCTAGCCCCGGCAACCGCAGACACTTTCAACCAGATGTCGTTGTGCCACTGCTCTGGGTTCACCCTGTAGGCTTTGATAATTTCATTCAGCGCATTCAACTTTTTCTGCGCATGTACAGGGTTAAAAGAAAGGTCATTTTGCGCCAGGCCAAGAGCTTCCTGCTCAAAACTATGGTGCAAACAAATGGCATCAAAAGTTTTGCTAAACGCAAAAAACCAGCACAGCAATAAGCCAAAGGCCGCCAGTGGAAGCAAAAGTTTATTTCGCTGTCTATAATTGAGCTTATTTATCATATCAGTAATTTAAAGTAATGGTAAAAACCTGTGCCTGCTTCTGGTCATCAGCGGTATACTTTTCCAGCTGCACCTCCTTCACCCATGATTTGCGTTTAAAAGTGTAAATACAGTCGTTGATGGCGTACACATTCTGTGCAGTACCCTTCAATTTAATCAAACCAGATTCTACAGACATTTCGGTCAGCGTAGCAGAACCTGGCAAACCTGCCCCAATCTGGTCGCAGATATAAGCATAACCAAGGCCCTTATTCCAACCCAGTTTCTTCACCAGAATTTCCTTTTCCTTAATTTCCGTTTCCATTTTCTTCTTATTGGCCGAGAGATCAGATTTCCTGCCCGCCCGGCCTTCCATTTCCTGGTTACTGGAATTGTAAAAACCAAACAACAAAAAATTAAGGAGCAGGAGCACAAAAAAAAGGCCCAGTACCAGCACACCTCTGTTCTCAAATTTGAGCTTCGCGATACACTCCGCCCTGTTTTCCCCGATCTCCGGAGCATCCACCTCTAC
This sequence comes from Pedobacter sp. HMWF019, assembly GCF_003061025.1. Lineage (GTDB taxonomy): Bacteria > Bacteroidota > Bacteroidia > Sphingobacteriales > Sphingobacteriaceae > Pedobacter. The sequence goes on along the minus strand of NZ_QAIL01000036.1, from coordinate 18,228 downwards.
CGGATCCAAAACTTCAGCCAGGATCAGCTGAAACGCTGTAGCATAACTTAATAAAAACGGCTCGGGCATGGTTTCCAAATCAATTTTCAGGGCAAAACCCACATCTGTTTCCAGCTGTTGAGTATAACTCTCCCAGCTCTTATCCTCCCTGAATTTGATGCGGTGCCCGTCAAAACTCAATGAATCCTGGTATAAGTTGAGTTGCAGAAGTACCTGATCTACCACAAACGGGCCCAGGCTCAACATCAAGACCTCCACCCCCTTCTTCTTAAAAGCAGCAATCATTTTATCAACAATGTCTTTTCTCACCACCGTCAAAAAAGAATCTTCGCCAGAAATAAAATTCTGAACATAGAACTCCCTCAAATTGAAGCCAGGAAACACCTGCTGTAAAGCAGCCTCCGTAACTTCATCCAGCTTTTTCGTTTTCTTAATCAACACCCCACGGCCGGTTACCGTAATCGCCAGAGGACCAGATAGCCCATTAGCAATTTGATCCAGTTCAGCGGTATACTGCTTTTTTTTCCCGATCCGGACCATTTTACCTTTCAGGGAAAGCTCCACCAAGCGCACATCGATCAAACCATCGGCCTGAAGTTTCAGTTCCAGCCCCTTACTATCGCTCAGCCCCGATTTAAAATTGAAATCAAAAGCCATACTAGTAAATAATAGTTGGTTTAATAAACACCACAGTCACTACCTTATTATTCGATTTACTGCGGCTGCTGAACAACCATTTCAAAATTGGAATCCGAGACAAGACCGGCACACCAGAACCACTTTCGCTGCTCTCTGTACGCTCCAAACCACCCAATACAATCATATCCTCATTTTTTGCACGCACAATAGATTCAAACTTACTGGTAGAGGTTGGAGGCGGCGCATTCAAAGGCGGATCCCCAATAAAATCAGAAATATCCACTTTGATGTTCAGCGTAATCTGGCTATCACCCGAAACCACCGGTTTAATATTGATGTTCAAATTCGCATCAACCGCCGTAAACTGCTCCGTAATCACCGTTTGTGTGGTTAAAGATGGAATCACATTCTGCGTCTTCGTACTGTAATAACGCTTGCTTCCAATACTCAGGTTTGCAGAATGGCCGTTCAACGTAGATAATTTGGGTACAGAGCGCACTTCTACATTACTGTTGTTCTCCAGCGCACTAATGTTGATATAGAAATTAGGCGTTACCCTGCCCAGGTTAATGGAATTGTTCCTGCCCAGTTTGGATAAAAAGCTATTGATCGCTCCGGAACTAAAGGTATAATCAATCCCCGGAAAGATCTTTCCCGGATTGGAAATACTGTCCGACACCCCGGCAGAAATTCCGGTTTTAACACCATGACCTTTGCGGATATCGATCAGCGTCACTTCTATTAACACCATGGGAACCAGCTTGTCCAGCTGTTTAATGAAACCTTCTATTTCGGTAATCTGAGGCGCCGAGCCCGATAAAAGAATGGTATTCTGTTCCCTGAATTCCTTAATCTCCACTCCCCGTTTCCAATCATTAGGAATCATATTCTGCACCGTGTCCAGCGAACGGTTCTGCAACTGGATAATTTTATGCGCCCTTAAGCCCTCCAGTTTCCTGTCACCGATCATATAGATCCCGTTTTCCAGTTTAAAGGTGTAGTCTGTACCCTGAAAAACAGCCGTTAGCAAATTATCATAACTAATATCATTGACCCGCATGGTGATGCTCCCTTTAATATCCGAATACAGAAAGTAGTTCGCATTCAGTTCCTGGGCCGCATTTTTGATCAGATCGATCATATTTACATTCATAGCATCCACACTCAGCAATTTCTTTCCGCCCACCACTCTGCTCAACAGACTGAAATTAGCACCTCCGCCCGAATTTCCATTCGCCACATTAACCGGCTTCAGGTTTCTTTTCACCGCCGTGTTCTTTTCACTGTCAATGTACAATTGCTCATCCTCGCCTAAAGCCTGGAAAACAAATACATTGTCATTGGTTTTAACCACCTTCAAGTCATTGGTATAAGCCAGTTTCTCCAGGGCCGTTTCAAAAGGAGCATCTGCCATAAAGCCCGTTACTTTCTTTGTCAGCAAAGTATTGGGCACCACCACATTCTTCCCGGAAACCATAGTGATCTTCCTGGCCACCTGCGCCAGCGTATCGTTGTCCAGTTCTAAGCTCAAGGTATTGTTCTGTTGATGGTAACGCACATTGATCTGCTTTACCGGCACCACAGGTACAGGATCTTTGGCTTTGGTTACCGACATAATAGACCCAATCAGGTTGATGTCCAGTCCATACTCCTTGGTTAAAAAGACCAGCACATTTAAAGCCGTTTCGTTGGTAAAATTGTTAAACACCTTGAAATTCAGCTGAGGATCAATATTGATGTTCAGGTTATTGGATTGGGCCAGGGCACGTAAAAACTCCTGAGCAGAAACGTTAGACACGTTCATCTCCACTTTCTGGTTTAAACCAGGAACCGTAATGGCCAGGTTATTCAACCTTTCTTTGACCAGCCTTAGCCGTTCTTCGGCCGCCGGGCTCTGCACCTGGTTGGGCTGCTGCCCTGGCATAGGATTTTGTGCAAATGCACCAGTTAAACCGGCTGTAAACAGTCCCGCACACAAGAGCACCTGCTTCAATAATCGATGGATTAATTTTGAGTTCCGCATTAATTTGTAAATAATAAAGGGTAAATTTCTTCTATAGTTGTCTGGCCTGCGGCGAACAAAGCAAAGGCATTTTCACCTAAAGTTTTAATTCCGCGCAGATCCAGTAAAGGATTGATATACATGTTTCCTTGTTTAATTTCCTGGGTCAGTTCATGATCCAGAGGGATCACCTCATATACAGCCTTCCGGCCACTGTAACCTGTATGATAACATTGCTCACAGCCACGCGCCACATAGTGCCGGTGTACCGGTGCAAAAGGCTTAAATTGTTTGGGGTAAAAAGAGGGATCAAAATCCTCCTCCGTTTTGCAATTGGGGCAAAGCAACCTGACCAGCCGCTGCGCCACAGAGGTGTTCAGCGTATTGGCCACCAAAAAGGAAGGAATACCCATATCCATTAACCTGGATACCGTTCCCCAGGCAGAATTGGTATGGACTGTAGACAACACCAGGTGCCCGGTTAAAGCCGCACGGATGGCCATGTTAGCCGTTTCCGGATCCCGGATCTCTCCCACCATAATCACATCCGGATCCTGCCTTAAAAAGGTACGCAGTGCCGATGCAAAGGTAAGGCCAATGCTCTCTTTCAGCTGAACCTGGTTGATACCCTGAAGGGTGTATTCTATTGGGTCTTCAATAGTTAAGATGTTCCGGGTCTCTTTATTCAGATACTTCAGTGTGGCATAAAGCGTAGTGGTTTTTCCGGAGCCAGTAGGCCCGCTGATCAGGATAATACCATTGGGCCTTTTGATGCCCTGCATATAATTGGCCAGGTCAAATGCAGAAAAGCCCACCTTTTCCAGGTCGATATTTGCTGCGTTATTGTTCAATAAACGCAACACCACCTTTTCTCCATGTAAAGTAGGCAGTACCGATACCCGGATATCAAACTGCTCCTCCCCATTCCTGAAATTGATCCTTCCATCCTGTGGCAGGCGCTTTTCCGCGATATCCAGATTAGCCATAATTTTGATCTTATTGATCAGGGCCGGATACTCCGTTTTCTTCAGCACATAACGCTCCACCATCATCCCATCTATCCGGATCCTTACCCTGCACCGCTCTTCATAAATTTCAATATGAATATCACTGCTTTTTAAATTACGCGCTTCCCGGATCAGTTCATTCAAGAAACCATCCCCTTCTATCGCGACAACAGATTTTTGAAACTGGTGCTGTCCGTTTTCTTTGAGGTAGTGAAGGTTCAGCCATTCATTGATGGTATCTGAAGGAATTCCTTCCAGGCGGATGCGTTTTCCAAGTACAATTTCCAGCTCATCGGTCAGCATATGCTGCTCCGCGTTCTCATCGCAAAACAAGACCATACTGCCCTCATCACTGTCTTTAGGAATGATCCTGTAATGCCAGGCCTGTTCTCTCGTTACAGAAGAGATAAAAGCCATATCTAGTTCTATAGGTATCGTTTTCATATTTCCCGGGTTAAATGCCATTAAATAAATAGGTTTTGTAAATCCAGGAATCCTGGCAGAGTTGTAACTGCGGCTGTACCAAATCCCAAAACAAGAGCATGGCTAAAAAAGCAGCCTGCAGGCCAGCCAAGGGAATATGGATATGATCCATGCCTTTGATCCTTTTCGTTACCAGTACGTAAACCAATACCAGGATCAGGCTCAGCAGGTAAAACACCACATAGTTTAGCGGAGAAAGGTAAAAGGCCAGCGTCAACAGGAACAGAATATCCCCAAGGCCAAGGTAGCTGTCTACGATGTTGAAGAGTTTGCGGTGTTTAACGCTGAAATAGAGCCAGACCAGCAGCAGCTGGACCACCAGGAAAGTAATGGCATAACCAGCATCCTGCAGGGTATTGACCCAGCCTACCTGTTTAAGCTTCAAAAAGAAAAATAAAGCGCTGAGTACAGGAAAAAAGATCCAGTACACACCACGGTAGCGCATATCCTGATAACAGACAGAAACCAGCGCCAGTAAAGCGAGCAAATTGAGCGTTGTGATCATGATGATAAATCCTTAATCTGCAACTACTTCTTTCAGGTTTTTATCCTGATCGATCTCCCAAATGTTAAAGGTACCGTCGCCATCAAAATCGGCTACAGCTGTTGCCCTGGCCAGGAAACCAGTGTTATTGGCGCGTACAATTTCAATTCTGTAATTCGCTTTTCCGTCTTTACCATCGGTAGAGAGTTTTTCCTGAATAAAGCCCAGTTCATTCAGATCCGAACTGTATTTGGATTTTTCATAGAAATAACTTTTCTCGAGCGTAGCAAGATGTTCCAGCTGCACTTTAGCTTCTGTACTCTTTGCTTTGGTGATTAAAGGAAGAAGGTTTGGAAGTGCAAGGAGCACAAGAATACCTATAATCACCAGAACCACAAGGATTTCGGTTAAGGTATAGGCTTTTACTTTTTTGGTTAGCGCGCGTTTGATTGCGCTGGATGGTTGGTTTGTTGTTGATTCTGGCGTTGTTGAGATTTTCATATCTTCCTTTAATTGTTAATTGTTAACGTTGAAAGGACAATGTTAAAGAACTTCAGTGCAGCCAGATTGCACTGAAGTTTTTTTTATCAACAAAATGAAAATAAATTTTTGGAGCTGAGAATGAAAAGGATTTTGCAATAAAAAATGGAAAAGCAATGCTTATTCATACATTTTTGCGGCCACCAAAATATCTGCAAATACCTTCCAATCCACATTGTCAGGTATCGGAAGGTTATCATTAACATAATAACCTTCCATATCATCTGTCCAACTTGCTATTGCTTCTAAATATTCAGGCAATGTTTTATTTTCCCAATCTTCTGAGTTACTCTTTAAGTCTTCCAAAAGAAAATGGATAAAATTTACAAAGTCAGCCTTGGTTCTAATACTATTTACAATATTCGTAAAATTCATTTCTGAAACTATTTAACTATCATACTTTGATCTCCACCTAATTTTAATTTAACAGAAGTTGCCCCATGGTGCTGATCGATTTTTCTCAACTGCAACTGCCATTAGCTCCTTAGTTTTTCTAATTACTTCAAGTATCATAGGCAATCAGTATATTTTACTTTCTCGCTTTATTTAAAACAAGACTATAAAATCATACAATATCTATCTAAAAATGTATATATATATATTTAGAAATAAGATTAGCCCAATTCTGATATAATGGTTCTCTTTATAGATTCCCCAGGTCTTTCTATTAAATAAAAACAACAAAACTGACATCAAAACAATAAACTGCAATAGATAAAAGAAAACTTCATAGCCGCTTCGTAATAAAACAATAGCAATACTTAAAAGGCAAATTGAATACAGTACTCCAGAAATTATAGAAAACAAGGCATGTTTTTCATTTTTTGTTGAGAACATAAACCAACCAAAGAACAGATAGTAAAACGCAAGTAAGCAGAGCATAAACAAAGATGGCACAACAGAACTATATTCTACTATAACGGTGAATATAGTTGTTAAACCAAAGAAAATTTCTTCCGGTCTAAATCTCTTAACAAGATTATTAAAAAGTGCTTTTATAAAATGAGCAATTGTATTCATTAGTATTTTATTGAAATTTCAGCACCTAATATAAATTTTACAGATAATTTCATAGAATTTTCATTAGACACTGTTGTGTGACCGTTTTGAGTTTCCCTTACCTCCTGACTTCCTATACTCTTACCCATTTTTGTACTTGTACTTATTTTAGTTTCTGTACTCACTCCCTTGGCAAATGAATCCTTAAAAACTCCTCCTAATTTAATTGTTGTTTTAGTGTTTGTCGAATAAGGCCCATCTTCTCCAGCATGGAGTTGAAAACTTCCTCCGGCTTCAGCAGAATTCCCGGCAATATTAATTCCAACTTTGCTATCTGTTTTGATACCTTTTCCATCTCCAGGCAGAGTTAATTCGCTTTTATATTCACCTTTATTTAAAGTATGTTTTGTCTCAAAAGCCGTGAAAACTAACGGAGAAAAGTCCAACGACGCAATATTTCCAGCGGAAACCCCTGCCTGAATCCCAACCGTTAGCTTGCTTGAAACTTGTATTTTAGGTAAATTATTTACAATATCTTTTGCTTTCTTGGCTATAAGACCAGCAGCTTTTTTTATTATATCTCCAGGACCACCTGTACCTGGACCCGTTGGAGACATCCCATCAGGGTCAATAAACCTTATTGGATTATCGAAAGTGTAATTATAAGTAGAATGTCTCCGCATTTTTTCTGCCAAAGGATCCACCACATTCCACCTTCCTATCTCCGGATCATAAAACCGTGCCCCATAATCGAGCTGTCCCAGCTCTTCTTGCAACTCCTTGCCGTTGTAAAGATATTTATTCTGACCTGCTTTTGCAATCAATGTCTTTCCAAACGGAAAATAATTGGTTTGTTGTAAAACTTCCAGACTGCCACTTGGATTCTTATAAAAACTTAATCTTACATTCCCTAAATGGTCACTTAGATTATATTCATAGCTATATACACCACTGTTGTTTCTTGCCAAACCTTCTTCAGTATGAATGATATCTATTTTGGTCCCATCATATTCTATTCCATCAACATAATCCCGCGTTGCTCCATTGCTTACTTTTCTCAGCTTAGCACCTGAGGCATCATAGGTATAAGCCATGGTTAAACCGGTCTTAGTTACTGTAGCTGGCAAGTTCAACTGGTTATAGGTTAAAGTTACTCCTGTCCTTCCATCTTTTTTGACATTTCCATTTCCGTCATAGGTGTAAAGCCCTGTGGCCAGTCCGCCAATCACCTGATTCAACCTATTGCCTGTACCTGTATAGTCATAAGTTCCTAAGGTTCCGTTTCTGTTTAAACTGGCAATGTTACCCATCACATCATAGGTCAGCACTTCACTCATCACGATGCCTGTACTGGTTCCACTAAGTAACCTATTCAGTTTATCATAGCCATAAGTAAAAGTATTGGGATTAGATCCGTTACTCCCCCAACTCTGATTGGCGATATTCCCATTAAACTGAGGTGTCGTACCATCTTGGTATTTTAATTCAAAACTAAACTGAGGAGAAATATTGCTTTTCATCCAACCTCTTTCATTATAAGCATAATCACTTTTCTGAAGAAAGGTAGTTCCATTATCTGTACTGTGCAGAGATTTAGAACCCAGTTGGCCAATATCATTATAGTCCATCTTGTTTAACACTATTTCCGGTGCTCCGTTTATGGACTCCCATGTCGCAAGCTTTCTTCCCATATGATCATAATCATAGCGAGAGGCTATAATAGTAGTTACCCCACTGACCACATGTGTACGAGAACTGGATTTAAGCTCTCCCGAAAATTTGTAGGTATTATTGACTACGTCAGTACCCGCTAAATGGTTCTGACTTTTGCTTTGTATTACCCGACCTTCATCATCATAATAATTGACGGTCAAAAGCATGTCTGGCGCTCCAAGGGTATTGACCTTGGTACCTGTAAGCAAAGTCTTCGTTCGGACAGCTGGCATTTGATTTCCGGTAGGTCCACCAAAAGTATTCCCAACGAATGCATAATTGTCATAATAACTAACTACCTGAGCCTGGGTATTATCTCTTGGAAAAGCAACGTTAGTATAATCTGAATTACTGCCATCTGTGTTGATCGGCCGGGTTTCAAATAAGCTGTTACTTAACCCGTCATTAGTTACTACTGTTTGCATCTCAGACTGTGTTACAAGGTTACGGGCATAAATACCTGTACTCACCACTCTGCCGAAAACATCGTATTTAGTATAGAACCATTCAGGTGTAGTTTTTGCACGTTGTACAGCATCCTGGCTCAAAACTACCTGATCCAATGTATTATACACCATAAACTCCCAACCCTTGCCAGGAACCTGCTTTTTGATCAACCGCTGACGACCATCATAACTATAACCATAAATAAAATTCTTGAATACAACATCACTCTCTGAAAAACTGCTGATCGTATTCTGGCCATTTTCATTTACGGCTGGAGGTAGTACATAACGTAAATTTCCGAAATCATCATAAACATAATAGGTAGACAAACTCTTCGTTTCGGTTTCCCATAGCCTTTTCAGTATCACATGATCTTGGAGATCCTTATATTCATCTTCCGTACCAGCTTTTCCACTTAACCAGTTTTCATCTTTAATGGTGGTTTTGTAGAGTTTCCCCTCCCCATAGGCCGCTGTTGTAGATGCCCCTGATGCATTTATCACCCAAAGTTTAACAGGGTCTGAGGCAATATTTGTTCCATATTCACTCACTACCGTTCTTCCTCCGGTTGTTGTTCGCGTAGTAGCAGGCTGCCAAGGCATACCTGGCGCACCTTCCTCAAGTATCCGATTTAATGGACTGGATTCAAATACAGTTACAGAAAAAGGAGTAGTCGTATTTTTGACACCGGTAGCCGTATTATAAAACAATTGCTGACCTGCTCCACTAGTTAAAGCATCAGTTCGGAAAGCACCACCATTATTTGTTACCGCATAAGGCAGGTATTTTACAGACTCCCTTCCTAAAGCATCATAGGCGAATGGCTGTATCATATCCTTAAGCCCTGGACTTCCCTGCACTGTCACTGTTTGAACTGGCCTTCCTAAACCATCAAAGTACCGAATGGTTTGACCAACATCACAAGTACTTAGACCAGTTCTATTGATATCACTATCGGTTAGAAAACCCGGGGTTTTAAACACTTTAGTACTAATGTAATTCTGATTTGCACTCGGAGTACTCAAAAAATCACTACACCTCTCAAAACTTGCTCCTGTAGTGTAAATTCTTACGGTTTTACCAGATGGGATATAAAAACCAGGCTTTAAGGTTACACTTGCCTGACCTGTAATTTCCGTTTCATTATTATAAGCACTTAAAATTCTATCTGGCAATTGTTGAGCATCTGAATTAGAAGCGAGTAGAAGTGAAATTATCGCAATAAAAACTGGAATAATTCTATTTGTTATATCTTTCATGATAAGAGCGTCAACTTATGGTTTAAAATTATATGAAGTGCTTTTTATAATATTTTCATGTTGATCCTTCACCTTCATTAAGCGTTGAAAACCATCATATTCATAATATGCATTTTGACCTTTTGGATCAGTTTGCGTAGCTAAACCAACTAAAGGCTTGTGACTGTAAATACTAATTTGACTATTATTGAAAGTTGTATTATTTTTTAGCGGTTGCAAAAAGAGATCAATCTCTGCTTTAGTCGGGTTGGCCTTATCAGAAAATGTTTTTATAACAGCCTCTCCTCCCAGGGCCTGTTGTACAGCAGCATAATCTGCATTTTTAATTTCGGCAATCGGAAATTGACTATCGTAACTCCATAAGTAGCAAACTTTCATTCCACCCTCATGAATGAAATTAAGCAGGTTTCCATAATAATCATAATTAGTAAACTTCATACGATTTTCCAGCGCCTGCGTACTGGTTGAAAGTTTCTGAACTAAGGATGGCTTTATCAAACCATTAAAATTTCCGTAAGTTGTAGCATCTCTTGAGATAAGTTGAGTATTGGAGTATTCTGACCTTTCTAAGAGTACATCCTTCATAGAATTATTCCTCAATAAATCTGAACCGTAACTGGTATCCTGAAAATCAACTGAATACTTATTTACAACTTTAATTACCTTACCATCACTGTTTTCCTTTCTTTGCTCACTCACCAACAAATTAAGTGGATTGTAACTCATCTCTGTCCTAACTATTGTCGGAATTGGCCCATCGTAATTGGTTTCCTCTATTGCAGAAAGTTTGAATGTCCCCATTAAGATATTATAATCTATTTTCTGCAATGCAGACTCAAGCCCACAAGGGCCTCCTCTAGGATAATATTTTTCCCTGAAAACATTAACTAATCTCTCTGAACCATTTCCAATTCCAGTATAACTATATTTCTTATCCTTAACTAGGGAAAAATTTTGATTGTCTAAATTATACTTATAAAATGCCTCGTACACAGGTTCAGTTGCCCTGAACAAACTGTTATCAAAATATTCAAAACCACCAGGTACATTTGGATTATAAACAGAGTTTGGATAATACCCTTGTTCTGTTGTAAAATAACTTACCATTTTTCCATTTGGTATGCCACCTGCATTAGAATTAACCTTAGTAACTTGATTGTAAAGAATTTTCGCGCCAGAAATGTCAAAAGTAGCATATACTGGCGATGCTGTATATACAATATAGTCATTGCGTATTGGACCACACCCCATACATGGAGTAACACAGCCTCCATAGTCAATTTCTTTCATTGTATAATAGTTATTCATTATAGACTGATCATTTCGGGTAATCATCCCATTATCAGCCCCTCCTGCGTTACTAAAATAACTGTAAGCTTCCTCAGTAATTAATGCATCGTTATTGTCATAGTTACTTACCTTGGCAATACGAACACCATCTCCATAATTAACGATTTGATTCGACAATAATGTTTTAGCCTTAGCTGTAATTTTGATAAAGGTTGCAGCCACATCTTCTACCGACGATGTAATTTCATATTCATGACCGCCCTGAAAAATCAAGTTAAAATTATTTGTTTGACTTTTAGTAAAGTCTCCTTCGTGTTGATACAACCATTGCAGTCCACTGGTATTGTCTCTAATGACAACCTCCTGAGCTACAGTTATTGCCCCCGGATTTGTATGTGCTGAAAAAACAATATTAAATGCAATTTCGTTAGAATAAGCATTATTTGGCCAAGTAATTTTCTTCGTTACTGTATTTACTTTTTTCTTACCGATTCCGTAATTCTCTAGGTAAGCGATTTGGCTTTCCGCTATGGAAGAAACATCCGACTTATAACGATTGGCTTCAAAATTAAATCTAGTATACCCTTTTGTCGGATAGGTAATTTTCTCTAGTATCCCCGCTTTTACGAAATCTGGATTTGCTAGTCTATTACCCATTCCAACATAACTATTGTTGTTTTTATAAACAAACAACTCAGGCGCCAATGGTAACATCTTTGGCATTAATTCATTATATGCTGCACCATTGTAGTACCCCCAGAAATCCTGACTATATGAGTTAATTTCCGGTAAGACAACAGGATTGTAGTCGAATCTATGAATTTGTTGATCCAAGTTGTTATTAACATTTTCCTTAATTAGAGCATTTAAACGCAAGCGATAATAATCTTTGTAAGTTTTACTAGCATCTGAAATGAAATAATCATGTACCAGTAAATATTTTTCCCTCCTAACATAGTCCTGTTCCTTTCTTCCAAAAATGACAATGCTATCTAACATATCTCCGGCATAATCTTTCCGATTTGTGGCGCTGTAGAATTTAATTTTACCCCCTCTAAATTGGATCTCGTCGGGAACTAAGTAACTTATCGTTGATGTTGATTCATTAATGGCTATCCCTTGATCTTGCCACTGGCCGTTGTGATCCGCCCACTTATAACTGTGCTGACTACTTTTAACAACTTCTTCCTGGCTAACATCATTTTGAGTAGTAGTCTTATAACTAAAGCAAACCGAATCACGCCCATCCTCACTCATAATCTTGGTTAGATACCACGATTGTACATTTCTTGAAAGAGTTGGCAGTAATATAAGAACGGTTTGTTTCTCAGTAAAAAAATATTTCTTTCCATCTACATCTTTGATAATATATGTGTTGTCTGCATTTGTTCTCGAAATCTCGATTGCTTCAGTAGGGATGGATTGAAACTTACCAAGCTTCTTAGAATATATGAATCTTCCTGCAGTCCCTGATGGAAGATTATAAGTAAATATATCTGGATGACAATCGACAACATTGTCAGCCAGTTGCTGAACTAGGAGAGAACTTTCCTCCTCCACCTCACTCATATTCATAATCTCATCAGTAGTAAATGACGTCTGAAAATAACCATTATTTCCTTCATCGGGCTTCCCTCTTATATTTCTCGAAATCGTTCCACCAGAGTTCAATGACCACCCTAACCCTACCCAGGTTGCTCTTTGATTTACCTGAATACCGCCAGCATTGTAACTCAAATTTATGGGTACTTTTATATCGCCACTATTAACCTCGTAAATTGGAATACTTATAGAAGGTCTCCCCGAAACAAGCGATACTGGAAAAGTACCATACTTACTAAACTCAGCTGCCTCAGGAGCCAAAGGAATTACTGGAGTAAGTTTTTGTGGCTGACTATAAGCCTGTTTTAATAAAACAAGATGTATTATTAATAATATAATTTTAAATTTTCTAATCATTATCTATCTAATTGTTATTGTATTAATTTCCTCGAAACTTCAGTTTCTGATTATCTTTTTTTAGTTCCTTCACCTCTTTTTTGAGTTCGATCATATACAAAGTCAGTTCCTCAATCTTCTTGAGCAGTTTCCCATTCATTTCGCTTAAATTTATCCCTTGTTCTTCCGCCTCCGCTGCAGAAGGAATTCCTGGCAAATGGCCTTTCTCTCTGATGTGTTTTTCAGTTGCTTCTAAAGAAGGAAGGCTGTAATCTGATTTGAATACATAGTCCGGCCAGTTCTGAGTTTCTACCTTGATCTCTTTTGCCCGGATATTACCATTAACAGAAAGCTTTTCAGTGGGAGAACTTATTCCTATACCCACATTCCCGTTCTCTATTGCCTTAATCGCTAAATTCGCTCCATTTGGCAAATAAGTATTTCCAACATACAGGCTCCAATCGTTAGTCATTGGAAGAAAAGTTTTAGCAGTCAAATCAGTCCCTGAGAGATTCAAGATGTCCATCCAGTATTCTGACTAATTGACCTTACTTTAATATCTACTGGAAGAGCATTCGCATTTGAACCTTTAACATTTACAGCCCTAATTCTGAATCTTGGGTTTGCATATTCTGTATTACAATCTATCGTAAAACAGTAAGAATTAGAGGGATTACCAGTATATCCATTACTGTTAATTCTTCCAACTTCACGCCATACGTCAGGATTAGAATGCGAGATACTGGCAAGGTGTGTTGCACCAGCAGCAATATCAAGTCGAGTATAGGAAATTGAAATCTCGTAATTGCCAGAAGCTCCCGCGTTCATTGGATGCACGCCTAAAAATTCAATATAATCCCCCACTTTAAAATTTGCAGGAAAAACCACTGTTCCACTCCAATCTATATTGCTTTGCGCAAAACACAATTGGTTAATCAGCAGAAGCCCTAAGAGCATTATTTTCTTCATTTTTTATTATTTCTAAGTTGTAGGATTTGAGCTTCCTGCTCATTAATTTGTATCGCTTGTTCTTTTACTTTAAGCTTTAGATCAGATACATTTTTATTCATTTCAATCAAATACAAAGTCAACTCCTCAATCTTCTTCAGAAGCTTCCCATTCATTTCGCTTAAGTTTATCCCTTGCTGTTCCGCCTCCGCTGCTGAAGGAATTCCCGGCAAATGGCCTTTTTCTTTGATATGTTTTTCTGTGGCTTCTAAAGAAGGAAGGCTGTAGTCTGATTTGAATACATAGTCTGGCCAGTTCTGAGTTTCCACCTTAACTTCTTTTGCCCGGATATTACCATTCACAGAAAGCTTTTCAGCAGGAGAATTCATCCCTATACCAACATTTCCAGAAGTTGAAATCCGCATTTTTTCAGAGCCATTGGTTCCAAATACAATGTTTCTATCCATATCTGGTACGGTAGAATATGAACTAATATCTATATAGGACAAAACACCAGCGCTACTTCCTCCGCCCGCACTTAACCTTAACAGCCCATCATCAGCCGTAGCCCCTGCAGAGCTGTATACCCTAATTTCACCCGGAATTTTATTAGGAGAAATCACAGGTCTTGAAGACTGATTATTCAGCGTTGACTGCATCATTATACCACCCAGAATATCCAGCTTTGCCCGAGGATCCTTAGTGCCAATACCAATATTACCTTCGCTCGTAATACGCATCTTTTCCGAAAGGTTCCCAGCCAGCCAACCATCAGATGTATAAAAGCTGAGATCCATTGCCTGTACGAGAGCCGTATTAGCGTAATACCGATTCATTCTCTCCGCCCGGATTCTGGAACCAACCTGATTAGGAACATTATCTCTCCAGGTATAAAAATCAATATTATATCCGCCAGGGCTTCCACCAAGAGGCACATTAGTATTTCCAGCAGAATTTGGTGCCCCGATACTCACAGCAGAAACACCATTTAAGTCAGAATTCACCTGTAAATTGGTCAGGGGGTTGCTGCCAGTGCCAATCCCAACATTTCCAGTCGCAGGAAACACATTAGTTTGTGCAATAGAAAGGCTAACTGAGCATGTTAACCCTATAAGAGCGAAATATTTCAGCATATTATTTGATTTTAGATTTTAAGTCTTGAATTTCCTTGTCTTGCTTTTCCATGCCCTTTTTCATGTCAATCAAATGCAAAGTCAGCTCCTCAATCTTTTTGAGCAGTTTAGCATTCATATCTTCCAAATCAATTCCATGATTTTTCGCAGCCTCGGCAGAAGGAATTTCCGGCAGGTGTTTGTTCTTTTTTACAAAAGCTTCGACCTCAGATAAAGGCTGCAGCTTATAATCGTCATCAAAAACATAATCCGCCCAACTCCCCTGCAACTGGACTTTAACAGATTCAGCAATCATGTTTCCCGCAACAGCAAGCTTATAGCCTTTTGTATCCCAGGTTCCAACACCTACATTGCCTGAAAAATAGTTCGGACCATCTCCATAAAAATAAGCTGTCCCCTGTTTAGAAAGCCCGTTGGAATTCACATAAGGATCTAAAGTTGTTTTGAAAGTATGGGGTGGCCGATCTTGCTCCAGAAAAGGTAATGGATTAGCTAGCCCATCGTAGACCACAGGCGTTACAGGAAAAAGAGATTTATAATAATAAGTTGTTCCGCCTCCTCTTAACCAAATAATGATTCTAGCAGAAGCATTAGCAAACGTAGCATCAGACCAACCTGCAATAAATTTTACGCTTTCAGTTGAGTTATGATCTTGTATAACATCAGCATCAATAAAATTTGCACCGTGGCCCCAATTGGTCACATGAAAGTCAAACCTGGCAATCAATGAGCCTCGCCAATTGCTATTTGCATGCACAGAAGAACGTCCTATCTCCAATTGAGAAGCAACATTGTTATTCCAGCCACCATCAGTCCAAAGTGTTGGATAAAACTTATCAATATCACCACCTACAGTAATACTGCCCGTAGTTTGTGCTTTTAGATTTAAAATATTGCCCGCAACAACGAAAAGCAGACAAAAAAGAGCTTTTTTCATAACGCCATTTAATTTTGGCGCTAAGTAAAATAAACTCAGTGCTACCCCACTGCACTAAAGAAAATGTTGATAACTTTTTTAAATGATCGTCTAAATCCAAAGATTCAACACCGAAAAAGCTAATAAAAAACCAGAAAGTTCCTGAAGTCCAATCTGGTAGGTACATAACCCCTTAAAACTTATAAAATAAATAATCGGTGTCCATAACTATGGATGAAATAGTATCTGAATTGAAATGGTAATTATGGTTAATCCCTTCCAAAGCCGATATGATCTTAACATTGTTAATTTTGTTTAAGTGAACAGGTTTATTAAAAAGCTTACTAAAAAACACATCCCTTCTAAGTCCAACTCTTACGCCCCTCAAGAAAACAATACTGCTATCTAAAATCTTCGCATAAATAATTTCAATTTTTTTTGTATCACTGTTTTTCACAAACTTTATGAAGTTCTGATTATAAGTCATCTTGTACAAGTCTAGTGAAACACCTTGACTAGTATCAATTACAGTTTGCAATTTTAAACGCGGATATTTCGACTGAATCGAATCTATACTATCATATTCTCCAAAAGGATAATAAAAATAAAAGTCAGCTGACATAAATTTCAGCGTATCCCCATCAAAATCTAGACTCTGCGTTTCCAGACTCTTATGAACCCATTTCCTCAAAGAATCAATATTAGTTTCAGGTTGCTGAAGAGAAACCTTACTCCCAGAATTTACAGTTGTTTTATTTACATTAGAAGTGCAACCTCCAAATAGTACTGTTATTAACGATATGAGTAGTATATTTTTCATTATTTTTTATTGATCTGCTTCGGCCTGCTTAGCATCATTAAGTATGTTGAGGAGCATTCCTCAAAAACAACCAGCACCAAGAATTTAATCCTTATCCCGGTTAATCTAATCCTCCATTTAGTCTAGTAATCTAGTTACAACGGAGAATACAAATCTACTACGGAGCGGAATTCTGAAAGATTGCGGAACCAGAATACAAACAGAATCTGGGATATCTTTCTTTACTTTTTCGTGCATAATAACAAAATTTTCTTGCAAATCTTCCTTAATAAACTCAGGCGCCTTGCTACATAAATCAAAAATATAAAGTGTATCTCCAGTTCTGATATTTTCGGCCAAGTAGAGGTTCGCATTTAATTTACCTAAACTGCAGCTATCCTCATTTATGTATGCCTGCAATATGTGAATTCCAGTATAATCTCCGCTATCTAATACTGCTCTATGTAGACCACCAAAATGGATATTCTTTTTTTTAAACTCTATACCCGGAGCATCTGAACATGAAAATTGGAATAATATAATTATAAGGAATAAACTTCTAAAAGTGTTTCTTTTAAGATCTTTCATTACCCATCTATTGGAGAAGAAATATTAGCAATTTTACGGAGTAAACTTTTACAAACCCAAACATATCTAAATTTTCCATCGTAATGAACAGGATATATTTATTTTTGGAAAAACTATCACTCCACAATAACCTACCCCATGACCTGGACCATTGCTCTCATCGTTCCTTTGATTTTAGGAATCTTAGCGAAAATAATGCCCTATAAAGCCCCACATTATGTAGGAAATCAGGATTTTGCATTGTTAAAAGCCAAGTATCAAAAATGGGAATTCTTTTCAATCGTAATTCTATTTACCATTCTGCCAGCCATGACCTATGCTTTTGGAAAACTATTCGTCTCCATGTACCATCTCTTTTCAGATGGAGACCCCAACATAGTTTTTAATATAGTTCCAAATCACTTAATGTGGTGTCTTCCAGGTTGCATCTTATCAGATTTAACGACAACAGCTTTTGGAATACGAATACCGGAATTAAAGACACCAAAAAATTAATCGAAACAGTTGAATTCCTAGCCAGGAAATCTAATAAACAAGTAGACACCCTGGCTTATGTAACGCAATAACACAACCTAAACATTATCTTAGCTGATATCTCAACTCGCCCATATGGCCTCAAACTCTCTTTCAGAAATGAAATCATTTTGTGCTAAATCCAAATCCTCAAAAGATTGATCATACAACATCGAATCTCCTACAACAGGATTATCGAGATTCATTTTTTTCACTTCCCCATCTATAATCTCAATCTGCCTCACAGCTTCATGACCACGAAAATGCAGATAGAACAAAACATCTTCTTCTTCCCAATACTTTTTCACATAAATATCTTCCATATTTTATATTCTAACAGCTTATATTGCATACAAGTTTAACCACTTGGCTGGAGGAATTCAGAGCGTTCATTTCCTATTTATTTTCTAAACCTCATTGATCAAACCAACCCGATCAATAATTCCCGAAAGATAATAAACCTCTTCCAAACTCAATAACATTCCTCAAAAAACAACCACGATCAATAAAATATAGTTTCACGAATAAAC
>NZ_QAIL01000337.1 GCF_003061025.1 Pedobacter sp. HMWF019 | reverse complement strand
CAGTTGAATATCTTAAAAAACAGGTATAGTGTTTTGTTTTCTTTTATTATTGTTTTCCTGATCAGTTCTTTTTTTATCAGGACAGGCTTACTTGTAGCCTCTTTAATGAAAACGGATTTGAGTTTTCTGGCCATTTTGAAAATCTACTTTACCGGAACCTTCTTTGATTTGGGGGTTTCCTTTTTTATCGTTGCATCTTACGCTTTATACTTGCTTTTATTGCCACAGAAATGGAACAATTCTAAATTTAACAGGATTGCTACTTATATATGGTTGTTTCTGGTGGTTTTGATTTTTATGTTTTCCTTTTTTGCAGAAATCACGTTCTGGCAGGAATTTGAAAGCCGTTTTAATTTTATTGCAGTTGACTACCTGATTTATACGTATGAGGTGATTAATAATATTAATGAGTCATATCCTTTGCCTATTTTAATTGGGGGGATTCTCTTACTGACTTCGGCTGTTATGTTCCTTTTTTATAGGAGGAAGATTTTTGCGGCCAGTTTTTATTCGAATACCCCTTTCTCTAAGCGCTTACTGATTTCCGGACTGCTTATTGGTCTGGCAGTGGTGTATGGTTTTTTTGTTAGTAATAGTCTGGCCGATGGCTCACAGAACCGGTATCAGAATGAATTGTCAAAGGCTGGCGTATATTCTTTCTTTGCAGCATTTAAGAATAACGAATTAAATTACAATGATTTCTATCCATTGATTGAAAAGAAGCTGGCTTATCAGGTGATCCGTAAAGAATTATCTGAACAGGGGAGTACTTATGTGAATGAAGGGAACTCGGTAAGAAGAAAAATTGACAATGGTAATTCTCCTTATAGGCCAAATGTAATCATGATTACGGTGGAGAGTTTAAGTGCGGAATTTTTGGGGAGTTTTGGAAGCAAGTCTAATTTGACACCTGTATTGGATTCACTGGCAAAAGAAAATGTATTGTTTACAAATATGTATGCTACCGGTACCCGAACTGTACGCGGCATGGAGGCTTTGTCTTTGTGTGTGCCACCGACACCTGGAAGCAGCATTGTGCGGCGGCCGGGAAATGAAAAACTGACTACAGTAGGACATATTTTTCAGCAGGCCGGCTATAATCGTACTTTTTTTTACGGCGGTGATGGCTATTTTGATAATATGAACCAGTATTTTGGGAGCAATGGTTTTGATATCGTAGACCGGGGTAAAAAAATCATGGTTGGTGAATCTTATACAACTAAGAGAACCATTATAACAGATGACCAGGTCAAGTTTGAAAATGCCTGGGGGATTAGTGACGAAGATCTTTATGATGCAGTAATCAGAGGATCTGATCAGTATTATAAGGAGGGGAGACCTTTTTATAATTTTGTGATGACGACTTCAAATCATCGTCCCTTTACCTACCCTGCAGGTAAGATTAATATTCCTTCTGGTAGCGGACGTGACGGAGCAGTGAGGTATACGGATTATACGATCGGTGAGTTTTTAAAGAAAGCAAAAACAAAACCCTGGTTTAAGAACACGGTAATTGTCATTGTTGCAGATCACTGTGCAAGCAGTGCCGGGAAGAATGAGATCGATATCAGCAAATATCATATTCCCTGCATTATTGTAAACCTGCAAGGTGCAGCATCTAAGGTGATTGACCAAACCTGTTCCCAGATTGATCTTTATCCTACTTTGTTTAAACTGATGGGCTGGAATTATGAAAGTAATTTGTATGGGAAAAATGTACTTGATCCCGGTTATGATTCCAGGATTGTTCTTGGTACTTATCAGAAACTGGCTTATATGAAAAAGGATAGTTTGGTTATTTTAAGTCCTCAACAAAAGATAGAGACCTATATATATAATAAGGATACGAATGAACAGCTTCCAGCTAAATTTCCGGAGCCGATTATACAACAGGCCATTTCTAATTACCAAACCGCTTATGACCTTTTTAAGAACGGTGGATTGCATTGGTGATTTGTGTCGAAGAGATAAGCTTGTGCGTGTTTAAGATTATTTGTCTATTTTTGCGCTTTATTTAAAAAACAAGATGAGCACAAGAGGACCAATATCGAAATTTATGGAGACGAATTATCTCCACTTTAATTCGGCAGCTATGATGGATGCCGCCAAAGGCTACGAAACCCATTTAGATGAAGGGGGTAAAATGATGATCACCCTGGCTGGTGCAATGAGTACAGCTGAACTGGGTATTTCGTTGGCGGAAATGATCCGCCAGGATAAAGTATCTATTATTTCCTGTACAGGTGCGAACCTTGAAGAGGACATCATGAACCTTGTAGCCCACTCACATTATAAAAGGGTTCCTAATTACCGTGACCTGAGCCCTCAGGACGAATGGGATCTTTTAGAGAACCACTACAACAGGGTTACAGATACTTGTATTCCTGAAGAAGAAGCTTTCCGCAGGCTGCAAAAACACATTCATAAATTATGGAAAGATGCTGACACTGCAGGGGAACGTTATTTTCCACATGAATTCATGTATAAAATGCTGTTGAGCGGTGATCTTGAGCAATATTATGAGATTGATCCAAAAAATTCATGGATGCTGGCTGCTGCAGAGAAAAATCTTCCGATCGTTGTACCTGGGTGGGAAGATTCAACCATGGGTAATATCTTTGCTTCTTATGTAATGAAGGGGGAACTGAAAGCAACAACTATGAAAAGCGGTATTGAATATATGGGCTGGCTTGCAGATTGGTATATTGCCAACAGTTCAGGTAAAGGAATCGGTTTCTTCCAGATCGGTGGAGGTATTGCCGGCGATTTCCCGATTTGTGTTGTGCCAATGCTTTATCAGGATATGGAGATGGAGAATATTCCATTTTGGAGTTATTTCTGTCAGATCTCTGATTCTACCACTTCTTATGGCTCTTATTCTGGTGCTGTACCGAATGAAAAGATTACCTGGGGTAAGCTGGATATTCATACACCTAAATTTATTGTAGAGTCTGATGCAACGATCGTTGCACCATTAATATTTGCATGGATATTAAAAATGTAATTTTAAAATCCAAAATTATCTCTCACATTTAGGGAGAGTGAAAATCAGCGGTTTTTAAAAAAGCTGCTGATTTTCTTCGTTTAGAGCATTTCAGGGCATAGTTTAGAATGATTATAAATTGTATTTCCTGTCATTTATTTGTCATTGATAACTTAATAAACTTTACTTTTGTTCACGTTTTTGATGATAGATCTAAGT
>NZ_QAIL01000336.1 GCF_003061025.1 Pedobacter sp. HMWF019 | reverse complement strand
GGTGTTGTATATATTTACCCTTATTAATTCTCTCTGATTATATAAAGAATCATTTCTGTATTTACCTAGATAAAAAAGATTTGTGGGCTTTCATACGGCACACAGATAGGTGAATAAATAATAATAGAAGGTGGGGTTACCTGGATGGGAACCCCTTCTTTTTTACTTTCCTTCGCATATCTTCATACTTTCTTCGCATAAACCTCATACAAACATGGGTTAAAGTACTTTTTTGCGAACATGGCATGAAGAAGGTATGAGGATGGCATCAGGATCTGGATAATTTGAGCAGTTCTTCCCTCTTTTGAAGCACAATCGAATATATAAAGGCATCTATATATTAAAATATATAGATGCCTTTATATATTCTTTTTCAATTGGCTAAAAATCCCCATCCAAAGGAGAATACAATTGCAAAAACGTACCTGAATATTCGTATCCTGAAAAACAGGAAACTCATAAGTAGCATAGAGCTAACGAAAATTATAATTCCAAGAATCCAATTTAAACTGTATTGTTTTACATGCCCAATAGGAAAAAAATGCACAGGAAAATAGCATTTCAAGTACAGTTAAAGGAGTTCCTCTCCTTCTAACGATAATTCTTTCTGCCATAGTAGGTTTATTAGTTTATTAAAATTTAATATTAAACTCTAAAAATCAACGCATTGCAAATAAACCACAACCGTATTTAACCGTATAATAAACGGATATTTTAGCGGATGTTATGCAATTTTATCGCCTCTTGCTCTACAACACTAGTATATACATGTAAAAAAATCATATTAGGTTGTATAAAAATAAACTTGATTAAAGATGGAAATAGAAAGGAAATGTGAAAATTGCGGGGAGACATTGAAAGGCCGTTCAGATAAAAAGTTTTGCGATGATTATTGCCGCAGCGGTTTTTACTATCATAAAAAGGCCGGTAAAACTTCAAGCTTGATTACACAAACAAACGCAATACTTCGTAAAAACAGACAAATTTTATTGAGTTTGAATACCGCTGGTTTAGCGTTGACAAGTAGAAAAGTACTACTTAACAAAGGATTTAACTTTGGCTATTTTACTGGAATGCTAAAAACAATGAATAATTCCCCCTATTTCTTTTGTTATGAAATGGGTTATCATTCCCTAAAGAAAGAAGAAATATTGATCGTTACGAAAATTGACTTCCAACGCCTAGAGGGTTAATTCCATTAAACGCTTAAGGTTATTCGTATAGATCCGTTTAATCACCGGATAGTGCTTTAGTAATCGCTGATTTTTGTTCCTATCATTTGCTTTTTCGCCAATAGATTAACAAATGTGGGTTAAAAAAATTTAGTCTAGTTATGAAACACGGATCACTTTTTAGCGGAATTGGAGGTTTTGACCTTGCTGCCCATCGGATGGGCTGGAATAATGTTTTTCATGTTGAAAAGGAAGATTATCAAAATAGTATCCTTAAGAAACATTTTCCAAAAAGCAAACAATATGGAGACATTAAAACTTTTGAGGCAAAACAATACGGAGGAGGAAAAATTGACATATTATCCGGTGGTTTCCCCTGTCAGGATATCTCGGCCGCCAATTTTAAATCAATTGGCATTGTGGGAAACAGATCTAGTTTATGGGGAGAATATGCCCGTATTATTTACGAAATCAGACCTCGCTTTGTCATTATCGAAAATAGCCCAAACTTGCTTAAAAAAGGATTTGAAAAAATCCTACATGACCTTTCCGAAATCGGGTATGATGCAGAATGGGAATGTTTCACTGCGGAAGCGTTTGGATATCCTCACAAAAGAGAGCGGATTTATATTATTGCCTACCCCAATGGCTTCAGACAACAGAGATCGGGGTACATATTTGAAAACGTCCGCTATAACCAGGAGAGCAAAGATTGGGAAACAAATAGGGTTATCAATGCTATTCAACGGAAAACCTTGCCCCCATTGTGTAAGTCAAATCATGGGTTTCCCACCCAATTGGCTCTCACAGGACTAGGAAATGCTATTGTTCCAGAGATTGCTTATCAGATTTTTCAGGCCATAATTCGGTTTGAAGCAGTAAATAATTCCATATAACGATACAATAAATAAAAAATGGATAGAAAATTTAACTCAATAATAAAAGTTGGGGTGCCAAAGATATTGTCTTTCTTTTCTGGCGCTATGGGTTTAGATATTGGACTTCACAGAGCTGGATTTCAGACGCTATTGGCTTGTGAAATCGACAAGCCTAGTCGAGAGACAATCTTGTTTAACAAACCGGATATAGGTCTAATCGGTGATATTAGATCGTATTCTGCTCAACAAGTTCTTCATTATGCTGGTTTAAATATGGGAGATACAGTTGAGTTGATGGCAGGAGGACCGCCCTGCCAAGCCTTCAGTACTGCTGGAAAGCGAAAAGGATTTGATGATGAGAGGGGGAATGTATTTTTAAAATATCTAAGCTTGATTGAAGAGATAAGGCCTATGTATATTATTATTGAAAATGTTCGCGGTATTTTATCAACAAAGTTTTCTATACTTGAGGAAGATTCCATGTCTAAGAATTTATCTCCCTTATTTAGACAACAACCAGGCTCGGCATTATTTTATATAAAAAAGCGATTAGAACTAGCAGGTTACAAAATCAGTTTTAATTTATACAATTCGGCCAATTTTGGAACACCTCAAATTCGAGAAAGGGTTATTATTAGCGGTGCATTAAATGGTGATAGACTCCCATTTCTATGTCCAAGTCACCATAAGGATGGAGATTTTGGTTTAAAAAATTGGACTACTTTCAAAGATGTAGTATCAAATATGGATGGCAGCTGTGATTACATTAATTTTCCAGAAAAGAGATTAAAGTTTTATAAGTTTCTTAAGCCAGGTCAAAACTGGAGACACCTTTCAAATGAACAACAGAAAGAAGCTTTGGGCAATGTTTATTATTTATCTGGGGGCAAAACAGGATTCTTTAGAAGGTTAGCATGGGATAAACCTGCTCCGACTATCGTTACTCATCCGGCAATGCCAGCCACCGATCTTTGTCATCCTACAGAAGATAGGCCATTATCTATACAAGAATGCAAAAGAGTACAGGAATTTCCTGATGATTGGGTAATTAAGGGTTCGATTTTAGATCAGTATAGGCAAATTGGCAATGCAGTTCCGATTAGTTTGGGCAAAGCTGCTGGCAAATTAATTATGTCAGGTTTAACAGGAAAGGTTACTCAACCATTAAAAGGCTTCTCGTACTCCCGGTACAAGAACACTTCCGATGAGTCATGGCAGGTAAATGGTATTTAAGTTTATAAAGTGGATAAAAAACTATAGAAAACATGTCAGACACCCATCGTCATCTGTATCCCAAAGATCAAGCAATTTATTTGAAGATTCATTTTTTGAAGCCCTTTGTTGATTAGTTAAAAATTCCTGTTTAATTTGATTAATCCGTTCTGGATGAATCAGCTCCTCGAGTCGTTCGTCCTTCATCCAACTATATCCACCGTTTTCATACTCCATGGCTAAAAAGAACTTTGCAGGATTTTGTTCATATAACCAAACCCACTCTATTTTACGTTGAAAGAAGCAAAAGAAACATCCGGATCGGCTACGATTATACATTCCACTCCGACCATCAACCTGGTAAGGAATTTCTTTATAATATGCTGGTACGCCTACGCCACTTTCAATTAGTATTTTAAAAATATCATCACGAACCAAATTGGCTTCATTATCTAATAATGGAAAATCTTCAACCAATGCTATTGGCAAATCACTGCCTTTTAGAAACTGAAAAATTACGTGATTAAATTCTTTTATACCTAAACCAATTAAGGACCTAAGTTTTTGATTCTGGATATACGATAGAGAAAGTGGCGTTTTTATTATATCTGCTGCTTTCTGATATAGATCTTGTGTTAAAAACTCCTTGTAGATTTTTAGAAGTTTATGTTGATCATTGTTTGATAAGACTCTATTAATGACATCTTCACTCCATATATTTTCTCTGAAGGGAAAGATAGATTGAATAGTTGATTTACTAGAAATATAACCTTCCCTGTCTTCATCTCCTCGTATACCGACGTAGGAGATTGTTGGTATAGCACCGATAAATTTTTCAAAAGGCTCGATTTTTAGCTTTTTTGTACACCATCTTGCATTTGCAGATGGAAGGTAACCGCCATATTGATTATAGTAGAAATCAAATGGATTGTCTTTAAAACCTTCTCTAGCATCCAACCTTTGAATACTAACACCAAGTTTAGATTCTAAATTCTTAATAAGTTGGTATGTTTCGTCTAATTCCTTGCCAGTATCGCAAGTATAAAATTCAATATCCATCTGTGGATAAAGTGATTTCAGATATATTACTAAAGCGGCACTATCT
>NZ_QAIL01000335.1:1305-10169 GCF_003061025.1 Pedobacter sp. HMWF019 | reverse complement strand
GTAATATGGAACTTTTAAAGAAACCAGTATTAACAGAAAAAGCTTCTGCATTAACAGAAAAGTCTAACCGCTTTACTTTTAAAGTAGACAACAAAGCAAATAAATTGCAGATTAAAGCAGCTATAGAAAAAATGTACGGAGTGAACATCTTAGCCATTAACACAATGGTTGTAGTTGGTAAACTGAAGTCCAGAAATACTAAAGGTGGTTTAGTTTCAGGCCGTAGCCCAAAATATAAGAAAGCTATCGTAACCCTGAAAGCAGGAGAGACAATTGATTATTACGCGAATTTATAATAAGAATTGAATAATTTATAACTATGGGCTTAAGAAAATTTAAACCAGTTACTCCGGGTACCCGCTTTAGAGTTGGCGCCAGTTTTACGGAGATTACAGCAACCAAGCCCGAAAAATCATTGGTTGTATCTTCTAAAAAGTCGGGAGGACGTAACAATACAGGAAAGATGACTATGCGCTACATGGGTGGTGGTCACAAAAAATCTTACCGTTTAATTGACTTTAAACGTGAGAAATTTGATATTCCTGCAACAGTAGCTACTGTTGAATACGATCCAAACCGTACTGCACGCATCGCATTATTACATTATGCAGATGGTGAGAAGCGTTATATTATTGCACCTGAAGGGTTGCAAGTAGGACAAACAGTAGTTTCGGGAGAAACAGCTACTCCAGAGGTAGGTAATACTTTAACATTATCAAGAATTCCTTTGGGATCTATTGTACACAACGTGGAGATTAATCCAGGTCGTGGTGCACAGTTAGCACGTAGCGCTGGTGCTTATGCACAATTGGCAGCTCGTGATGGTAAATATGCTACATTGAAAATGCCTTCAGGTGAAGTAAGATCGATCTTAGTTACTTGCTTAGCTACAATCGGAGCTGTTTCCAACTCAGATCATGCAAATGAAGTATTGGGTAAAGCGGGACGTAGCCGTTGGTTAGGTCGTCGCCCTAGAACTCGTCCGGTTGCGATGAACCCTGTGGATCACCCAATGGGTGGTGGTGAGGGTCGCTCATCCGGAGGTCAGCCTCGGTCAAGAAACGGTGTTTACTCTAAAGGATTTAAAACCCGTACACTTAAAAAATACTCAAATCGTTTCATCATAGAGAAAAGGAAGAAATAATGGCTCGTTCGATTAAAAAAGGACCTTATATTGACCATAACGTAGAGAAGAAAGTAGTCTCTATGAATGATTCAGGCAAGAAGTCTGTAATTAAAACTTGGTCTCGCAGATCAATGATCTCACCAGATTTTGTGGGTCATACATTTGCAGTACACAACGGTAATAAATTTATACCGGTATACGTAACAGAAAACATGGTTGGTCATAAACTGGGAGAGTTTGCTCCAACCAGAACATTTAGGGGTCACTCTGAAAAGAAAAAATAATTAAGAGATGGAAGCAGTAGCGAAATTAAACAATTGTCCAACCTCACCACGTAAAATGCGTTTGGTTGTAGATCTTATCAGAGGTGAGCGTGTAGAGAAAGCATTACATATTTTAAAATTCACCAATAAAGATGCAGCAGTAAGAGTTGAGAAACTGTTATTATCTGCCATCAAAAACTGGGAAAATAAAAATGAAGGTTCTCGCCCTGAAGAAAGCCAGCTATACGTGAAAACGATTATGGTTGGTGGTGGCCGCCAGTTGAAAAGATTGAGACCGGCACCTCAAGGACGTGGTTACAGAATACGTAAGCGTTCAAACCACGTAACTTTGATAGTAGATAGTAAAAACGTTGAAACTCAAAACTAATTAACAGAAATGGGACAAAAAGCACATCCAATAGGTAACAGGTTAGGAATCATCAAAGGTTGGGATTCTAACTGGTTCGGAGGCAACAACTATGCTGATAAATTAGTTGAGGACGAAAAAATAAGAAAATACCTTTCTGCCCGTATTGCAAAAGGCGGTGTAGCAAAAGTAGTTATTGAGCGTACTTTGAAACGTATCACTGTAACCATTCACACTGCCCGTCCGGGTATCGTGATCGGTAAAGCAGGTCAGGAAGTTGACAAGATCAAAGAAGAGTTGAAAAAATTGACTAAAAAGGAAATTCAAATCAACATTTTTGAGATCAAACGTCCTGAGTTAGATGCTCAGTTGGTAGCTGAAGGCGTAGCAAAACAGTTAGAGGCAAGGATCTCTTTCCGTAGAGCAATGAAATCTACTATCGCATCTACTATGCGTATGGGAGCTGAAGGTATCAAAATCATGACATCAGGTCGTTTAGGTGGTGCAGAGATGGCACGTAGCGAGCAGTATAAAGAAGGAAGAATTCCTTTGCATACTTTCCGCGCAGACATCGACTATGCACTGGCTGAAGCTTTGACTACTTATGGTAAAATAGGTGTTAAAGTTTGGATCTGCAAAGGCGAGGTTTACGGTAAACGTGATCTTTCTCCTAACATCGGTTCTACAAGCAATGCGCCTGGTAAAGGTGGCAGACCTGAAGGTAACTTTGGTGGCAGAGACAGAGACAACCGTGGCGGTGGCGACAGAAGAAACGACAAAGGTCGTGGCGGAAGAGGTCCAGGTCAAGGTGGTCAGGGTAGAGACAACAGAGGCGGAAATACTCAGAACAGAGGACCCCGCAAATAATTAGTTAACAGATCGTTTTACGATAATATTAAAATACAATGTTACAGCCAAAAAGAACGAAGTTCAGAAAGATGCAAAAAGGCAGAATGAAAGGTTTAGCAACTCGTGGTGCTGAATTATCATTCGGGTCTTTCGGGATCAAATCTTTAGAGTCGACCTGGATTACCAGTCGTCAGATAGAGGCAGCCCGTATTGCGGTAACTCGTTTCATGAAACGTGAAGGCCAGGTGTGGATTAGAATTTTCCCGGACAAACCGGTAACTAAGAAGCCAGCTGAAGTACGTATGGGTAAAGGTAAGGGTGCACCTGAATATTGGGTAGCCGTTGTCAGACCAGGAAGGATTATTTTTGAAGCTGAAGGCGTGCCTTTAGAAGTTGCTAAAGAAGCAATGCGTTTAGCCGCTCAGAAATTACCAATACAAACAAAATTTGTAGTACGTAGAGATTACGTAGAGGCATAATTGGTTATGGGTTGAATGTTGTAAGTAACTTGTTATTATAACCGCTAGACCCACAACATAAAAATTAATAAAATGAAAAACTCAGAAATCACAGGGCTTTCACAAGAAGAACTAGTAGCCAGGATCGCGGAAGAGAAAGAAAACTTAGTTAAGTTAAAATTTGCGCACACAATTTCGGCTATTGAAAATCCTTCCCGCATTAGAAAGGTAAGAAGAGATGTTGCCCGATTAAATACTGAAGTGACTAAGCGTAAAGCTCAGTCTGCTACTGAAACTAAATAACTTTAGAGTCGAAATGGAAAGACAATTAAGAAAAACAAGAACCGGGTTGGTGGTAAGCAACAAGATGGATAAATCTATTGTTGTAGCGGTAGAGCGTAAAGTGAAACACCCGATCTATGGTAAGTTTGTTAAGAAAACTACCAAATTTATGGCTCATGACGAGAAAAACGATTGCGGTATTGGTGATACAGTACTGATCATGGAGACTCGTCCGCTGAGTAAAAACAAGAACTGGAGATTGGTACAAATTTTAGAAAGGGCTAAATAACATGGTACAACAGGAATCAAGATTAAACGTAGCCGACAATAGCGGCGCAAAAGAAGTATTGGTTATCCGTGTGCTTGGTGGAACTGGAAAAAGATATGCTTCTATTGGTGACAAAATCGTTGTTACCGTGAAAAGTGCATTGCCTTCTGGTAACATTAAGAAAGGAACCGTTTCTAAAGCAGTTGTAGTAAGAACTAAAAAAGAGATCAGACGTAAGGATGGTTCTTATATTCGTTTTGACGACAATGCAGCAGTATTATTAAATGCACAAGATGAGCCACGTGGTACTCGTATCTTTGGCCCGGTAGCAAGAGAACTGCGTGAAAAACAATTCATGAAAATTGTATCATTAGCACCGGAGGTATTATAAAATGAAAGAAAAAGTAACTACACAACCAAAAATTAAAATCCGTAAAGGAGATTTAGTAAAGGTTATAGCTGGCGATTCAAAAGGCCAACAAGGTAAAGTACTTGAAGTACTTGTAGCTAAGAACAGAGTAACTGTTGAAGGTGTTAACCTTGTGTCAAAACATACAAAACCAAATGCTGCTACTCCAAATGGTGGTATCATTAAGAAAGAAGCTGCTCTTCATATTTCTAACGTACAGTTAGTAGATCCAAAAACTGGTGCTACTACCCGCGTTGGCAGAAAGCTAAACGCTGATGGAAAATTAGTAAGGGTTTCTAAAAAATCAGGAGAGGAGATCAAATAATGACTTACGTACCAAGATTAAAAAGTAAATACAAAGAGGAAATTGTAACTGCGCTTAAAGATAAGTTTGCTTACAAAAGCGTTATGCAGGTTCCTAAGTTAGTGAAGATTTCGATCAACCAGGGTGTTGGACGTTTCTCTGTAACTGACAAAAAGATCATTGATAGTTCTATCGTTGAGATGAGTACGATTGCTGGACAGCAAGCTGTAGGTGCAAAATCGAAAAAAGATATCTCAAACTTTAAATTGCGTAAAGGTATGCCGGTTGGTGTACGTGTAACTTTACGTGATAACAACATGTTTGAATTTTTAGATCGATTAATTTCCGTAGCTTTGCCACGTATCCGTGATTTCAAAGGTATCAATGATAAAGGTTTTGATGGAAAAGGTAACTATACTTTAGGTGTTACTGAACAAATCATCTTCCCTGAGATCAACATCGACAAAATCAGTAAGATTTTAGGCATGGACATCACTTTTGTGACTACTGCTACTAATGATGTTGAGGCATTGGAACTTTTAAAACAATTTGGATTACCGTTTAAAAATCAAAATACAAATCAATAATGGCAAAAGAAGGAGTAAAAGCTCGCGAAGTTAAGCGCCAAAGATTGGTAGCTAAGTACGCGGATAAACGTGCAGAATTAAAAGCTGCAGGCGATTACGAAGGACTTGATAAGTTGCCTAAAAACTCATCAGCAGTTCGTTTGCACAATCGTTGCAAAATTACTGGCCGTCCTCGTGGTTATATGCGTACATTTGGTATATCAAGGGTACTGTTCCGCGATATGGCTTTAGCAGGAAAAATTCCTGGAGTAAGAAAAGCCAGCTGGTAAAACCGTATTTACGTTAGAGTTGCAGGTTTATACTGCAGCTCTAACGTTTTATTACGTTTAAAATAAGAATTAACCGATGGCAGGTCGTTCCGAATGGGTCGGAAAGGAAACCACTATCACAATTACATAAAATGAATACAGATCCAATAGCAGATTATCTTACAAGAGTAAGAAATGCCATCAAGGCAAATCACAGAATTGTAGAAATTCCTGCATCAAATCTTAAAAAGGAAATTACGAAAGTACTTTTTGACAAAGGTTACATCGCAAACTACAAGTTTGAAGATACCAATACTCAAGGTGTGATTAAAATCGCCCTTAAATACAATGCCATCACTAAAATTCCTGCAATCCGTACGTTAACCCGTATCAGTA
This sequence comes from Pedobacter sp. HMWF019, assembly GCF_003061025.1. Lineage (GTDB taxonomy): Bacteria > Bacteroidota > Bacteroidia > Sphingobacteriales > Sphingobacteriaceae > Pedobacter. Next base: position 4,612 of record NZ_QAIL01000335.1, on the reverse strand, counting down.
AACCAGGTCTTAGACAGTATGCTGGTGTGGAGAATATGCCAAGAGTATTGAACGGTTTAGGTATCGCTATCCTATCTACTTCTAAAGGAGTAATGACAGATAAAGAAGCAGCTAAACTAAACATTGGTGGCGAAGTTTTGTGTCACGTTTATTAATTAAAGGAGGATAACAAAATGTCAAGAATAGGAAAAGCCCCGATTAGTATCCCTGCTGGTGTAACAATTACCGTATCTAAAGATAACGTGGTAACTGTTAAAGGTCCAAAAGGTGAATTAAAGCAAACAGTTGATTCAGATATCACTGTTAGTCAGGAAGAAGGCGTACTTACTGTACAACGTCCAACTGAGCAGAAAAGACACAAAGCATTGCACGGTTTATACCGTTCATTGTTAAACAATATGGTTATTGGTGTAACAGAAGGTTATAAATTACAACAAGAGTTGGTTGGTGTGGGTTACCGCGCTACAAACACAGGTAATACCCTGGATCTTGTTTTAGGTTATTCTCACCACTATGTGTTCCAGTTACCAGAAGAGATTAAAGTAACAACAACTTCAGAAAAAGGTCAGACACCTAAAATCATTTTAGAAAGTATTGACAAACAACTGATCGGTCAGGTAGCAGCGAAAATCCGTTCGTTACGTGCACCAGAGCCATATAAAGGTAAAGGTATCAAGTTTGTAGGCGAAGTGTTAAGAAGAAAAGCAGGTAAATCGGCTTCTAAAAAATAATCATCATGGCAGGGAAAAAATTATCTCGTAGAGATCGTATAAAAAAAGGAATCAGAAAAAGATTAACAGGTTCCGAAAACCGTCCACGTTTATCGGTTTATAGAAGCAATAAAGGAATTTATGCTCAAATCATTAACGACGTAACCGGTAATACATTGGTTTCGGCATCATCTTTATCTAAAGATTTCGCTGGTAACGGTAACAAATCAGAGCAATCTGTTGCTGTAGGTAAATTGGTTGCTGAAAAAGCAATTGCAGCAGGTATCAAAGAAGTTGTATTCGATAGAAATGGCTACTTATACCACGGACGTGTTAAATCATTGGCAGAAGGTGCCCGTGAAGCTGGTTTAGTATTTTAATCTGAAAATAGGATAAGAATGTCAACTATCAATATAAAAAGAGTTAAGACTAGCGAGATCGAATTAAAAGATCGTTTAGTTAGCATACAACGCGTTGCCAAAGTAACCAAAGGTGGACGTACTTTCAGCTTCTCAGCTATCGTAGTTGTTGGAGATGAAAACGGAATCGTAGGTTACGGTTTAGGTAAAGCGAAAGAGGTAACTGAAGCCATTGCTAAAGGCATCGATGATGCTAAAAAGAATTTGGTGAAAGTTCCTTTGTTGAACGGTACTGTTCCTCACGAGCAGATCGGTAAGTTCTCAGGTGGTTTTGTATTAATCAAACCAGCTGCAGTAGGTACCGGTGTTATTGCTGGTGGTGCGATGCGTGCTGTATTAGAGAGTGCAGGAGTGCACAACGTATTGGCGAAATCAAAAGGATCTTCTAACCCGCACAACGTGGTTAAAGCAACTGTTGATGCATTAACTAAAATGCGTGATGCTTATACTGTAGCTCAGCACCGTGGTGTAGATTTAAATAAAGTTTTTAACGGATAATATTATGGCGAAGATCAAAATAACCCAGGTAAAAAGCATCATCGACAGAAGCGAGCGCCAAAAGAGAACGATGCAAGCGTTAGGTTTAACTAAATTAAACCAAAGCGTAGAGGTTGAAGCAACTGCTGCCATTATAGGTATGGTTAGAAAAGTTAATCATCTGGTAGCTATAGAGAGTTTATAATTATGAAGGTTGCAGAAAATGTATATATTTACATTTGCAACCTTTATATATGTTTAATCGTTGACCCTGATTAGTGAAAGCGAAGGGCAACACAATAAGTTAATAATGAACTTAAGTAATTTAAAACCTGCAGCAGGTTCTACTAAAAATAGTAAGAGAATTGGTCGTGGTACCGGTTCAGGTCGTGGTGGTACTTCCACTCGTGGTCACAAAGGTGCTGGATCCCGTTCAGGTCACTCAACGAAAGTTGGATTTGAAGGTGGTCAGATGCCTTTGCAACGTCGTGTACCTAAAGTAGGTTTCAAACCAATCAACCGTGTTGAGTATGTAGGCGTCAATTTAGATGTTTTACAAGGTTTAGCTGAAAAATTTAACTTAACTAGCATAGATTTTACTACCTTGCAAGAGCACGGTTTAGCATCTAAAAATGACTTAGTGAAAGTTCTTGGTCGTGGCGAAGTTAAATCTAAATTAGAGGTTAAAGCACATGCTTTTTCTGCAACTGCACAAAAAGCTATTGAGGCTGCTGGAGGCTCAATCGAAAAATTGTAATTAATGAAGAAGCTGTTTACTACTTTAAGTAATATTTGGAAAATTCAAGAATTGAAAGAGCGTATTGTATTTACGCTCATCATTCTTTTGGTTTATAGATTTGTTTCACACGTGGTTTTACCAGGTGTGGATGCAACTGCCTTAGGCAATAATGAAAAATCAGGTCTTTTAGGTCTATTGGATATGTTTGCCGGCGGATCTTTCTCTCGGGTCTCGATCTTAGCCTTGGGTGTTATGCCTTATATTTCTGCGTCCATTGTAGTTCAGTTACTCGGTATTGCTGTACCTTCTTTCCAGAAAATGCAAAAAGAGGGAGAAAGCGGCAGGAACAAATTAAATCAGATCACCAGGTATCTGACCGTAGCCATTACTGCCGTTCAGGCCGTAGGTTATGTAAAGACCCAGGTGCCTACTGAAGCCATCATCATCAACCACACATTATTCTTTGTGCTGGCAACTTTTGTGCTTTCTGCAGGTACATTATTCGTAATGTGGCTTGGAGAGAAGATCACTGATAAAGGTATCGGTAATGGTATATCCCTGATCATCATGGTGGGTATCATTGCACGTTTGCCTATTGCTTTGCAACAGGAGATCAGTTCAAGGATCGTTGGTGAAGGCGGTGGTTTAATTGCTCTGGTATTAGAAATTGCAGCACTTTTTGGTGTGGTGATGTTTACCATTATGATTGTACAGGGTGTACGTAAAGTGCCTGTACAATACGCAAAACGTATTGTTGGTAACAGACAATTCGGTGGTGTAAGACAATATATCCCCTTGAAAGTAAATGCTGCCGGTGTAATGCCGATCATCTTTGCCCAGGCTTTAATGTTTATTCCTGCAACTTTAACTCAGTTTTTCCCTTCTCTGCAAAATTCATGGCTGATTCAGTTTAGTGATTATACCTCACTTGCCTATAGTTTAACGTTTGCATTTTTAATCAT
>NZ_QAIL01000335.1:0-1295 GCF_003061025.1 Pedobacter sp. HMWF019 | reverse complement strand
GCATTTACGTTCTTCTACACCGCGATAACGGTTAATCCTACACAAATGTCAGATGATATGAAGAAAAACGGCGGTTTTATTCCTGGTATTAAACCAGGTTTATCGACCTCTTCGTTTATTGATGACGTGATTTCCAAGATCACCTTTCCAGGTGCAATCTTCTTGGCGATCATTGCCATCCTGCCTTCTATTGCAGTTAAATTTGGGATTAAATCAGAATTTGCGCACTTCTATGGAGGTACTTCATTATTGATCCTTGTAGGGGTTGTATTGGATACGTTACAGCAGATCGAGAGTTATTTGTTAATGCGTCACTACGATGGTTTGATGAAAACCGGTAGAGTTACTGGCCGTACAGGGATTCCTGCAGCGAACAGTAGCAGCGCTGTGATATAATATTAAGGATGTCGAAGATTTATTATAAGTCTGCAGAGGAAATCGAACTGATTAGAGAGAGTTCCTTACTGGTGTCAATGACCTTAGCGGAGATCGCGAAAGTTATTGGCCCGGGTATGACAACCATGAGTTTGAATAAATTAGGAGAAACCTTTATAAGAGACAATGGGGGTATACCCGCATTCCTCAATTATAATGGTTTCCCTTATTCTCTTTGTATTTCGCCTAATGAGCAGGTTGTTCATGGGTTTCCAAGTGAATATGTGATACAGGAGGGTGATTTGATCTCTGTGGACTGCGGGGTCATTAAGAACAAGTTCTTTGGTGATTCAGCATATACATTTGCGATTGGTGAGATTGATGCTGAAAGGCAGAAGCTTATTGAAGTTACAAAACAATGCCTGGTAGCAGGGGTAGAGAAAGCCGTGGCAGGATCCAGGATTGGTGATGTAGGTTATGCAGTTCAAAAGCTTGCTGAAGATAACGGTTTTGGCGTAGTAAGAGAACTTGTTGGTCATGGTGTTGGTGTCCAGCTTCATGAAAAGCCAGAGGTTCCTAATTACGGTAAACGTGGTAGTGGTATTAAATTAGAGGAGGGAATGGTAATTGCCATAGAGCCAATGATTAATGCTGGTACAGCGAACATTAAATTTTGGTCTGATGGTTGGACAGTTACCAGTAAGGATAACAGACCATCGGCACATTTTGAACACACAGTGGCAGTCAAAAAGGGGAAAGCGGATGTTTTATCGACCTTTTCTCTAATTGAAGAAGTTTTAAATAAAAAAAGTGAATAATTAATTTTTTTTATTTAATTTTGCAACCCTGTTTGATAGCAGCTAATTAAGTAAAAATCAATATTATATGGCTAAACAAGCCTCAATTGAACAAGACGGTGT
>NZ_QAIL01000334.1 GCF_003061025.1 Pedobacter sp. HMWF019 | reverse complement strand
TAATTATAGAAGGAGCAATTAAACGCTTTACCCATTTCGGAATTAATAAAACCACCATGAATGAAATTGCAGACGATCTGTCTGTATCAAAACCTTCCTTGTATTATTATTTCCCAGACAAAAGCAGTTTAATCCTTGGAGTAATCAACAAAATCTTTGATGACTATTTCGAGGCCATACATAAGGAAAAGCCTGCTATAAATTCATTGGAGGCAACGCTGGCTAATTTTATCGAAGTCAAACATCGCTTCTTCCAAAAGTATTATATGCTACACCTATCTTCGGGTAGCAACGACGCTTCATTCAATTCGGATGAATTAAAAAATCATGTCACAAAAATGAAAGAGAGAGATGTAGAAATCCATGCTCACATCTTTCAGGCTGCAGTAGCCCAGGGTGATATTGAGGTTTCTGATCTGAACAAAATCACAGAGCTCTATCTGGAAAGCCTGGCCGGTATCACCTCATTATGTGTAATGCATGGCTACAAAGAATTGATACCTAGCAAAAAAGATTTTAAGGTCATTTTGGAAAAACAGCTCAGCCTGTCGAAAATATTTATTAAAGGACTAAGAAAATAAAACACACAACCGTTATAAGAATGAATCATATTATTAAACAACTAAAATTAATCCCGCTGTTGCTGTTGGGCTTACTTATAGCGGATGCTGCAAATGCACAGCAAACGCTGACGTTAAAAGATGCTTTAAATTATGCTACACAAAATAATGTAAAGCTACGCAAAGCAAAACTCGACATTGACGGCGGAAAGTACAAAACACAAGAAGTAAGAGCCCAGGCCCTACCCCAACTTACTGGTAATGCCGGCTTAACTTATAACCCAATTATCGGCCAGCTGGTAGCCAATTTCGGAGGCACCACACAAGCCATCAAATTAGGTCAAAATTGGAATTCATCTGCCGGAATTCAACTTTCACAACAGTTATTTAATCAGCAAGTTTTCACAGGATTACAAGCGGCCAAATCCAGCGAAGAATATTACAACCTTACTGCCGAATTAACAGAAGAGCAAATCATCGAATTGGTAGCCAACAACTATTATCAGGTATTGGTCAATAAGGAACAACTCAGTGTGATAGACAGCAATATTAAAAACATACAGCTCACTGAAAAAGTGGTCACCAACCAATATGAAAATGGTTTAGCTAAAAAAATTGATGTAGATCGGATCAAAGTAAAACTCACCAACCTGTTAATGCAGCGCGAGCAAACCTCAAGTGGGATTATAAAACTAGAAAACCAATTAAAGTTTGCAATGGGTATGCCTGTCAGCACTGCGGTCATCTTACCAATAACAGAACTTACAGAAGTTACTCAGTTGCCTCAGTTTGCAGATTCTATTGCCCTGGACAACAGAACAGAAATCAAACTCTTGAATAGTCAGGACAAACTTTTATCACTGCAGCGTAAAGCTTATGTTGCAGAGTATTATCCAAGCCTGGCTTTAACAGGAAACTACACCTACAACAGTCAGAGTGATTCGTTTGACTTTTTAAGCTCCAGCCCAGCTTCTATCGCTTATGGTGCATCAGCGGTAGGTCTGACTTTAAAAGTGCCGATTTTTAATGGTTTCTTAACCCGTTCAAAAATCCGCCAGGCCGATGTGGACATAAAAAAAGCAAAACAAGACAGACGTGAATCTATCAACAATCTGAATATGGCTTATGAGAATGCTAAAGCTGACCTCAGGAACAACATGATCACTATTATTTCTCAAAAGCGAAATGCAGAGCTTGCAGATGAAATTTATAAAAGTACGCAAAACAATTACAATAACGGCTTAGCTACCTTAACCGATCTGCTGGAAACGGAAACCTCATTAACCGAGGCACAAAATAGCTATACCCAGGCATTGCTGAACTATAAAATTGCCGAAATACAACTAATAAAATCAAACGGAAATATAAAATCACTATTAAAATGAAAAGAGGAATTATTGTAGCTATCGTAATCATACTTGCTATTGCGGGAATAGCTCTTGTATTGAACAACAACAAGAAAAAGAATGAGGCGACAACCGCATTTATTGCTCAGGGTAGTGGTGCCGTTAGTGTTCGTGTTGCAATCATTAAAAAAGATACCGTGAATCTGGATTTTACTGCAAATGGAAATTTTGTTCCTGTAGCAGAACTGAACCTCCTGAATGAAAATGCAGGAAGGGTAACCAAAATCTATGTGCAGGAAGGTGATCACGTGACCAAAGGCCAGGTATTAGCCCGGATAGATGCAGAGATCCTGAATACAGACAAAGAAACCGCAGAAGCAACCTTGCAGAATGCATTGAAAGATGAAGCCCGTTACAGCAACGCCTTTAAAACAGGCGGGGTAACCCAGCAACAGCTGGACCAGGCTAAACTTGCTGTTGAAAATGCAAAATTAAAATTGCAGGCCTCACAACGTAAGGTAAGTGATGCCAACATCAAATCCCCAATTAATGGGGTAGTGAATAAAAAGTATATTGAAGTTGGAGCATTCGTAAATGCACAGGGCACACAACTATTTGAGCTGGTAGATGTAAGCAAGCTTAAACTCAAAGTTAATGCTAACGAAAGCCAGGTAGCTAACCTGAAACTTGGAAATCTTGTAAAAATAAAATCCAATGTTTTCCCTACAGATACCTATACAGGAAAGATCACCTTTATTGCTGCCAAAGCAGACAACTCATTGAACTTCCCGGTAGAGATCCTGGTAGAAAACAACAAGACCAATACCATTAAAGCAGGTATGTACGGAACTGCAATTTTTGAATTCCCTAAACAGGCGCCCACTATTACTATTCCACGCGGTGCTTTCATTGGAAGTGTAAGCAGCAACCAGATTTTTGTACTGGAAGATGGAAAAGCAAAATTACGTAAGGTAATCGCAGGAAGGATCCTGGGGGACAATGTTGAAATACTGGAAGGCGTAAAAGAAGGAGAAACTGCAATTACCAGCGGACAAATCAACCTGACAGACGGAACTCCAGTGACTACAGTAAAATAAGACGAAGATGAAGATAACTGAAATTTCTATAAAACGCCCCACCCTTGTTATAGTAGTCTTTACTGCATTAACATTGATGGGACTGTTGAGCTACTTCTCGTTGGGTTATGAATTATTACCAAAATTCTCCAACAATGTGGTATCCATCTCAACAATATATCCCGGAGCTTCACCTAATGAGGTGGAGAATACGGTAACAAAAAAAATAGAGGATGCCGTATCCTCCATGGAAAACATCAAAAAACTCAATGCAGTTTCCTATGAAGGCTTATCCGTAGTAACAATTACCTTAACGGAAAAAGCAAACATTGACCTGTCCATGAACGATGCGCAGAGAAAGGTAAATGCCATTCTGGCGAATCTACCTACGGATGTAAAGCCTCCTTCACTCAATAAGTTCTCCCTTGACGACTTACCGGTAATCACCATGTCTGCTTCTGCAAAGATGGATGATGCCACTTTTTACGACCTGATGGACAAGCGTATCGCCCCTATCCTTTCCAGGGTAAACGGCGTAGCCCAGGTAAATCTTGTTGGTGGTCAGGAACGTGAAATTGAGGTAGGCCTGGATGCAGATAAAATCCAGGGTTACGGATTATCCGTACCCCAAATCCAGCAGGCAATCTTAACTTCCAACCTGGATTTCCCTACAGGAAACGTAAAAACCAGCAGCCAGGCCATGACCATCAGGTTATCTGGTAAGTACAAAAACGTAGACGAGTTAAGAAATTTAATTGTGGCTACCACCAAAGCCGGTGCACAAGTTAGACTAAAAGACGTTGGCGATGTTCAGGATGCACAAAAAGAGGTAGATAAAATTGCACGTATTGACAGGAAAGGTGCTATCGCAGTACAAATCATTAAACAAACTGATGCCAACGCCGTAGAGGTAAGTAAGCAGATGCATAAAGTGATCCAAACCTTGCAAAAAGATTACCAGGTCAATAGTCTGAACATAAAAATTGTAAACGACAGTTCCATTTTCACACTGGAATCTGCAGATGCGGTAATCCACGATTTGATCCTAGCTATTATTCTCGTTGCATTTGTAATGTTGTTCTTCCTGCACAGTTTGCGTAATGCAGCTATTGTTATGGTATCTATCCCGGCGTCACTGATTGCGACTTTCATCGGTATCAGCGTATTCGGTTATACCCTGAATTTAATGTCATTGTTGGGGCTTTCCCTGGTGGTGGGTATCCTGGTGGATGATGCGATCGTGGTATTAGAAAATATCTACCGCCACATGGAAATGGGTAAAAACCGTGTTCGTGCAGCATTCGATGCAACCAAAGAGATCGGTTTTACGGTTGTTTCCATTACCTTCGTAATTGTTGTTGTGTTCTTCCCTATCACTGTAAGTACAGGTTTAGTGTCAAACATTCTACGCCAGTTCTGCGTGGTGGTGATCATTGCTACTTTGCTTTCACTGGTGGCTTCGTTTACCATTGTACCCCTGCTCTCTTCACGGTTTGGTAAACTGGAAAAAATTGAGGGCAAAAATGCATTTGGTCGTTTTATTCTTTGGTTCGAAAGACAATTACATACCTTCACCAACTGGATCACAGGCATTTTAAACTGGACTTTAAGACATAAGGCCATTACTATTGTTGGTGTCTTTGTACTATTACTCAGCTCCTGCGGGTTAACCATTGGAGGCTTTATCGGAACAGAGTTCTTTCCTAAAAGTGACAAAGGAGAATTCCTGGTTCAAATCGAGTTACCAAAAGACGCTTCTATAGAGGCCACAAATCAGATGACCCAAAAGGCAGAAGCCTTTTTATCTAAAAAACCAGAGATTGTACAGATGATCACCACTGTAGGTCAGGCCAGCGGTGACTTTGGAGGAACACAAGCTACAGCCTATAAATCAGAGATTGATGTTACCTTAGTGGACCGTTCAAAACGTAAAGATCCTTCCAGTATTTTCGCTACTAAACTCAGCAGGGAACTTTCGCACTACCTGGTTGGGGCCAAAGTTAAAACTGTTCCGATCAGTATTTTGGGTATCGCAGAAAATGCACCGATCCAGCTTGTTGTTATGGGGCCTGATCTGAATAGTGCTATGCAATATGCAGAGGGTGCAAAAACGGTACTGGCAGGCATTAAAGGTTCGGCAGAATTAAAACTATCTGTAGAAAAAGGAAGTCCGGAAATTAACGTGCAGGTAGACCGGGATAAAATGGCAGCCTTGGGCTTAACCCTTCAAACCGTAGGTTCGACTATGCAAACGGCATTCAGTGGAAATACCGACGGAAAATTCCGTCAGGGCGAATACGAATACGACATTAATATCCGTTACCAGGCATTTAACCGCAGAAATATTGATGATGTTAGAAATCTCATCTTTGTAAACAGCAATGGTGACCAGATCAAACTTTCTCAGTTTGCAGACATCAAAGAAGGCTCAGGCCCAAGTCAGCTGGAAAGACGTGACAAGAGTACCTCTGTGACCGTACAGGCACAATCTATCGGAAGACCAACCGGAACTATTGTTGCCGATTTCCAGTCTAAACTGGAGGAGCTGGAGAAAAACGGTCAGTTGAAAAAACCAACAGGCGTAAGTTATGTATGGGGAGGTGACCAGGAAAATCAAAGTGATGGTTTTGGTACGCTTGGTATTGCCCTATTGGCATCCATTATTCTGGTATACCTGATCATGGTTGCTTTATATGACAGTTTTATTTATCCACTGGTGGTCATGTTCTCTATACCACTTTCGGTTATCGGAGCCCTACTGGCACTCGCACTAGCTAACCAGTCCCTGGGTATATTTACCATCCTCGGTCTGATCATGCTAATTGGTCTGGTTGCCAAGAACGCGATCATCCTGGTCGATTTCACCAACCAAATGAAAGCGGAGGGGAAATCTACTCATGAGGCTTTGATCCTCGCCAACCATGCCCGTTTAAGACCAATCCTGATGACCACCATTGCGATGGTTATCGGTATGCTTCCAATCGCCCTTGCCAGTGGTGCTGGTGCCGAGTGGAAAAACGGTTTGGCCTGGGTAATTATTGGTGGTTTAACCAGTTCATTGTTCCTTACCCTCATTGTGGTACCAGTAATGTACCAGGTATTTGACAATATGCTTGAGCGTCTGGGTATGAACAAGAAAGGTAAAACCATGGAAGAACTCATGATTGAACCTTATACCCATAAAGATGTAAAAGAGTACGACCTGGAACATTAAAATACAGGTCATAAAAAATCCCCCGTAATTAAATTACGGGGGATTTTTTTTATAAACGTCAGGACTAAATATGAATAGCCCTGTTATCAGTAGCCGCCATAGCTGCTTCTTTAATCGCTTCTGTATAAGTAGGGTGTGCGTGGCAAATCCTTGCAATATCTTCTGCAGACGCACGGAATTCCATTGCTACAACTGCTTCAGCAATCATATCCGCAGCACGTGGTCCGATCATATGAACACCTAGGATCTCATCTGTTTTAGCATCAGCCAGTACTTTTACGAAACCATCTGTATCCATACTTGCTTTGGCACGTCCACTTGCTTTGAATGGAAAAGAACCTGCTTTATATTGAATCCCTTTTTCTTTAAGCTGTTCTTCGGTATAACCAACAGAAGCTACTTCCGGCCAGGTGTAAACCACACCAGGGATCAGGTTATAATTAATGTGCGGTTTTTGTCCGGCTAAACGTTCTGCCACATAAACCCCTTCATCTTCAGCTTTATGAGCAAGCATTGCTCCTTTAATCACATCACCAATTGCATAAACCCCTGGTACAGTCGTTTCCAAATGCTCATTCACAGGAATTTTATTTCCTCGCTCCTCTGTTTGAATTCCAATATTTTCCAAACCTAAGCCAGCAGTATAAGCAACACGCCCTACAGCAACAATACAATAATCAGCTTCCAGTTTTATTTGTTCCCCTTTAGCGTTGTCTGCAGTTACTGTAACCGTTTTTCCTTTAGCTGTTGCACCAGTCACCTTATGGTTGGTGTAAAACTCCATACCTAAAGATTTTTTTAGTACACGCTGCAGCTCTTTTCCAAGTCCGGCATCCATGGTGCCAATAATAGAAGGCATAAATTCCACTACGGAAACTTTTGTACCCAAACGTGCGTACACAGAACCTAACTCCAAACCAATCACACCACCACCAATCACGACCATTGTTTTTGGAACTTCAGTCAGGTTCAAGGCTTCAGTTGAAGTAATAATCCTTTTCTTATCTATTTTAATAAATGGCAAGGCTGTTGGTTTAGAACCTGAAGCAATGATTACATTTTTGGCTGTAATATTTTCAGAAGAACCATCTGCCTTAGTTATTTTAATGGTGTTTTTATCTACAAAAGATCCCACACCTTCAAAAGCATCAATTTTATTTTTTTTGAACAGGTAAGTTATACCTGCAGTATTTTGTGCAACAACATCATTCTTACGGGCAATCATCTGTGGCATGTTCACCTTCAGATCCTTCAAATCTATTCCATGGGTACCAAAGGTATGGGCCGCATTATGAAAGTGCTCCGAAGAATCCAGTAATGCTTTTGAAGGAATACAGCCCACATTAAGGCAAGTTCCACCAAAAGTTTTATACTTTTCTATAACTGCGGTTTTTAAGCCAAGCTGGGCACATCTGATGGCCCCAACATAACCACCAGGACCAGAACCAATAACAACTACATCGTATTGCATATAATCTAAAGTTTTTTTATTAAACAAAGGTAATCATTCGATCACAAATCCCACACCAGAGCAAACTTATTCTCTATTTTATGAGCATAAGCTGACTCTCTCCCAATACCTCATTCCTGGTATGGTAATTTAAAAATTTTCCTTTCAGCTTGGTAATATGATAGCCCTTAAAACTTTTCAACACCTGCCCTTTAATACCAGCATTTCCCAATGCAGGAAGCATTTCAGCATCCGCGTACAGCAGGTAAGGCTTTGGTGGTAACTTATTGTCTTCCCCCAGGCGATAATGAAAGATTTCCTGATGGGTATAAAAATCAATCGAGTAAGCCAGCCCATTCAATACCCGGACAACTGGCAAATGGTCATTGTTATTTTTATTGATCCAAAAAGCAGCCTCACTATCCGGTTGATATTTCAACAGTTGCGGGTAAAATGCCAGATTGAAATAAAACTGGACAAAGAATGCCACTGCCGCTGCCTGAAACCAAATCTTATGATAAACCTCTTTTTTATTGAAAGTCACCACAAAAAACAGAAGGAAGGCAAACAACATAAAGAAGGCAAAGGAGACAGACAGGTTCTCGGGATGAAAATAAAACTGCAAGGCTGCTACTGCAACGACCATCAGCACAAGAATAATCTGCTGCATCACCTTTACGCGCTGAAAAACTTTTCCGGGTACTAATCTTAGTATATAGCCCGCTGTGATCACAGAGAAAAAAGGAAAAATTATAGTGATATAAAAAGGGAGTTGAAACTTGGAAGCTGAAAAGATCAAAAAAGTTAGCCCCGCGCCACACAGGTTAAACCATTCCGTTTCACGTACTTTTTTCGCACCACTTCTGATGTGCTGAACAACAGCAATATAAAACAGAAAAGACCAGGGCAAATAGGCCCATAAGGTGGTATGCAGAAAGAAGGTGGGATCTCCTGCCGATTTCTTTATAGGCCCGTTATTAAAGAAACGTCCAAACTGGCTATCCCAGAAGAAAAAACGCAGGCCTGAAACGCCATGTTTTCCAAAAACCAATTTTTCCGGATGCAGGTCAAACTGCCTGTACAAACACCACAATTCCGGAGAGATGAAAATCAGGACCAGTATTGCCGCAGCCAGCCAGCGCCAATTAAAAAGCAAAGTCCATTGCCTGGTCAACAACAAATGCCCTACGATTGCACCTGTTACTGGTATCAAAGCAAAAATCCCTTTGGTCATCACAGCGCAAGCAGCAAATAGTGCCCCTAAAGTAATTGGAATCAACCAACCTTGGCGTAACCCTTTATAAAAATAGTAAACAGAAGCCATAATGAAACCCGTCAGATACGGCTCTGCCCTTACATCCATATTAGAGATGACCGTATGCTGTGCTGTCAATAAGATCAATGCAGCCCAAAGCCCCGTCTCTTTAGTATACAGGTCCTTCGCAAATTTATAGGTATACCATACTCCCATCAGCATGATCAAAACTCCCGGAAGTTTGTAAGCCCAAGTGGTAAAACCAAACAGTTTAAATGATAATGCAGCCGCCCAAAACGGAAAATGAGGTTTATCCAGCCAGTCACGTCCTTCAACAAACAGGTCTGAGAAGTTATTATTCACCGCCATTGTTTTAGCAATTGAAGCATACAATGCCCCATCTGGCCCCATAATCGTAACAAACAAACCGCTCAAATTCACAACAACAGCTACAGCAATAAATGCATACAACCATTTTGTCCTTTGATCTGTTAAAGATGATTCTATCATATCAATATCCAATAATTATTGTTTTGAACTTCTGAACACAAAGAAATAGTTTGCACTGAAGTTCCAGAAAAAAACCAGTATGATCGCCATCATCTTACTGATATAAAAGTTAATCATGAACACATGATTAAACAAGTAAATAAAGCAGGAGTTGAACATCAGACCAATGAGTGATACAGTAATAAATGCGGCCATTTGTTTTCCTATTTCATCCTTATTTTTAAAGGTCCAAAGCCTATTTATAAAATAATTGCAGATGACTGCCGTCGTAAACCCAATTGCATTGGCCAGAAATTTATTGATATGGATTACATCTTTAAAAAACCAGGTTAGAGAAAAATCAATCACCAAGCCACAAGCCCCTGTTATTCCAAATTTAATAAAGGATAAAAAACGAGGGGGTATTAAAGATAAAATGTAAGAGAAACTGAATTTTTGTTCCGACATGTGTCCCGTTTGCCTATTATTGTCTAAAGGTACAATCATTTTTTAAGTACAGGAATCAAAATTCAACACCTTTACTGCTCAGCAACATTTTTACACAGTCCGCTACGCTATAAAACCTATTTTTCATCAGTATTTATTTTTTTTATCGGTAATGAAGCTATCAGATTTATTTTTCACCTGTGTTTATGTTCTTTTTTACGCTCAGGAGCTCACAAGTTCGGTTCATTCCACTTTGTGGTTTGAATAATCATGATGGTTTTGTAGGTTTATATCCTTAATCCTAATTCTTATCATGGTCAGATTAAAATCCCTCTACTTTGCTGTGTTCCTTATTTTTACAGCCACCACCCTCTTCGCACAACAAACAGATTCTGCCTACGTGCGCGAAAACTACACCAAAATAGAACGCCTTATCCCGATGCGCGACGGCGTAAAACTATTTACAGCAATTTATATCCCAAAAGAAAAAGGAAGAAAGTTTCCTTTTCTGATCAACAGGACACCTTATACAGTGTCACCTTACGGGGAAGACAAATACAAAACCTCACTTGGTCCTACATCTCTCTTTCTTAAAGAAGGATTTATATTTGTTTACCAGGATGTTCGCGGAAAGTGGATGAGTGAAGGTGAATATGTTGATATCCGGCCGCAGATTGCCAATAAAAAAAGTAAAAAAGATATCGATGAAAGTTCTGATACCTATGATACCATCGACTGGCTGCTCAAGAATATCCCAAATAACAATGGAAAAGCTGGAATTTACGGAATCTCTTATCCAGGCTTTTATTCAACCACTTCCCTTCCCAATGCACATCCTGCTTTGAAGGCCGTATCTCCTCAGGCACCGGTTACAGACTGGTTCCGTGGAGATGATTTTCACCATAACGGCGTTTTATTTCTTGCCGATGCTTTTAGCTTTTATTCAGGCTTTGGCGTACCCCGTCCAAAACCAATTACACCAGATAAAGGTCCAAAAGGATTTGAATTCCCGATTAAAGACAACTACCGCTTTTTCCTGAGCATAGGCGCACTTAAAAACGTAAAGGAAAAATATTTTGGTGATACCATTAAATTCTGGAACGACCTGATGGCTCATGGCACCTATGACAACTTCTGGAAAGAAAGAAATATCCTGCCCCATCTCACCAACGTCAAACCTGCCGTTCTGGTGGTAGGAGGCTTCTTTGACGCCGAAGATGCATTTGGTGCTATCCATACTTACGAGGCTATTGAAAAGCAAAACCCTTCTGCAAAAAACAGCCTGGTTATGGGCCCATGGTTCCATGGCGGCTGGGTAAGAAGTTCCGGCCAAAGTTTTGGAGATATTCAATTTGATCAGCCCACCAGCACCTGGTACCAGCAAAATGTAGAATTTCCTTTCTTCATGCAATACCTTAAAGATGCCGCGCCGGCTCAACTGGCTGAAGCGACTATCTTTGTAACCGGAAGCAATGAATGGAAAAAATTCAGCACCTGGCCCCCGAAAGAGGTAGAGAACAAAACGCTTTACTTTCAAACGAATGGAAAACTAAGCTTTAACAAGCCGGGAACTTCAAATAATTTTGACGAATACGAGAGCGATCCAAACACCCCTGTTCCCTACCAGGCAGGTATACAGGAACACAGAACCAGAGAATATATGATCGACGACCAAAGATTCGCCGCACGCAGACCAGACGTAAAAGTATATCAAACCGATGTACTTCAGGAAGATATCACTCTGGCCGGCCCTTTAACTGCAGACCTGCAGGTATCTACCACGGGAACTGATGCTGACTATGTTGTAAAATTAATCGACGTATACCCTGAAGATGAAAAAAATCCAAGCCCAAATCCAAAAGGACTGATCATGGGTGGCTACCAAATGCTGGTAAGAGGTGAAATTATGCGTGGAAAGTTCCGCAACAGCTTTGAAAAACCAGAACCCTTCCTGCCAGGTAAAGTTACAGAAGTAAAATACAGCCTTGTAGATGTAGCTCATACCTTCAAAAAAGGACACCGCATCATGATACAGGTACAAAACTCCTGGTTTCCAATAGCAGACCGTAACCCACAGAAATTCTTAGACATCTATACGGCCGATGACAAGGATTTTCAAAAAGCAACACACCGTATTTACCACGATGCAGATCATGCATCAGGTCTTAACGTGACCGTTCTAAAACCATAACAGCTGTACAAATGAGAAATGCATCATTAAGTCTGTTTATACTTTTATTCCTGGGGTTAAGCATAAAAGCACAGCCCCTTCATCAAAAAGCAGCATTCAACCGTGCAGATACACTAAGGGGAACATTAACCCCCCTTAGAACATGTTATGACCTCAGCTATTACCATTTGGATGTAAGCATAGACATAGACCAAAAGAGTATTTCAGGAAGCAACGAGTTTGTTTTCACAGCTACTCAGGATTTCAAACGCCTGCAATTTGACCTGTTTTCGAATCTGAAAGTAGAAAAAGTAGTTTATCAGAACCAGGAACTGCCTTTTACGCGGGAGTTCAATGCCGTATTCGTCAATTTCCCAAAAACCATTCGAAAAGGGAGTAAAGATCGTTTTACTGTATTTTATTCGGGTCATCCGATTGTGGCTAAAAATGCCCCATGGGATGGAGGATTTATATTCTCTAAAGACAAATCCGGCACCCCTTGGGTATCAGTAGCCTGCCAAGGACTTGGTGCAAGTTGCTGGTGGCCTAATAAAGACCACCAGAGCGATGAAGTAGACAGTATGCTGGTGAGCATACGGGTTCCAAAAGGTTTAAAGGAAATCTCCAACGGCCGTTTAAGGAGCGTTCAGAAACAAGCCGATGGAACGATCAAATACAACTGGTTCATCAGCAATCCCATCAACAATTACAATGTAACCTTCTACATCGGAAATTATGCGCACTGGACAGACGAGTACCAGGGAGAGAATGGAAAATTAACCCTTGATTATTGGTCCTTAAGTCAGGACAGTGCACAAGCAAAACCACACTGGGACCAGGATGTTAAACCCATGCTTCAATGTTTTGAACACTGGTTTGGGCCATACCCTTTTTACAGCGATGGATATAAACTGGTAGAAGCTCCCCATCTCGGTATGGAACACCAGAGTGCTGTAGCCTACGGAAATCAATTCAAAATGGGCTACCTGGGTAAAGACCTTTCCGGTACAGGCTGGGGATTAAAATTTGATTTTATTACAGTTCATGAAAGCGGACACGAATGGTTTGGCAACAACATTACCTCCAAAGACATCGCTGATATGTGGATCCATGAAAGCTTTACAAATTATTCGGAAGCGCTGTTCACAGAATGTAAAAACGGGAAAGCCGCCGGGGAGGATTATGTCATTGGAATACGGCACAATATTGCCAATGATATACCCATTATTGGCGCCTACGGAGTCAATAAGGAAGGATCAGGCGACATGTACTATAAAGGCGCCAATATGGTTCATATTATCCGTCAGCTGATCGGGGATGATGAAAAATTCCGGAACATCCTCCGGGGTCTGAACAAAACATTTTATCATAAAACCGTAACTACAGCAGAGGTAGAAAACTATATAACCGAAAAAAGTGGGCTTAAATTGCAAAAAGTCTTCGACCAGTACCTCAGACATACATCCATTCCTGAACTGGAATATAAAATTAACGGAAACCAATTATCTTACAGATGGAAGGCCGATATAAAAGACTTTGACATGCCTGTAAAGGTTAGTCTTACACCAAATAACTATACCTATATCTATCCAACCAGCATCTGGAAAACAACAGAAATTGACCCATCCATAAAGGATGAGACCTTTAAAGCTGATCCAAACTTTTATATCACCATTAAATTTTCCAAATAATTTAAAATTGCTGCAACATTCTGAAGAAAATATGGTCTTATTAAAAAACCTTGCATATGAACACATCAGCTAAACTTATTTTATTTACATTGCTTTCTGTTTCTACCCTCGCAGGTGCTGCTGAAAGCCGTCATAACAAACCCTTCCACGCAGTTAAACAGGACCAACAAGTCCGCAATTTCAACGGAGTGGCCATCGGTGGCTCTATTAAAGCCGTCATCAAGATCGGTTCTGAAGAAAGTATCCGTTTTGAAGGAGACCAGGAGGCCATATCTAAACTTAAAGTCGAAGTAAAGGATGGCATCCTTAATGTAAAGCCTGACAACAAATGGAATGACTGGGGCAAAAAATTTGGTAACACAAAAATTGTTGCCTACATCACGGCAAAACGAATCAGCTCTTTGACTATGGGTGGCTCGGGAAGCATCGAAATGGAAAGTCCGCTAAACACAACAGAATTGAGTACAACCATAGGCGGCTCAGGGTCCATCACAGCTAAAGTCTCCCTGAAAAAACTGACTTCCGTTATCGGAGGATCAGGCAACATACAGATTGAAGGCAGAACCGACGAATTCAATGTGACTATTGGGGGCTCAGGTTCTGTCAAAGGAAAAGAACTTTCTGCCGAAAAAGTTACAGCCAGGATCAGCGGGTCAGGAACAGTTTATGTTACAGCCAATAAAAACATCAATGCAGTAATCTCTGGCTCGGGCACCGTACACTACAGCGGAAATGCTTCTGTAGAGAAAACAGTAGTTGGATCTGGCGGTGTTAGAAAAGACTAAAATATCAGGCATAAAAAAATCCCCTTCTTTTCAGAAGGGGATTTTTTTATGCCTGATCCGGATTAGAACTGATACCCAAGAACAAGGTAATTCTCCACATATTTTATCTTTTGACTCGCAGTGTCATACTCATTTCTTCCTGTTGTATGGATCTTCGTTAAATTGATCCATCCTACCTTGGTACTGTTTTGCAAAAACAATCCTTTGGTCAAAAAGAATTTAAATCCCAGCTTGGCAGAAACACCATAACCGGCAAGGTTCCAATAGTTGTTTTCTCCAACATTAAACAAGTAAACCTCACTTCTTGGAATTACAGCACCTACACCAAGTCCTGTTTCCATAGTCAGAGAAGTCTGCTGAGAACGCGGCACCCAAATATCATCATGTCTTTCTACTTCAACACTCGCATAATTCAAACCATCTGTATGCTCAAATCTTAACATATCAGGTCCCACGTTAATTACCTGTCCATTATACTGTCCTGCATAATGACCTGTAGGAATTCCAGGATTGGAAATCATTGGATCAATATGACCTTCAATTTGAACCGATTGAGGAATATCCATTACATATTTCATATGGTCCCAACCCAGGGAAATACTATAATTATCTTTGATAAAATAACCGAAGTGAAAATTGAATTGCGGAATAGTGATCAGACTTGGTTTAAGATAGTCCCAGGTTAATGGCGTTTGTCTATCATGGGCAACCACATTTTTCAATGTAAAATCATAACCAGGCCCTTTAAAATTGATATCACTCTTATCATACCAGGAATGGTTGTATCCCCAGGTTACAAAGAAATCACCCTTTCTGGAAAAATTCCTTTTAACTTCATTTGAGAAAATGCTTTTACCGATTTTCGGACCATCAGCATTTGCGTCAGAAACTTGCTGCGCACTTAATTTTTTAGAAAAAATTAACAAAAAAAAGAGTAAGTATTGTTTTTTCACAGACAAAAATAATTGAATTACAAACAACTCTGTATGAGCAATGTAATAT
>NZ_QAIL01000333.1 GCF_003061025.1 Pedobacter sp. HMWF019 | reverse complement strand
GGATTAGGCTTGTCTTTTTCAACCAATAATTCGATTGTTATTGGTTCTTTAAATAACAATCCTGATTCCTATTCTACAGGGATTAACATTCCGATTACCAATACGAGTGATCTCGAGTCCAACTTAAATTCAAATATTACTTATTTGATTACCGGAGCAGCCAGAAGAAAAAATACGAAGACAATGCCTGCAAAGGCTGTGATTCAATACCAGCTAACTGTAGGGAGGTGATATTAGTTTCTGAAGTTCTGTCTGCTGTAAGATGTAGCGCAGAAGCACAGATAAAACTTGGAACAAAAAGATACAGGATATAGATGATATTGTTCCAATAGGGATAGGCCCAAATATCTCTCAGGCAGTATACCCCTTTTATATGTTCTTAATTTTGTGTATATTTGCGGTAAACGGAATATCATTAAGCTATTCTCTACTATAATACTTGCCAATCATTGTCATTAGATTGGGTTTAACTCCATCCCGGGTCTCCAATCCGTTGTCATCCGGGAAATTTAATCTTCGCAAAGTCAATATACGCTCCAGAGCGGCTAATAATAGTTTGGCAGAACAGGCATACAGAGAAAAGTTATTTTCTTACTTAACAATTTATAATATATGGCTAAATCGCAAGCTACCTTCATGAAGAAACAATTGGAAAAAAATAGACAAAAGAAAAAAGAGGACAAAGAACAACGTAAATTGGAACGCCAGCAAAACTCTACAGGTGGAGATTTGGAAAGTATGATGGCCTACGTAAATGAGTTCGGCGAAATCGTTTCCACGCCTCCTGAAAAAAGGTAATTTAAAATTTCATGATGATATTTAATAAAAGAGGACCTTTAGGGGTCCTCTTTTATTTTAATCCCTTTTAGATTAATTCCATTGATTGCAAGTAGAATTCATGCAGACTATAAGAAGATCATTTTACTTTATTAAAGACAACATTGAACCAATCATTAAGTGATTTGGCTTAAGTTTTGCGTTACTATGAGAAAAAATATGTTGATTAGAAAATTGTTGCTTATATTTCTTTAAAATAGAAATGAAATTACAATTATTCATTTGAATATATTTTGTTTTGAATTCCGCTAAATCAAAGATTAGATAACACCCCTGCCACTCCCTATGTCCGCAAAAGAACTAAATACCTTACATCCACCTGTTCATGAGCTTTTTGAAGTTTCCACTCAAATTTATCCTGATGCTACTGCAGTGGTTTTCGGAGAAGAGTCTCTATCCTATAAAGAACTGAGCCATAAGGCAGATCAGTTGTCTTATGCTCTTATAGATGCGGCCCGGGATGAGGAAATTATAGGCGTGGACACTACAAAGTGTCTGGAAATGGTTATTTCAGTATTGGCTATTTTGAAGGCAGGAAAAGCCTATTTACCTTTAGATCCTGGCTATCCGGAGCACCGACTTGAACAAATAACAAAAGATTCCCGGATAAAAACCTGTCTGAGCTTATCAAAAAACAGAGAAATTTATCAGAACTTGGGCCTTCGAACAATACGATCAGATGAGGTGCAGCAAGGCATGGAAACCCCTGTTCCATTTCAATCTTTAAATGCCTGTATTCTATATACTTCTGGGTCTACAGGAAAGCCTAAAGGTGTATGCCTGGGACATAAAGGACTGGTTAATTTTCTGTTCTGGCAGCATAAATATGCACTCACTGGAAATGGAATAAACGCCTTGCAATTCTGCCATTTAAGCTTTGATGCTTCATTTCAGGAAATTTTTGTAACTCTTACAAGCGGGGGAACTTTGTTTCTTCTAACAGAAGATATTCGTTTGGATGCAGGGCAATTGTTGAAATTTATCATCAAACATGACATCAACAAAGCTTTTCTTCCTTATGTTACTTTACAATATTTAACCGAAGCTGCTGTTGCAGAGCATGTTTTTCCTTCAAAGCTAAAAGAAATCATCACAGGCGGCGAATTGCTCAAAATCACGCCTACCATCAGAACTTTCTTTAATGCGTTACCAGACAGTGTTTTAGTAAATGTCTACGGACCAACAGAAACTACCATCTGGGTTACAGAATTAAAACTATCAGGAAATGCTTTGGACTGGCCTCCTATCCCTACTATAGGCAGCGTGATGGCAAATTCCTCCATCTATTTCCTTGATGAGGCCCTAC
The DNA here is from genome assembly GCF_003061025.1 of Pedobacter sp. HMWF019. GTDB lineage: Bacteria > Bacteroidota > Bacteroidia > Sphingobacteriales > Sphingobacteriaceae > Pedobacter. The sequence goes on along the minus strand of NZ_QAIL01000333.1, from coordinate 14,039 downwards.
AATTAGTTAAAGATGGAGAAATTGGCGAAATGTTCATTTCGGGTCCAGGCCTGGCTAATGGCTATCTGCATCAGCCTGAAATGACTGCTGACCGGTTTATAGACTGGTTACATCCATCGAAAGGCTCCATAAGACTCTACCGCACTGGAGATTTGGGAAAATTAATGGACAATAAGGAGATAGAATTTCTTGGAAGAAAAGATGGTCAGGTAAAAATAAGAGGTAACAGAGTAGAGATTGGCGAGATTGAGATCGCGATTATGCAACAGGCAGATATCAGTCAGGTTGCTGTGGTATTGAGAGAGGATCAACCTGGAAGAAAGTATCTTGTTGCTTATGTGGTTGGCCAAAACGACAATAAGGACGGCCTGTTGCTCAAAAGCCAGCTGGCTGACTTACTTCCTGATTATATGGTTCCTTCAACAGTGGTATGGATGGATGAGCTGCCAAAAACCACCAGCGGCAAAGTAGACCGACTTAAATTGCCTGAACCCGAGTCATTTAGGCCCGATTTAAATGTGATTTATCAGACTCCGCACAGTCAGATGGAAAAAGATATCGCTGGTGTTTGGATGGAGCTGTTCAGATACGACCGGATTGGCGTCTATGATAATTTCTTTGATCTGGGAGGAAATTCTCTGCTTGCCCAAAAAACGGTGGCGACACTCAAATATGAATTCAATTATGAATTGCCAATTACCAAACTGTATCAATATCCTTCTATTAAGGGTATAGCTGGCTTCCTGGGCCCTAAACAGGTTGAAGAGGAAGATCTTGATTCAGCATTGCTAAAAACGGCGCTATCGGGAGATATCGCAGTCATAGGCATGGCGGGAAGATTTCCTGGGGCCAACACTATTGAAGAATTATGGTCCATCTTATCAGAAGGGAAGGAAACGACGACTTTTTTTAAAGAGAAGGATTTAGACAATAGTATTCCGGATTTGGTTAAAAATGATCCAGCCTATGTGAAAGCAAGAGGGATTATAGAAGGTGCGGATCAGTTCGACCCCGCGTTCTTCGGACTGAATGTAAAGCTTGCCGAGCTCATGGATCCGCAACTTCGGATCTTCCTGGAAATTTGCTGGGAATTACTGGAGAAAACGGGAAATTTTTCCTCAAAACACCTCACCAAAACCGGGGTGTTTGGGGGCAGCGGGGCCAATACTTATTTTGTAAACAATATATTACAGTATCCCGAAAAAATAGAAAGCCAAGGCAATTTACAAGTGCTAACGGTAAATGAAAAAGATTACCTGGCTTCCAGAACAGCTTATCATCTCAATCTGCAAGGGCCGGCTGTAAGTATCAATTCGGCTTGCTCCACTTCTTTACTGGCTGTGGTGGAAGCTGTGAACAGTTTACGCGCAGGACAATGTAATATGGCTATCGCTGGTGGCTCGAGTGTTACATCCCCTATATATAGCGGCCATATTTACCAGGAAGGCAGCATGCTAAGCGCCAATGGTCATTGTCGTCCTTTTGACAATGAAGCAACAGGCACAGTGTTCAGTGACGGAGCTGGTGTTGTTTTACTAAAAAGACTGGAAGATGCACAAAGGGATGGCGATCTGATTTTTGGCCTGATCAAAGGTGTTGGGGCAAATAACGATGGTGGCGGGAAGGGAAGTTTTACCGCACCAAGTACCGATGGTCAAGCAGAAGCTATACGTTCGGCCATTAGGGATGCTGGTATTTCAGCAGCAGAAATCACATATATTGAAGCCCATGGAACTGGAACTCCAATTGGTGATCCTATAGAGTTTGAAGGTCTCCTGAAAGCATTTGGGCCTCAGCAGCACAAACAGTTCTGTGCTATAGGTTCTGTAAAAAGCAATTTTGGCCATTTGACTCAGGCCGCAGGTGTCACAGGACTGATCAAGACATGTTTATCCCTTCATTACAAGAAACTACTTCCCTCTTTAGGTTATCAATCTCCAAATAAAAATATTGATTTTCCAAGCAGTCCTTTTTATGTACAGACTGAATTTTCTGACTGGGATTCAACAACCAAAAGAATTGCTGGGGTGAGTTCTTTTGGTGTTGGTGGCACCAACGTACACGTGGTGATGGAGGAATATCAGCACCAGGCCCCCGCTCCTGTTTCCAGTCCGGGAAGGCCTTATGAACTCCTGAACTGGTCTGCAAAATCTGAAAACAGCAGAAATGCCTATGACCTTGCTTTGCTTGAATATTTCCAGAAACATCAAGATGTTCATCTTGCCGATGTTTCGTACACCTTGCAAAGATCTAAAGAAGCTTTTCGCTTTAGAAGGTTTATGGTATCAAGTGATGCAGCTTCGGCCATGCGCTCATTGGAACTGAATCCGCCTACATCGCAAGAATTGAATTTGCTGCAAAGCCTGCCGGGAGAAATAGTATTTGCCTTTCCGGGTCAGGGCGCACAGTACCTTAATATGGCTTCTGATCTTTATAAAAACGAGGCGGTTTACAGAGAGGCTATAGACCAATGTGCTTTATTATTGCATGAATATCTGCAAAGGGATATTCGCCAAATTATTTTTCCGCCAGAGATCACAGAAGCAGCGAATGATCTGCTCCGTGAAACCAGATATACGCAACCTACACTTTTTGTCACAGAATATGCATTAGCCAAATTGTGGATGTACTGGGGCATTGTGCCTACAATGCTCTGCGGTCACAGTATTGGTGAATACGTGGCTGCGCATTTAGCGGGTGTCTTTACACTGGAAGACGGATTAAAATTAATTGCCACTCGGGGTGCCATGGTAAATGGTCTTCCTTCAGGATCTATGTTATCCATCAGGAGTTCATCAGAATCGATTGCCCCGCTATTAACCGGGGATTTATCACTGGCGGCTGTGAACAGTCCTTTCCTTTGTGTAGTGGCGGGTCCGGACCAGCAGATCCAGGCCTTCAGCGAGTTACTACAAGCGAAAGACATCCTTAGCAAATTGCTCTTTACAAGCCATGCCTTTCACTCTTCTATGATGGATCCTATTGTAGCCGATTTTAGGGCTGTAGTGGCTGAAGTTTCGCTATCGAAACCCAGAATACCTATTGTATCTACTGTAACCGGTAAACTCCTCACTGATGAACAAGCTCAGGATCCGAATTATTGGGCCAATCATTTAAGAAATACGGTGCAATTCTCTAAAGCCATAGAGACGATACTCAGCTTTGACTCGCCTCTTTTTCTGGAAACCGGGCCAGGAACAACAATGACTACACTTATAAAACAAGTGGCAGGCAAGAATGCTGGTTCTTTAAAGGCTCTGCCTAGTCTCCCTGGTAAAGATCAGGATTACCCGGGCTTGTTAAATACGCTTGGACAGCTTTGGAATTGTGGATTAAATCCCAACTGGGAAAATTACTATGGAGATCAAAAGCGGTTAATTTTAAATCTCCCAACCTATCAGTTTGACCGAAAACGCTATTGGCTGGAGATAAATAAAATAATTAAAACACCATCAGTTAATACGGCTATACTATCACAAGAAAGACCTATTGAAACGATTAATTCTCTTACAATGAGACACGAAAACCTTAAATTAAAGATCAGACAGGTACTAGAAGATGCTTCTGGTATAGAAATGGAAAATATTGGATCTGACAGAAATTTCCTGGAAATTGGACTCGATTCTCTGCTGCTCACCCAAGTAGCTATTTCATTAAAAAAAGAGTTCAACCTGCCCATTACATTTAGAAAATTAAATGAAGAATATTCTTCTATAGATTTGCTGGCAGTTTATATTGGTCAAAACACAGCTCCAGAGGCATTTGGAAGTCCTGTACATACTCATATCCCAGCTCCCATTGCCGTTCAGCCTGTTATGAATACGCAATACGCTAATCCGGGTACCGTAAACGATACGGCACTCGGCCTTATTGCACAGCAATTGGAAATCTTGTCTAAACAGGTTATGCTCATGCATGGGCAACCCATTCCGGCTGTTTCTGCTCCGCAAACCTCTGCAGTTCAGCCAGCGGTTAATGGCCTCCCTAAAAAAGCTTCAGAAGAACAGGATTTAAGCCCACAGGAAAAAGCAGAAATACAAAAACCTTTTGGTGCTACGCCAAAAATTGACCGCCAGTCTGTGGAATTAAACCAGGATCAGCGGAAACTTCTGGCTGACCTGACAGAACGTTACACCAGGAAAACGATAAAGAGTAAAAATTACGCGCAGGAAAGCCGCTCCTATATGGCAGATCCAAGAGTAGTATCCGGCTTTAAACCGCTGACCAAGGAATTGATCTACCCAATTGTGATCAACAAATCGAGAGGCAGCCGCCTTTGGGATTTGGATGGCAATGAGTATATTGATACTTTAAATGGCTTTGGATCTAACCTGTTAGGCTACCAGCCAGATGTGATCAGGGAAGCGATGCACGATCAAATAGAGAAAGGTTATGAGGTAGGACCTCAACATGAACTTGCAGCAGAAGTGAGTAAACTGGTGTGTGAATTTACAGGCTTTGATCGTTCGGCTCTGTGCAGCACAGGCTCGGAAGCCGTTTTAGGCTGCATCCGGATTGCAAGAACCATTACCGGACGTTCACTCATTGTGGCTTTTACCGGTTCTTATCATGGAATCATTGATGAAGTTCTGGTTAGAGGAACTAAAAAACTTAAATCCTTTCCTGCTGCAGCTGGAATTATGCCAGAAGCTGTGCAAAACATCCTTGTACTTGATTATGGTACAGAAGAATCTCTTTCCATTATTAAAGAACGTTCGCATGAAATTGCGGCTGTCTTGGTTGAGCCTATACAAAGCAGAAGGCCAGAGTTTGTACCTCTCGATTTCTTAAAGGAATTAAGAGCAGTTACAGCTTCTTCGGGTGCAGCACTTATTTTTGATGAGGTCATTACTGGGTTTAGAATGCATCCGGGAGGTGCTCAAGCTCTGTTTGATATTCGTGCAGATCTGGCATCTTATGGTAAAGTAGTTGGCGCTGGTATTCCTATTGGTGTCATTGCTGGAAAAAAACAGTTTATGGATGCCCTTGATGGGGGTGCATGGAATTATGGAGATCAGTCTTATCCAGAGGTGGGCGTTACTTATTTTGCAGGAACGTTTGTCCGTCACCCTCTTGCACTTGCCGCAGCAAAAGCATCCTTAACCTACCTTAAAGAGAAAGGTCCTGAACTGCAATTGAGTTTAAACAAAAAAGGCGAAGACCTTTCTGCTGCTTTAAACGTTGAAATTGAAAAAAGACATCTTCCCTTTTTTATAGCAAATTATGGTTCTCTTTGGAAGGTTAAGTTTCATGAAGAGGTTCCTTATAGTGAACTGATGTTTACTTTAATGAGAGAAAAAGGGATTCACATTCTGGATGGATTTCCTTGCTTCATAACCGAAGCCATGTCTGGGGAGGATTTAGAAAAGGTTAGGAATTGTTTTATCGAGAGTATGGATGAAATGATCCAGGGTGGCTTTTTCAGCACCTATACACAGCCTTCGTTAAATCACCAACGGACAACTCCCGTACTGGACATCAATCATCCCCCTCTTCCAGGCGCGCGTCTGGGGAAAGATGCGCAGGGAAATCCTGCCTGGTTTATTGAAGACGAAAAGAATAAAGGCACATTTTTACAAGTTCAACCAAGAATAAGCTAAAATGACAGATAAGTATACTTTTATAAAGGTTGACCATGATCCATTTTCCGGAAAAGAGATTGAAAAGGTGGTACTCACCAATGAGGCTCAGCGGGAATTGTGGTTGTCTTGTATATTGGGTGGCGATGATGCGAGTTTGGCCTATAATGAATCTGTATCTCTTTTACTGGAAGGTATTTTTGACTTAAACGCATTTCAAAATGCGCTTACCGATTTAATTAAACGACACGAAGCTTTAAGGGCTGTGGTCAGTTTAAGCGGTGAAGATCTGATCATTTATAAAGATAGGCCGGTTGAGTTGATTTCCTATGATGGCCCGGATGCGGAGTTTATACAGGAGCAAATTTCCAAACCCTTTGATCTTTATAATGGTCCGCTGTTTAAGATTTATCTGCACCAACTGGAAGAAAGAAAACACTATTTTACCTTGATCATCCATCATATTATTGGTGATGGCTGGTCTATAGGTATCATTCTGGAAGATCTGAGTAAATTGTACAACGCTTATCTCCGTTCTGAGACGCCCCATCTTCCACAGGCTGAACAAATCAGCGATTATGCAATAGAGCAGCTTGCTTTCAGGAACAGCAGTGAGTATGCTGAAACACTTCATTTCTGGATGGAAAAGTACAGGAAAAATGTCCCAGTGCTTAATATGCCCCTCGATTTTGCCAGGCCTGCAGTACGGACCTATCGAGGAAAACGAAATGATTATGTTTTAAATCCTGACCTTCTTCAGGCGCTGAAAAAACTTTCAGCTCAATCGGGTGCAAGTCTGGTGGCTACCCTGATTACCGCTTTTGAAGTTTACCTTTACCACCACACCGGGCAACAGGATTTGGTATTGGGCTTGCCTGCCGCCGGGCAATCGGTTACAGGCTATTTTGGTTTGGTTGGCCATTGTGTCAATTTACTTCCGTTAAAGAGTAAGGTCTCTCCTCAGCTTTCTTTTTTAAATTATCTAAAGATCAGAAAGTCTGAAATCTATGATGCCTATGATCATCAAAGGCTAACTTTTGGCGAATTATTGCAAAATTTAAATTTAAAGAGAGATAAGTCTAGTGTTCCATTGGTGCCTGTGGTTTTTAATGTGGATATGGGTATGGATGAGAAGGTGAAATTTGATGGGTTGACACATCATTTATTCTCTAATCCCCGTGTAAGCCAGACTTTTGAAATTTCACTCAATGTCAATGGTTCTAAAAATGCGATGATTTTTGAGTGGGCATACAACACCCAGCTTTTCACTTCTGCTACAATTGACCGAATGATGAAAGAATTCGAATTGCTGCTGGAAACAATTACGACAAGTCCTGAAACAGCAATTAGTGCAGTCTTGCTCCATCCTCAGCCATTTCCGGAACTAGCCATTTCTCGGGTGGATATACCTTCTGACTTAACCATTCTTGATCTGATAAAACAACATACGGATCTTTCACCATTACGTGTTGCTGTCATTCACAGCGAAAAGTCTCTAACTTATAAAGAACTGGATGAACGTTCCAATCAGGTGGCCAATCATTTATTGACGCTAGGTGTTACAAAAGGCACGCTTATACCAATGTGCGTTCAACCTTCTTTAGAAATGATTATCGGAGTCCTTGGAGTATTAAAGACAGGTGCAGCTTATGTTCCTGTTGACCGGGATTTCCCTGAACATCGTAAAAATTATATTATAGCCACCTGCGGACAGCCCGTGATGCTCACGGATCTTCATAATTTAAAACATCTAAAGCTGAAGGAAATAAATCCCGATATTTTGGTTCTGGATGATCCTAAAAGTCCGGTATGGAGAACTTCAAAGCAGTATATTGATTCTCGGATTTCTCCAGAGGATTTAATCTATATCATTTATACTTCCGGTTCTACCGGGCAACCAAAGGGTGTTATGATTGAGCATCGGGCTATTGTTGACTATCTTTTTGGCTTGCGAAAAGCTCTGCCTCAAATTTTAGATTGTAGTAGTTTTGCGCTAGGCTCTTCTATTGCTACCGATCTAGGAAACACCGTGCTCTTTAGCGCTTTAATTCAGGGAGCAGAACTACATATTTTTGAAAAAGACGAATTTAACAGTACTTTATACATCCATGAATACTTTAAAAAACATAAAATAGATTTTCTGAAAATTGTTCCTTCTCACTGGAAATACCTCATGCTGGACGACCAGGGTTTGTATCCTGAAAAGATTATGATGTTTGGAGGAGAGCAGCTTCCTGTTGAATTCATCGATACCATTACACATTCTGGAACAAATTGCCTATTGGTCAATCATTATGGCCCCACAGAAACCACCATTGGCAAATTGCTTCACATCATTAACCCGAGGCGGAAATATGAAGGCACCATTCCAATTGGAAAAGCCTTTTCAAATACATCCTTGTATGTATTGAATTCACATCTCGACCACAGTCCTATCGGTGTTGCCGGTGAATTGTATATTGGTGGATCTGGTTTGGCACGAGGCTATTTTAACCACCAGGAACTGACCGATCGTTTTTTTATCCCTAACCCTTTTGATTCACAAAGCAAATTATATAAAACGGGAGATCTGGTCAAATGGTTGCCAGATGGAAATATCCAGTATCTTGGCCGCGTAGACGACCAGGTAAAAATAAGAGGAAACCGGATTGAACTTGGTGAGATCCAAAACACCTTATTAAAACATACAGATGTATTGCAATGTGCCGTGGTTGTAGTTGATAGTCCTGGAGGTGAAAAAAAACTGGCCGCTTATGTAGTAGTTAAAACTCAGGTCCTTTATAAAGACAGTATTATTGACTTCCTAAAGAAGGAACTACCAGATTACATGGTACCAAGGATCATTGTTGGTCTTGATAAAATTCCTTTAACGGCCAATGGAAAAGTAGACAGGAAAAAACTTCCAGAAGCAGAGCAAGAAGATAAACAAGCTTATATTAAACCTGCTACTAAAAACCAACAGATTGTAGCGGCAATCTGGAAGACTTGTCTTGGACTACCAGAAATTGGCATCAGGGATGACTTTTTTGAATTGGGTGGCCATTCTTTGACTGCTGTTAAAGTCATGACAGAAATTGAAAAGCAAACTGGAAAACGTTTGCCGCTGTCCAGCCTGTTCGAGAATTCTACCGTGGAGAAGCTGGCTGGTTTGCTTCAAGAGGAAAAACTGAGGGATGGCACCTGGGACGCGCTTGTTCCTATTAAAACTGACGGCATTAAAAACCCAGTATTCCTGGTCCATGGCGGTGGTTTAAACATCCTGGTTTTCAAATACATGTCGGCACATATGGATCCCGACCAACCGGTGTATGCCCTCCAGGCACTGGGCTTAAAGGGCAAAACAAAATTGTTCTATACCATTGAAGAAATTGCTGCAAAATACAATTCGGAAATTATGGAAGTTAATCCTGATGGCCCCTATTTGATCGCAGGCTATTCTCTGGGTGGAAAAATTGCTTTTGAAATGGCAAGGCAACTCCTCCAAATGGGTAAGGAAGTTAATATGCTGGGCATCTTTGATACATATGCAAGACCTTCAAACCAGGGCTTAGAGAGGTTGAAGCAAAAAATAATCCGGCAAGTTCATAAAGCTCCCTTCATATTTAAATTGTTTCTGAAATACCCTGGACGAACCATCCGTTATCAATTGGTATTTGTGCGAAACAAGCTGCTGAAGCTATTTAGGCAAGAACTTAATTCCCAGGATGAGGTATTTTCTTTTGATGCGGAAATTCTTAAAAGTTATGATATAGCCTACGAAAACTATAAGCTTGCCCCTCTTGACATTGTTGTCGATCTTTTTCGTGTAGAAGAAAGGATTTACTATCTGGATGACATGGTGTATCTTGGATGGAAACCCTATGGTAGAAAAGGAGTAGATGTTCATGAAATTCCGGGTGACCACAAAACTTTTCTCTACCCTCCAAATGACCGGGAACTGGCACAAATGCTTCAAAAAGTAATAGATCAAAAATCTTAAATATGAATGATCCAGACACTTTAATAACGAATAGTTTGTTGATCCGTGATATTCTACCGAAAGAATATCGGGCAGAACAGACATTTGATGCTTGTTTAACCTATGTGGTTTTAGTTTCAGTTTCACGGGCCTACGAAAAGATCGAACATGAATATCAAACTATACTTAGCCTTACTGAGATAGAAAAATCTCGAAGTTTTGTACATGACCATGATCGTAAAAGTTATCTAGTGAGAAAATACTTTTTAAGGACGCTTCTTGCAAGATATAGTTCCACCGATCCTCAAGATATTAGGTTTTACATGTCTGAGAATAAAAAGCCCAGTGCTGAGGGCATTCAATTCAATGTGAGCCATAGTAGCAATTTTGTAGCCATTGCACTCAGCCCTAATAAAATAGGCATCGATATAGAACGTGTTGATGAGGGATTTGATTTTAAAAATTTATTACCCTGTTGTTTTGACGATAAAGAGTCAAACTACATTTTATATGGTGATACATTATTTAATTTCTATACTTTATGGACCAGAAAAGAAGCGCTGCTGAAAGCAACAGGTGAGGGTTTGATTGATGCACTTCCACTTTTAAATTGTTTGCCGCGAGTAACGTACAGGCAAGGCGCTGCTTTCAGGTTAAACTCTTGTGAAATACAGGAGGGATATATCCTCAGTCTGTGCACGCTTGCTACGGATGCCACCGAACCAATTTATTTAATCTTTTAAGTCTTTTCTTAAAAACTAAAAATTCATTATGGATAATTATTTTATTACAAAAATTCCCTACACAAAGTTAAATACGAAGCCGTCTTCGCTAAAAGTTGTGCGGTTCATCAATAAAGGATTGAGGTTTTTAAAATTAAGGTATATGCTCAGTCCTGTGGATACGACTGTAGATATGAACACGATAGAACAGCGCATCAACTACTATCATTTACTTAACCAGGTCCTTGTGGGACAGGTGGAAGGAGATGTGATAGAGCTGGGCTGTTTTACCGGGCAATGTGCCTTATTATTTCAGAAAGTCATAGAAGAAAATCAAAGCAACAAAACGCTTCACCTTTATGACTCTTTTGAAATTCAGTTTTCAGAAAAGAGAGATATTAAAAAAGTGCTACTGGAGAGTTTCCAATCTGCTCATTTGAAGGCACCAATACTTCATGCCGGACTTTTCAGCGAGACTGTTCCTGCTAAGTTACCTAAAAAACTTTGTTTTGTGCATATTGACTGCGGACATGGCGGCAATGTGGAGGAGCACAAAAACATATTATTGGACCTGTTCAAAGAAATCTATCCCAGAATGTCGGCAGGCGCCATATGTGTATTGATGGACTATAACGATCCGCAAATTAATGGTACAGGCCATAATGCAAATCCTGGTGTAAAGCTGGCCTGCGATGAATTCCTTGCAGATAAACCTGAAGAAATTATTCTATTATATGGAAATCAGTATTATCATGCTTACTTTCGGAAACAATAATAAAGACTTTATGAAAAGCTATTTAAATCATCTCCTTTTTCTACTGCATTTTGGCTTTATGCTCTCCTACTCAGCCGTTGCTCAAGATACCACTTTTATACATAAGGAAGTTAAACCTATCATTAAAGGATCTCTAATTAAAACACCTGAAGCACTTGGTATTTCGCCTAAAGTTCAAAAAGCCATAAATGAAATGACCAATCCACCTATCAATATTGCCCTCTTTGGTGTAGATAGGCGAAATACTCATGATCAATCCAACTCAGATGTCATTATCATCCTTTCTATAAACCAGCAGAAAGGACAAGTTAAAATGTCTTCTATTATGCGCGATACCTATGTAAATATCGAGGGTAAAGGAATGGATAAGATTAATGCTGCTTTCGCCCTGGGCGGACCACAATTGGCTGTAAAAACCATCAATCAGAATTTCGAAATGGATATTAAGGACTATATGAATGTTGATTTCTACAGTGCTGCAAAAATAGTAGATGCTTTAGGTGGGGTGATGATTGATGTTAAAGAAGCAGAAGTGCCCTATTTGAATAACTACCTTGATGAACTTGTGAATATCGGAACTGTTTCTAAAGCCGAGCACGTTTCTAAAGCTGGCTTACAAAGACTAAATGGAAATCAGGCTGTTGCCTACACAAGAATAAGATATGTTGGCCGCGGAGATTATGAACGGACGGAAAGGCAACGGTCGGTTATGGTTGCGTTATTTAATCAAATCAAAAACGCTGGTCAGAATATGTTTCCTGTATTAGCTTCACAGGTGATGCCCAATTTAGAAACCAGCATGAATAATATGACGATGTTAGGCTTTGCAAGTGGCATTTTAGGAGCCAAAAATAAAGCCATTGAACAGGCTCGCTTTCCATTGGACAAGCAGAGTACCGGAAAAAGAATAAACAACATCTGGTATCTTACTACCGATTTAAAGGCAACTGCTGTTTCTCTTCATGATTTCATATATAAAGACATTAAGCCGCTAAATAAGAATTAAAGCAAATTTATTTTCTTTTCGACTTTTCCCAGGCAGCACTTTGTGTTTTCTTAAAATATCGCATCATACCAGCAAGTACAGCATAATTCATAACGCAAAAATAATAAGGTATAAAAAGTGCTTTGATTCTAATGTTCTTCTTTTCAAGAAAATAGCCAGCTAAAGCAAGACTATAGAAAATTATCTGTGCAAGAAACAGCAGCAAGTAACCTGTGCCCGCTCCTTTAAAGGCAAGTAATGCGTTTAGTATAAAAACCAGGATCAGCAGGAATGGTGTAATTGTCCATCTTAACACCCTATGGCTGATGTATTGAAATGTAAATATTGGATAATGAAATGGATTGGCTGCTTTCTTTAAACGTAAGATAGACTGGATACCTCCGGCAGCAATACGAATCTTCCGTTTCAGCTCCTCTTTGACATCTGCAGAGGCTGTTTCCACGGCGTAAGCTTTAGGCTCGTACGCAATGATGTGACCATTTTCCGCAATTCGCATGGCAATCATATGATCGTCGATGATCGTATCTGATTCTACAGGCTGATAAAGCGCCGTTCGAATGCTAAACAACTCGCCTGCCGCACCAACATTGGAATATAATTCATAATCCCATTTCTTTAGCAGTGACTCATACTTCCAGTAGAAACCCTCTCCTGCTGAACTGGCATCTGCCTTTTCTTCCACCATGATTCTTTTTTCTCCGGCAACCGCTCCAACCCTGGGGTTTTGATAATGCTTGATGAGCTCCAATAGTGCTTCTCTGTTTAAAAAGGTATTTGCATCAGTAAATACTGTAATTTCTCCTTTAATAAATGGAATCGCTCGTTTTATTGCAGCCATTTTGCCTGCACGCTGATCTTCATGCAAAACAGTTACTCCATTATATTTTCTAATGCGTTCGGCAGTTCTATCGGTAGAGCCATCTGTTATAAAGATAAATTGTATCTTTTCTTTGGGATAGTCCAGGTTAATGGTATTCAGTACTTTTTCATCTATCAGGTCTTCTTCATTATAGGCTGCAACAAGTACCGTAACAGTAGGCATAAGTGTTGTCGTTTCGTATATCGCGGTCTTTTTGAATAGTCTTTTAATTCTGATCATTACAAAAAGCACCAAAGCATATCCGGCAAACGTGTAGAAAATCAGAAACAAACTGATCCAGAAAATTATTATCATTTGTTAAGTTTAAATTTTGTAACCTAATTTATCACTATCGGCTCTATTGGAAAAGTTCCATGCCAGTCCCTTAAACACCCATTTCACTAGATCCTTCCTTCCTTTTTTTAAATAAGTAAAAATTTGTTTTGGGCAGGCTAGTAAGATGTAATACATGCTAAATAAAACAGTATTCACCCAACTGGTATTTCTTCTGACAAAAAGCAATCTGTTGCGGGTCATAAAATAAGTCTTAATGCTGCTTTCTTTCCCAACACTCATCGATTCTTTATGATAGATCTTGGCGCGCCCTGTAAACCAGATCTTCTTTCCTGCATTTCTAAATCGCTCACACCAGTCCAGTTCTTCGTAATACAAAAAAAACTGTTCTGCCATTAAACCTACATCTTTCAAATCACTTCGCCGGCACATCATGGCTGCACCATGGCAATATCCTGTTTCTCTGCTGTCATCACTGTATTGACCTGTATCTTTATCCATTTGACCAATGGTATGATTCCTGCAAGTTAGGTAATTCATATTTGTATAGCCTGCATATTGCACTACATCTGGTTGTTCAAAATAAAGTATTAACGGAGAAAGCAGACCTATATCCGGCTTCTCTTCAAATTCAGCTATCAATGTATCAATTAGATTTGCTGTAATCTCTGTATCATTATTAAGTAATAATAGGTAATCCCCGGTAGCTTGCTTAATCCCGAGATTATTTCCGCCAGCAAAACCAAGATTCTTCTCTGAACGGAGATAGATCAATTCGGGATATATTTCCAGATAAGCTTCTCTGTGGTCTTCCATGCTCCCATTGTCTACCAGGATCAACTCTAC
>NZ_QAIL01000332.1 GCF_003061025.1 Pedobacter sp. HMWF019 | reverse complement strand
GTTCATAATCTACGTAATTGACAATATCAGTACCATGGATAAACAATATTCGTTTTTTACCACTTGGTACAGGTTGACCATTCCATTGAATCCCTGTGATTTCGGATACTTGCTTGCTATCAACGTATTCACTAAAGACGTAAAACCGATCCCATTTAAAATTTGTAATACTGCTTAGCCTAAAAACAGAATAACCTAACTCATTTTTTGAGGCTAATTCAACATGCTTACCAACTGAATTTTCTAATTTTTTTAAGAGGTCCGAATCGGATCCAGAACAGCTACTTAAAAAAATAATGCTAAACAAAAAAATAACCAATCTTATATTTCCTAACATATTATTACATTTAAAGTATCCTTTTTAAAGCTTCATCAAATTGTTCTTTCGACATAGATGAATGCTTAATTGTAGCGGTTCCTCCTTTTTCTATATCATATACAAATGCATTGCCATCTCTAACGGCCTCTAATGATTTAATTGCCAGCTCAAGGTCAGACAAACCAGGATTTGCTTTTGCAATGGCGCGCCCTACCTGATTATTCAACTGATCTACAAACGAATCTGCAATTGCTCCGTCTATCTTTACTGTCCCATTTTTATGTAATTCCATCAAAGCTCCCTCATTATCTTTTAAAACATTTTGAAGCCCATATTTACCTTCATGTGCATCACCTGCCTCTTTAGCAATCTTCTGGCCTACAGCAGCAGCAGCTATTGCTTGACCATCAACATGTCTAAAAGCATTCTGATTCCCTCCTGGACTATTATCACCAAGATTAACTGACTTTGCTAGGCTCTGTGCCCTATTAGCTTTAAAGGCCACGACTCCAGCAAAAGCCGGCGTGTATTTCTGAACAAATCTGGCTTCAGTTTCAGCTCTAAATGTTCTAACAATTCTATATGAAGCATAATTAATTGCATCAAAGGCATTTTTAAATAATCTAACAGGATTTAGAGGAAATGGCCACATTCCGTCTGGATCTGTAAATCTTATTGGGTTATCAAATGTATAAATATAAGGAGACAATCTTCTTCCAAATTCAGCTTTTGGATCAATTACATTCCATCTACCAATCACCGGATCGTAGAGCCGTGCACCATAATCTAACACCCTTATGCAACTTTTTTACAGTTCGCCGGATTCGCTGGCAGGCACTTTTCTGCTTTATAAAGAACGTTCCTTTAGCGTAAAGTTAGTTTTTTGTTTGGGTTTTACAAAGGCCGTTGGTGCGTTGATTTTTGGCTTTACTGGTAGGAAGATTATCTGTTACAGCAAAGATAGCCTCCGAAGGAAAAGCAGTAAAGGGACTTTCGCGGCATAAACGCTCTTAGCCTTTACCCTGCAATCCAATTTATTCCACGTACCCTTGACAGCTTCCCCTTCTTCCGCTTTTTGGGGCTTAACAGATCATCTCCCCGAACCTCTATTCTCATTGGTGCATTGCAGGGAGCCTTGATGGAGCAAGTTTATGTTTTTGCTATACAAAAACTACTTTTACTACTCCCGTTGGTTGCTTTTGGGTGGTGACCTCTTACTGATGGAAAGTGCTTTGGCAGTGAGGAGGAAAGAGCGGCTCTTTCTATCAGTAAGAGGTTCCAAAGGGGTTTGGGGAATGGAAGATTCCCCAACTACTATACTGCGAAGCACCATGCTGCCGCAGGCTTCCAGTACCAAAGTATACCGGTGAGTATACTCTTTTCGGCCTTGTCGATAGTGTGAAGGTGGTAAAGTATACCCGGAGTATACTTCAATAACCCTTAGCGATAGCTTAAGGGCAGAAAAGTAAGGCTCTGCCTAACTTCCGCTTGCTCCATTCACTCCATTCATTTCAATGGGTGGTGCTTGTTGAGTGCTTCTTTCAGATCTTCCAGGTTACTGGTCTGGTAACGTTCTGTACTGCTTACATAACGGTGGCCGGCCATATACTGCACCGTTCTTAAGTCCTTTTCTTTCAGCCATTCAGTGATCACGCTCTGGCGGATCTGTACAGCATGCTCAACTTTAGGGTTGATCCTTCTTAGCGCATGGTTCAGGTGCAGCAAGGTGTTTTTAAGGTCTTCAATATCATTCCTACCCGTAAACAAACGTTCAGATCTGCTTTGCAGTTTTGGCCGTATCAACAATATATATTCCTGCAGGTCTAAGATCTGATGGGGTTGCAAGGGCAATATCCTGCTGTTCTGCTTACCGGTTTTTGGTACCTGTATTTTGCCCTCTCTTAGTTTCAGGTGCTCCGGCCGGATCGTTTCCAGTTCTTCCCTGGTTAGTGCCTGGTACACCAGTAACCCTAAGATTACTTTATTACGATGGGTACGTTCGTCTTTGATCTCATAGCTTTCATAAAGGTGTTCCAGCTCTGCTTTCTCCAGCAGGTCATTGGGGACAGTCCTGATACTTCCTTTCAGGCTGATCCCGGCAGCAGGGTTATGATTGAGTTGATCTTCTTTTTGAAGGTAAGTAAAGTAATACCTGATGGCCAGCAGCATCCGGTTTACCAGGTTCACGCTATCGTTCTCCTTTTTCTGATGGTCTGCATAATCAAGGATATCATGGTAACCGACCTGTAAAAGGCTCACATTTTCTATGGCCAGCCAGGCCATAAAGTAACTCACATACTTCCGGTGCTGATAGATGGTATCGGGCTTAAAGCCCTGTTCTTTTAGATATTCCTCAAAGCTGTTCATTTACAATATGGGTATAGATCTGTGTGCTTTCCAAACTACTATGGCCTAAGAACCGCTGGATCTGCTCCAGCTTCATCCCTGATTGCAAAAGGTGCGTAGCAATGCTGTGGCGCAGGGTATGCGGACCGATGGGCTTCTTTATCCCTGATGCTGACCGTAGTTTCTGCACCCGCTCAAAAGCGGTCTTTAACCTTTTCCATTTGCGTTCAGTAATAATGCCGGTTCCTTTTTGCCGCAGAGCAGGTAAGGCCTGGAGAAGTTCAGGTAGTATTCCAGGTCTTTTTTATTGCCCCCGGTCAAAGGAACATACCTGGCTTTATAACCTTTGCCTTTTCTGACCAGCACCAATTCCTTTTCCAGCAGGATATCTTCTGTATTTAAGCTTAAGCCCTCACTTTTCCTCAAACCACAACCATAATATAGGGTCAATAACGCCCTGTCCCTTAAGCCCAGAACAGTTTCCGTAGTGGCTTCATACAGTTTAGCGACTTCCTTTTTAGTCAGGATGCTTTTGATATTGGTGGCTTTACCTTTGATCTTCACTTTAACTGGAAAGCTCTCCTGTCCGCTCTCCGCTAAGTACCGGGCAAACTTGCGGATCACCTGCAGATTCTTGCGGATATAGTTTAAGCTCAATGTTCCTGGTTTGGTCTTGCAGGGCTGCTCACTTAAGACCTGCAGGTAATTTTCAAGGTGGCTTTCTGTAATGCCGGTAATGCTGTTACAGTCATTTTCTTCCAGGAAGATCAGGAACGCCTTTAACATCACAGGCATATCCCGCTGGCTGGTTTGGTCAAAGTTCAGGATCCTTAGCCATTCACTAAAGCCTGCGTTTAAACGGATATAGAGCTGGTTTCTCATGATTTGCTTTTTTTGCTAACTGTACGTTTTTCACTTACTCTGGGTTACTGCTTCTTTCTTGCTGTCTTTCTGTACTTTAAGTAACCCATCAGGCCTTTGGGTTACTAGTGGGTTACGGGATACTGATCTGATATTTTCAAGGATGCTACTGACCAGCATTTTGCTGCTTTGCTGCAAACTCTCCAGATCATTCCAGCTCTGCACCTTGTATTCAAAGCCTTTATAGCGGTTGCCACGGGTGATCTTGATATAGCCCATCCGTTCTAGTTCGTACAGATAACGTCCGATGCTGCTGGGGCTCAGCCTAAAGGCCGAGCGGATCTCCTTGCTGTAAAAACTAACGTTCCCGCTTTCGGTATCTTTTTCTTTCAGGTAGCCTTTCAGCCGCTCAAAGAAGCTTCGGCAGGCATCATTTAGTTCATCACTCTTTTTCAGCAGCGTGGTTTCCAGCAGTGTAAAGGCAGCTTCTACATCTTCCAGCGTACTTTCAATGTATTGCTCCCCGGTGTCGGTATCGGTCTTTAAGGTTCTCTGATACTGGTGATAATAGGTGATCGTTTCGGTGAAGAGTAACAGCAGCAGCATCGTTCTTCTTGGCTTAAAGACTTCTTCCGGTAATTGCAGAAAGGTAGCATAGGGATTTTTAACGGTAATCGGCTTTAAGATCCGCTGCACGTTCTTGATCTGCTCTTTCAGCTTACGCTGCCTGGATTCATCAACCTGCCCTGCGCTCAGCCTTCTTTGGTATCATAGCAGAGTTAAGAAGTCAGAAGGACTGGTCACAAAGTGACCTGGCCACTAAAAGCGGCATTTCAAGGGTGATGATCGGCAAGTATGAGCGGGATGAGGCCGTACCCTCCATTGAGGCGGCCATGAAGATAGCACAGGCTTTCCAGGTATCCCTGGATTACCTGGCCGGCGAAGGCGTGAATGCCTCGTTCGATAAAAAGACCGTAGAGCGCATGCAGGAAATAGAAAGCTTAAGCCCCGCCATCAAGGAAAAGCTGTTCTTCTTTATTGATACCGTACTAAGAGATACCAAAGCACAAAAGGCATACGCATCTTAAAACAACAAAGCCCAACATTTCTGAGGGGCTTTGTGAGGATTATATAGCATATTTTGATCCAGCATCTTCTTTTGATAATTGTATTAACGAAGGAGGGCCGCCTCCTTGCAATTCACTATGCTCATAGATTAGCTCCCAATATCTCATATCTTCTGGGTCTTGGTATAAAACGTCCCAGCCACTTTGATCCGAGGTTATACGCCTTAAGTGGTTATCACGTAGCCAATATATTCTCTTACATTGTTCATCCTCTACCATTTTTTGACCATTAAAAGTCCAATTACCTGTAATTTTTTTCTCGCTTGAATTTATCATCATGGTATTACTTTTTTTGTTGCATTGGCAGGTATTGGTTGATTCGGGATCGTAAACTCTCTCGCACCTCCCATCGTTCTACCAAAACCTACAAATCCAGGATCAGATCTATATATAGGGGTTGCAATCCCTTCAGCTGGAGTAGGAAAGGTAAAAATAGTAAATCCAGTTTGACTTTCAGGAATTGTAAGCTTAGTCGCTATCTGACTAGAATTCAAACCCTTGATATCGCTAGCAGCAGTTACAAACACATCAGGAGTACCAGGCCTTCCCAATGTAGTAATACCATCCGCAGTAGGAACAACTCTCGCTAACTCACCTGGAACCGGATTGTTAGCTTTCGGAATTAACGCTTTCGCACCTCCGATAGCCTCGCCTGCTGCTGCCGTAGCAAGAACAGTAGCAGTATTAGCTGTTTCGCGACCAATGATGCTCCCCAAAGCTTTACCATCACCCTGAACGATTGCTTTTGCAGCTGCATATTCTGTTTTTAACAACTGAACTCCAGGAGATTTAGTAATTGGAGATGTTAACAGTTCTCCCGCCGACATACTTTTAACATTATTTACAACAGCTCTAGCAGTAGCTCCCGGATTCTGGACTGCATGGGCTATAGATTTGAAATAACCTTTAAAAGAACTTTTCGCAGAAGCCCAGGTATCACTTAAGAAATTTGGCCCTGGCCACATCCCATCCGGATCGATGAAATAGATTGGATTGTCAAAAGCATAAGCATAGGGTGACCACCTTCTGCCAAGCTCTGCTTTAGGATCAATCACATTCCACCTCCCAATCACCGGATCATAGAACCTTGCCCCGTAGTCATACAGCTTCTCCTGATCCTGTTTCTCCTTACCGTTATACTGGTACTTATTCTCTGTCCCTATCAAACTTCTCTGAATATCCAGACCAAAGGCATAATAATCTGTTTCCTGGATCTTTCTAGCTACCCCACTATTAATATCAAAGTACACTCTTCCATCGCCCAGGTGATCTGCCAGTGTGTATTCATAAGAGTAACTCGTTGCACTGTTGCGTACCACCCGTCCCTCTGCTGTGGATACAAACTTTAATACCCCACCCTCGTATTGGATACCCCGAATATACTCATTATTTAAACTAATCGAAGGTACCTGCTTACTTAATTTATTGCCTGTGGCATCATAGGTATAGTTCACCGCTGCTGCGCCTGCTGTCATCGTGGAGGGCAGGTTTAAGTGATTATAGGTGAACGAAGTCAGGTTGTTGGTGGTATAGGCAGCATTGCTCCGAGAGCCGATATTTCCGTTCTGGTCATACGTATAAACTGTTGTTCCTGGCAACTGGAAAGCAGCACTGGTGTTTGTGGTGGTACTGTCTACCACGTTCCCCAACTGGTTGCCCGTCATATAAGTGTATTTCAGCTGATCGACCAATGTTCCGGCTTGTTTCCGCTGTAAGCGGGTAATATTGCCCATCACATCGTAACCAATCAGTTCGTTGTGGTTCTCATCACTGATCGCCGAGTTTAAACGGTTCAGCCTGTCATAGATATAGTTGTAGTACTTTCCGGTTCCCCACTCCTGACGGCTGATGTTTCCGTTGTATTGACTAACAACACCACTGAGGACATCTTCGTATTTCAGGCTTTGGGTAAACAAAGGCGCGCTTTGGCTTTTTAACCAGCCCCTTGGGTTATAGGCATAAGTAACCGTCTGGGCAAAACTGGATCCTGAATTTGTACTATAGAGCTGTTTGTTCAGGAGCTGCCCAACCTCGTTATAGTTCTTCCGGCTTAATAGTACTTCTGCATTGGTCGTGGAGATGTTATCTCCTGTCTTTTGATAGTTATCCTTTCCACGCCCTTGGTGGTCATAAGTAAAACGACTTGCCGCATAGAGCTGCTCGGTACCATTTACATAATGTCGCCGTGTAGTGGTCAATACTTCGCCTATAAAACTGTAGGTATTGCTCACATCGTCGTAACTCCCATTAGAAACTGTCGCTCCTTTATAATGCTGCTGGATGCTTCTGACAACCCTGGCTTCATTATCGTAGTAATTCACGGTCCACAGCATTTGGGAAGTGCCCAATACGTTCACTTGGCTGGCCGTCAGCAGTGATTTGGTCATGGTGCTATATGAAGCTGACTGATTGTATGGGGCTATTGCCGGCAGGCTGGGAATATTATAATTATCGTAATAACTCCAGCTAAGCACCGTGGTAACACCTGTCGTTGGCCAGCATTGGTTGCTGTATAGAGATCCGGGAGAACGGCTTTCCCATAGATTGATCGTAGAGGGCTGGGTATCTATGATTGTCTGCAAGGCTACACGATAACTGGTGTTCGCCGTGCTGCCTGGATAGCTATAGATTCCGGTTTGAATCACCCGGCCGAAATCATCATACTTACTGAACAGCCATTGTTGAACTGATTTACTCCGCTGCACGGCATCCTGGCTTGCTACCAACTGGTCTAGTCTATTGTACACCATAAACTCCCATCCTTTTCCCGGAAGCTTCTTTTCAATCAGACGCTTTCTTCCATCATAACGATACTGGTAACAAAGGTTATCCAGGGTAGCCTGTACAGGCACTGCTATTGCGTCAGGATTTGCGCCCGGCGGCAGGACAAAACTTAGGTTCCCAAGATCATCATATATGTAATAAGTAGATAGGGTTTCTATGGTTGTTCCGATTTTATTGAAAAAGCGTTTCAATACCACCCGGTTTTCCTTATCCTTATATTCTTCTATGGTGCCTACCTTTCCATCGGCAGAGGTCCAGTTTTCATCTTTACTAATGGTCAGGTGCAGTTGGTTTGCCCCATAATAGCCAGTACCGGAAAGGGTCCGTTCATGTTCATGGCCTGTTCCGGCAACAACTGCAGCGGTATACAAACGAACCGCAAATCCAGTTGTTGTATAGGTTGTTAGATTGTTGTTACCTCCATATTCTACAACTGCTGTTCGCCCTGTGGTAGATGTACGGCTTGCAGCTGGTTGCCAAACCGAACCTGGCGCACCTTGTTCCACGACCCGGTTTACAGGGCTGGATTCAAATATAGTTTTTGAATAAGCCGCCCCTGGTATGGCGGTTACCCCCGGGGCATTCCAACCAGAGGGATTGGTAGGGTTCGTATAAAAAGCGGCTTGTTCGGCCAATGCATTGGCTTTATAACTACCGTTACTGGCTGCTACCGTACCTGAATAAGGCAGGTATTTGGTATCCTCTCTGCCCAAAGCATCATAGGCGACCGGGGTAACCAGATCTCTTAAAACCGGACTGGCCTGCCAGCCCACCGTCTGCATTTTACGGCCTAAACCATCAAAATATAGGATCGTCCGGTTGGCCTCGGCCACAGGAAGTCCGGAAAGTGAGGTAGTAGATGTCTTATTCGGCACTCGGACCACTGTCTCTATCACATAGTTCTGAGAATCACTTGGACTTTGAGCATTCGACACCATCACAAACAGCATCAGCAATAACACCGAAAAACTGTATTTATATTTATTTAAGTAATATTTCATTGTTATCTTATATCTATTGACACGTACCTTCTTCTATGATTACCCCCTGTTGTATCTTATACCACTTGTTAGGCCCACCATTTCCATATTTATAGAATGTATAATATCCATCAGCAACAGCAGATTGCATTGAAGCCCCAGTAAAGCACTTCACTTCTTCTTGAGGATTATTATAATAGTACAAAACGACTATATCTTTATCCATCTCTGCAGTATAGCTACACAGAGAGGGTAGATTTTCAAAACGTACCATATTGTTATTCTGGGCATGTTTAAGACCACCATCATCAGTTGGACCGTCATCAATTGGTCCTGAATTGCAATCAACCAAAGTTGTAATGCTATAATTGGGGTGGTTTACGAGGTTAAACCAATAGGTGATAATTTCGCCTCCATTAGAGGGGCTGTCTTCTCCTGATGGGGGAATTACCCCTACATATTCTTTTTCCATCAGATACTCTCCCATCTCTTTTACTCCTGAAACACTAACCGTGTTGATGCTCCCATTATTATAGCGGTATTGAACATCAACGGGGGTTTCCTTCACATATAATCCCTGAGGATCTTTAAATACCTTTATGGTATAAGTCTGATAGGTGTATTTATAATCTTCAATTACTACCTGTCTCATCCCAGTACTACACAGGGAAACATAGGTTCCTTCCGTTGTGCAGTATCCTTGTTGATTAGCATATGCCTGTCCGTTTTGAGAAATATCATTATAAGCTTGAGCATTGGCATCTGCCTGAGAGATCAAAGAGATGTACTTGCCTTCTTGAACCGTATATAGTACCTCAGAGCCAAATGCCCCAGCACCACAATTATTTTTATAAAACTTTTGAGATATCTGCTCACTAGGATAGATCTTTGGCCGGGTATAATAAGTATAGCTTTTAGCAATATTACCATTTTGATCTTTAATGTGTTTTAAGCGTTGAAAGCTGTCATACTCGTAAGTAGTTAACATACCTTTTGGATCTTTTTTACTGGTTATTCCTACTAAAGGTTCATAGCTATAGGTAGTTATCATACAGTTATGTATGGCCATGTCATTTCTAAATCTGTCAAGATAGGTGTCGTAATTTTCAATTGTATTGTCAAGACCTGGGGTTACAATATAATTGCTATAGTCATTTAGAGGCATAGCAAATGTATTTTCAATAATGGAATAATCGCTGCCTTCAATTGTTGCTACTGGGTAGTTTTTGCCGTATCCCCAAATGTAATTGGTCTTTGTCCCTGCATTTTTTGAAAAGCTCAATACATTTCCCCTGTCGTCATACTTTAAATATTCAAGCCGTATTTCTGGGGTGTTATTGCCCACTTTAGTTTTTACAAATTTTGGAAGGATCAATGCTGTATTGCTGCTTAAATTCTTTTCATATTCGGTGGTCAGAGTTTCCTGCAAAACATTATTGGAGTAAAGTTCCTGCTTAACAATGGGTGAGATGATATTTTTATTAGTCATCTCCTGGTAAGGAACTGTAGCGCCCAGATCATAGGCATAGAAATTAGTTAAACTGCTTGTCTGCTGATCACTTTTCTCTAGTGATTCTGTCTTCAATTGCCCAAAACTATCGTAAGTGAGATGCTTAATAGTAGCTACTGGGTTAAGTCCCATCATATCATAACTGGTCTTTGTAATCTTTACAGGAAGATAGGAATAGGTATAATTTTTATAAGCGTCACCCTCTATGTATATATCATTTGTTCCGGGACAGATCCTGAAAGATTTCGCTTTAATAGCACGGGCAAACTGAGTGGCTTTATTTAGCGCCTGAAATTCACTTTCTGTTTTCTCAACAGGTAAATCGCCGGCTGTATAATTTTCCTCTTTATACGCCTTTCCCCGTTCCTCCTCTAATGAACTATAAGCATTATATGGGCTTACCGCCATATTAATGGAGGTCTCATGTTCATCCATATGCCCATTATCAAAATTGGTAAAATAATGAATAGTATAGCCGTTGTTATTGAGCCTCTCTACCACTTCACTATAACCTATATGTGAGCCTAAGCTGTTGGTAGAACCTGGAAGATGTGACAAGGAGTTGAACTGGTTTTTTTCATAATAGGCGTCTGACGTGGCAGACTTTACCTTAAAATTTTTGAAAAGATACTGAGATTGGCCTCCAAGTACACCGCTTGAAGTTAAACTGTTTAATGCTTTTGAATTTCTAAACCCGGCGACATAGAAATACTCTTTTACCATATAACTTGCAGGGGTTCCTGCATCGTAGGTAGTGATTTTTTTAATGCGGATTCCACCTACGTCACCAGAAAAGCTTTCTATTACATCTCGTCCTTTAGACAATTGTTTGCTTGCGCTATTGGCTTCATATTCAAATCTCGTGAATCCTCCAAGAGGATAAGTAATTTTATTAAGCATTCCTTGTTGGGCATAAGTAAAATTCGAAGCCCTGGAATTATAATATATGGAAGGAGTGTTTTGTCTATCGTTAATATTGGCCAATACTCCATTATAAAAGCCCCAATGATCGACTTTTCCCGAAAAATAAGGCACATCATCCATCAAATTATAATCAAATGTGTATGGTGTATTATAATCGCCTGAACTGCTACCTTCTTTAACAGATTTTAAGGTTAGCCTCTTATTTACGCCTGCTTCATAGTCAAATTGAAACGACTTTATTATTGATCCGCTATTATTTTTAACCTCTATTTTGTCTAGCTTGGACCATTCTAATCTCCTGGCGAGCCAACTTGCCCATAAATCACTATAGACACCAGTTTGGGACACAGAAGTAGGTACATTAGGATTGGAAGATGTTTGTTCATCCTGATATAGGATCGGAAATAATCTTTTGTAAAAATAACTCGGATTGTCCATCCCCGCAATCCCAACGTTTCGATCATATCGAAAATTCAGGGCAATAATCTCATAAATACTTCTGGCGATAGTGGCTCCGTTGGTATTTGTATAATAATCTTTTCCAAAATCCAGTTCGCCACTGGCCAACCTGCTAAAGTTAACTGTCCCGGTTAAGCCAACAATCTTTTTCAAATAAATAGGCGAATTTAGTCTGCCCGTATAATCTTCCCTAAAACTGCCACTGGACAAACCACATGGAGGAAGCCAGAAGTTATTTTGACTCCCCCCTGTACCAAAATTCTGACTAAGGCTTTGTGTCAATTGATTGATGAATGCCCCCCTTTCGTACTCAAAAGATACTTTTTTACCTGAAGGCTCTATGATTTCCTTTAAATACCATGCATCTGCCTGCCAAAAGTCTTTATCTTGATTTACGAAGTCAATGCTATATTCGATGAAATTACTGTTTCCTCCATATACATATTGTGTTCCGTCTGTATCAATTATGGTAAACCCAGCATATGTTTTCGAATAGCCCAAACCGACCAAAATACTACCGGGTACTGGTTGAAATGGAACGGCTAAAAAGTTGCCGTTGAAAACGACTTTTATGGCACGGTCACTCTTTACCTTCCATGTTCCGTCCATATCCAGATAAAACTTTCCTGAACCATTAGGAAAAACAAATGAAAATTCATCTGGTTCTATATCTGCATTAGCTATTGCCATTTGTTTAACATAGTCTACATTGTTCCAAAGTGAGGCATTTAGTAGTGGTGTATTAAAATAAAAACCAAAATTACTTGCATTATATACCCGTTCGTCAGGATTTTCTGTGAGATATATATGGGTTTGCTGAGCTCTTTCCAGCGTATTAAAATCATCTGGAAGTCCTTTAACAGTCCTAGTGATGGCTCCTCCCATAGAAATGGACCAGTTCATCCCTACCCATCCTGGATGTACGTCTGGCCGAAATCCGCTTGCATGGTAGCTCAATGTTATGGGTACTGCTATTTTTCCTTCGGAAAATGTATATAAGGGCACTTCCACATTGGGAATCCCTGTAAAATAGGATACTGGCATCTCACCAAACAACCCCAAACTAGCCATATTGGGGGTTTGAATACTCACTTGATCTTTTTCGGTTGGATTTTGGAGGTTTAGTTGTGCAAATGAGGTTGTTTGTATTGACCTCCCCCCAATTTTAGGACACGCTAAATTCGAGAATCAGGGCGTTAACTGGTTTTTTTCCACATCTCCTGAGGCGTTAAACCTCCTAAGGAACTATGTGGTCTAAAGGTATTATATTCTGC
>NZ_QAIL01000331.1:12164-26632 GCF_003061025.1 Pedobacter sp. HMWF019 | reverse complement strand
AAAAGATCCCATCAAATCAGAAGATACTCTTTCAACAGAAGAAAAGATTAAAGAAGCAGCAAGAACTGTATTTACAAAAAAAGGCTATGCTGCCACCAAAACCAGAGATATAGCAGAAGAAGCCGGCCTAAACTTAGCGCTGCTTAATTACTACTTCAGGAGCAAGGAAAAACTTTTTGAACTGATCATGGCTGAAAAGATACAACAGCTTTTCTCCTCTCTTGCTCCAGCTTTGAATAACCACGATACATCACTGGAAGAAAAAATGGATTGGATTGCAGCAAATTATATTGAAATGCTGCTTAAAAACCCTGACTTGCCGCTTTTCGTTTTAAGTGAAATCAGGAATGACCCTGAAAGATTTGGAAAGCGCATCCAATTGGAAAACTATATCATGAAATCTTATTTTATCCAACAAATAATGGAGAAGAATACAGAAATCAACCCAATGCAGTTTTATATTAATTTCTTAGGGATGATGGTGTTCCCATTTTTGGCCAAACCAATTTTTAATGCAACAGGGGCTATCAGCGAGAAAGAATATATTCAATTGGTTGAACAACGAAAGGCGCTGATACCCAAATGGATGAAAATGATGCTGGAATAGATAAAAAATGCTATGAATTTAATCAACCAATTAAGTCAGAAAATCCTCTTATCTGCCCTATTATTGTCCTTTGGTTTTCGAGGCCAGGCACAAAGTACAGGTGATTTAACGCTAGAAGAGTGTTATCAGCTGGCAGAACAAAATTATCCTCTTGTAAAACAACGGGAACTGATCTCTAAAACCGCAAACTATACGATTGAAAATATACAAAAGGGCTATCTTCCGCAGCTGAACATCAATGGCCAGGCCACTTACCAATCTGCAGTTACAGCCATTCCAATAAAGCTACCTGGCATCGATATTCCTGCTTTAAGTAAGGATCAGTATAAACTTTATGGCCAGATTGATCAGGTCATCTACGATGGAGGTGAAATAAAACAGCAGAAACAGCTACAGCAAACCAATGAGGCTGTTAATCAGCAACAGCTAAAAACAGATCTTTATCAATTAAAGGGCCGCATTAACCAGTTGTTTTTTGGAATATTATTACTGGACGAGCAACTTAGACAAAATGGACTGGTAAGAAAGGATATCCAATCTGGATACGATAAAATACTGGCTTCCATAAAAAATGGAGTGGCCTTTAGAAGCAATGGCGATGTCATAGCCGCCGAATTGCTAAACAACAAACAACAGGCCATTGAGCTTAGGGCTTCACGAAAGGCCTACACCGAAATGTTAGGGCTATATACCGGCAAGGTCATGGATGAAACCACTGTTTTGAAAAAACCGCAACCGGTACATATTTCTCATGAAATCAACCGGCCTGAACTAAAGGTATACGATCAGCAGGCTAAAAATCTGGAAATACAAAACAAACTTTTGAGTGTAAAGACCCTACCTAAGTTAAATGTATTCTTTCAGGGAGGTTTGGGACGTCCTGCTTTGGATATGCTGAGCAATAGCTTTGACGCCTATTATGTTGGGGGGCTTAAACTGACCTGGTCGCCATCTATATTTTACACCCTGAAGAAAAGCAGAACACTCATCGACATCAACCGAAAAACTCTCGATGTACAGAAAGAAACGTTTCTTTTCAATACCAGTTTAACGGTAAAGCAACAGGATGCAGACATCAGTAAATACCTGCAGTTATTGGATACTGATCAGGAAATCATTGAACTCCGCACCAGGGTAAAAAAAACCGCGCTGGTTCAGCTTCAAAATGGCGTAATCACCAGTCATGATTTTTTAACTGAATTATACGATGAAGACCAGGCCCGTCAGAATAAGATACTTCACGAAATCCAGCTTCTAATGGCCCAGTACAACCAACAAACCACCACCGGCAACTAATATAGAAAACATCATGAAAAGACTCGTTCAATCGCTTCCTTTGCTCTTATTGCCTGCATTGATATCCTGCAATAAAAACGAAGATAAATATGATGCCTCCGGTACATTTGAAGCAGTAGAAACCATTATCTCTGCCCAAGCTTCAGGTACCATAAAAGAACTTAATCTGGAAGAGGGACAGACCTTACAAAAAGGACAGGCTGTTGGGTATATTGATAGCTTACAGCTCTATCTAAAAAAGCAACAACTCCAGGCCCAGGTTAAAGCAACTTTAAGTGCAAAACCCAATATTACTGCCCAAACTGCAGCTCTTCAGGAACAATTGCGCCAGGCACAGCGGGAACAAAAACGCACAAGCAATTTACTCCGGGCCGACGCCGCTACGCAAAAACAGCTGGACGATGCCAATACACAGGTTGATGTGGTTAAAAAACAGATTTCTGCACTACAGTCTTCTTTAGGGATCACTTCATCCAGCTTAACGGATCAAACCAAACCGCTCAGTGTACAAATACAGCAAATTAATGATCAGCTGCATAAATCAACAATCGTCAATGAGGTAAGTGGAACCGTTTTAACCAAATATGCAGAAGTAAACGAAGTTACTGATATAGGTAAACCGATCTACAAGATTGCCGAATTAAATACAATTATCCTTAGGGCCTATATTGCAGGGAGCCAAATACCTCATGTAAAAGTTGGCCAGCAGGTAAAAGTTCTGGTTGATCAAACCAAAGACACCTATAAAACCTATAATGGCACCATAGAATGGGTAAGCAACAAAGCGGAATTTACCCCAAAGACCATTCAAACGAAGGAAGAAAGGGCCAACCTGGTCTATGCCATAAAAATAAGGGTAAAGAACGATGGCTTTCTGAAAATTGGGATGTATGGCGATGTTAAACTATAGGCCATGGAGGCAGTAAACGTAAAGAATCTCGTCAAAATCTACGGTAAAGACAAAACTGCCGTAGATGATATTTCTTTTTCGGTGAATCAGGGTGAAATATTTGGACTGATTGGTCCGGATGGTGCTGGTAAAACCAGCATTTTCAGAGTATTGACCACCCTGTTACTGCCAGACGGCGGCTCCGCTACTGTGGATGGTTTTGATGTTGTTAAAGATTACAAACAGATCCGAAGCCGGGTAGGTTATATGCCTGGGAAGTTTTCATTATACCAGGATTTAAGTGTAGAAGAGAACCTGAATTTCTTTGCAACCATATTTAATACGACAATAGCAGAAAATTACCATTTGATTAAAGACATTTATGTTCAGCTGGAACCGTTCAAGAACCGCCGGGCAGGTCAATTGTCGGGCGGTATGAAACAAAAACTGGCCCTCTGTTGTGCATTGATCCACAAACCTGTTGTTCTATTTTTAGATGAACCAACCACTGGGGTTGATCCGGTATCCCGAAAAGAATTTTGGGAAATACTCCAACAGCTAAAAGAACAAAACATCACCATTGTTGTATCCACTCCTTATATGGATGAAGCCAACAGGTGTGACAGGATTGCAATGATACAGTCTGGTCAGCTTTTATCTGTTGACACGCCAGCAAATATCATTAAGTCTTATCCTGAACAATTATATGCCATTAAAGCCAATAATATGCACGCGCTTTTAAAAATACTCCATGAATACAATCAGGTAAAGAGCAGCTATGCTTTTGGAGAATTTGCACATATTTCCTTTAAGGAACCAAAGTTTAATCCAGATCAGGCTGTTACTTATTTAGAGACTAAAGGACTCCAGGATATAGAACTTATAAAAACAGAAGTAACTATTGAAGACTGCTTTATTAAACTATTATAATCATGAGCGAAATCGTCATTAAAACAGATAAACTCACCAAACGCTTTGGCGATTTCATTGCAGCGAATGAGATTACTTTTAAGGTGAATAAAGGAGAAATCTTTGGATTTCTTGGCGCAAATGGAGCAGGAAAGACAACGGCCATGCGCATGTTATGCGGACTCTCCATCCCTTCTTCCGGCCAGGCAACTATTGCAGGTTTCGACGTATATAAACAGACCGAGCAAATCAAAAAGAACATTGGCTATATGAGCCAGAAGTTTTCGCTCTATGAGGATCTTACGGTACTGGAAAATATTAATTTCTTTGGTGGTATTTACGGATTAACGGATAAAGAGCTCAAAACAAAAAGCGCTCAATTGATCGATCAGCTGGGCTTGCAGTTACAGGCAAAAAAACTCGTGGCCTCGCTCCCATTGGGCTGGAAACAAAAACTTTCCTTTTCAGTTGCCGTATTACATGAACCAAAAATTGTTTTTCTGGACGAACCAACGGGTGGTGTTGACCCGGTGACCAGAAGACAATTCTGGGACCTGATCTATGATGCAGCCGACCGCGGGGTAACTATTTTTGTGACGACTCATTACATGGATGAGGCAGAGTACTGCAACCGCATATCTATCATGGTTGACGGAGTTATTAAAGCACTTGATACCCCTCGAAATTTGAAAGACACCTTTCATGCCAACAACATGGATGAAGTATTTTACGAACTGGCCCGAAGTGCAAAAAGAAGTGAATAAAACCTAAGCAAATGAAACAGTTCCTGATATTTATTAAAAAGGAGTTCGCCCACGTATTACGAGATCGCAAAACCTTGCTGATCTTGTTTGGAATGCCGGTGGTACAGATCCTGATATTTGGTTTCGCACTCACCAATGAGGTTAAGAATGCGAAAATTGTGATCATGGACCAGGCCAACGACATTGCTTCTCAACAAATTATTTCTAAAATAAGAGCAAGCCGTTATTTTGAAATAGCCGAGACAATACACAGCCCCCAGCAAATCGAAAGTGCTTTTAAAAAGGGAAATATCAGGCTGGCCCTTATCTTTCCAGCACAGTTCAATAACAACTTAATGCATCAGCATCTTGCTCAACTGCAAGTTATTGCAGATGCCTCTGACCCCAACAATGCGACAACCTTAACCAGTTACATCAGTTCAATTATACAGGATTATGCTACAGGTATAGCAAAAACCAGCAATATTCCTTATCGAATTAGCCCTGAGATCCGGTTTCTTTACAATCCGCAACTCAAGGGGGCTCCGAATTATGTTCCCGGAGTGATGGCATTGGTATTAATGTTGGTTTGCGTAATGATGACAGCTGTTTCTATTGTAAAAGAAAAAGAAACCGGTACCATGGAAATCCTTCTGGTTTCGCCATTTAGTCCTTTCAAAGTTATCGTATCTAAGGCCATCCCCTATCTGATCTTATCGCTCGTAAATGTGACATCTATTTTGTTGCTCAGTGTTTTTGTGCTCGACTTGCCCATAAACGGCAGCATCCTACTCCTCTTTGCCGAAAGCACCCTGTTTATCATTACATGTCTCACCATTGGTATCTTCATTTCGGTAAAAACAAACACCATGCAACTGGCCATGCTGATCTCCTTAATGGGCATGATGTTGCCTACAATTTTATTTAGCGGATTTATGTTTCCCATAGAAAATATGCCTGTTCCTTTGCAAGTCATTTCCAATATTATCCCCGCTAAGTGGTATTACATCATTGTAAAGGACATTATGATAAAAGGCCTTGGTTTTAGTGCCTTTTGGAAGGAAACATTAATCCTTGTGGCCATAACAGTAGTTATGATGGTGATCAGTTTAAAAAGTTTTAAAATCCGCTTATCATGAGAACGATCCGGTTTTTACTACAAAAAGAGTTCAGGCAGATTTTCCGTAACCGGTCAATTCTCGCTATGGTTATTGTGATGCCCATTATGCAGTTGCTGATCCTGCCATTAGCAGCCAATTATGAGGTAAAAAACATCAATATCGCAGTTATCGATAATGATCATTCCTCTTATTCCCAAAAATTGATCACGAAGATCACTTCATCGGGATACTTCAAACTTACTGGATACTGTTTTTCATTTAAACAAGCCTACCGGTTGATAGAAACAGACACTGCCGATCTTATCCTTGAAATTCCTCATGATTTCGAGCGAAACCTGATACGTGAAAATGAGCAAAAATTATTTGTGGCTGTCAATGCAATAAATGGTACAAAAGCCAATCTTGGAAGTGTTTATCTCCTAAATATAATCCAGGATTTTAATGCCGAAATCAGGCTGCAATTTATTCAGCCGGTCAGATTTAACCCGCAACCTGTCATTGATATTACTTCATCAAACTGGTATAACCCAATGCTTGATTATCATGTTTTTATGGTTCCCGGCATACTGGCGGTATTGGTAACTATGGTTGGTGGATTTTTAACCGCGCTGAATATCGTCAAAGAAAAAGAAGTGGGTACCATTGAACAAATCAATGTAACCCCCATTAAGAAGTACCATTTCATTTTAGGTAAACTTATTCCATTCTGGATATTGGGAAACGTGGTATTCACCCTGGGACTCCTGGTTGCCTGGTTGGTTTATGGTATTGTTCCTGTTGGTAGTTTATTCTTGCTATATGGCTTTATAGCGGTTTATTTGTTAGCAGTTTCTGGATTTGGTTTATTAATTTCTACTTTTTGCGAATCCCAGCAGCAAGCCATGTTTGTCATGTTCTTTTTCATCATGATCTTTATTCTGATGGGCGGCCTGTTTACCTCTATTGACAGCATGCCCGAGTGGGCAAAAACTGTAACGAAATTTAACCTTGTAAGCTATCTCATTGAGATCATGCGGATGATCATCCTCAAAGGAAGCAGTTTTAAAAACATAGTACCGCAGCTTGGGGTGATTGCTGTATTTGCTTTGGTATTTAACGGCTGGGCGATTTTCAACTATAAAAAGACCAGCTGATTTCATCAGAAAAATGGGTAGCGATGTAATCCCTTAAGAGTATGTTGCGCATAAGTAAACTAATCAAATTGGCCATTATACAACTGATAATACCTTCCTTTTTGTTTTAATAATTCCTCGTGATTTCCTCTTTCGATAATTTCACCCTGTTCCAGTACCAGGATTTCGTCGGCATTGCGTACCGTTGATAACCTATGGGCGATGACAAAACTGGTACGGCCTTTCATCAGCTGGTCCATGCCTTGCTGAATAATCTGCTCGGTCCGTGTATCAATGGAACTGGTGGCTTCATCCAGGATCAAAATACTAGGTCTGGCTACTGTTGCGCGGGTAATATTGAGCAGTTGTCTTTGCCCCTGGCTCAGATTGCCACCATCATTTTCCAATTTGGTTTGATACCCCTTGGGAAGACGGCGGATAAAAGAGTCGGCCCCGGCAAGTGTAGCAGCAGTTATCACCTCCTCATCTGTTGCTTCCAATCTTCCATAACGGATATTTTCCATGACGGTTGCCGTAAATAAATGGGTATCCTGCAATACAATGGCCATAGATCTCCGTAAACTGTTTCTCTGTATATTTTTTATATCTGTTCCATCAATCGTTATTTGTCCTGAGTCGATATCGTAAAACCTGGGCAATAAGTTCATAATGGTGGTTTTACCTGCTCCTGTGGAGCCTACCAGGGCGATCTTTTGACCAGGTTTAGCTTCTAATGTAATGTTTTTTAGAATCACCTTACCCTGATCATAGCTGAAGGTCACATTCTTCAATTGTACATTACCTTCAATACGACCTAAGATCTGCGCCTCCTTAATGTCGGCTGGTTCCGGTATTTCATCCAGGATCTGGAAAATGCGCTCAGCTCCTGCCAGCGCGGCCTGCAGGCTGTTATATTCACTTGATAGTTCATTGACCGGCCTTCCGAACTGTCGTGAATACAACAGGAACGCCGCCAAACCACCCAAATCGAATCCCCTTAATATAGCCAGGAACCCTCCCACAGTAGCGGTTAGCGCGAAATTGATGGTATTCAGGTTCTGAACCAGGGGCTGCATAACACCTGAATATAGCTGGGCTGAGGTGGCCTTTTCACGAAGATCATCATTGATTTCGTCAAAGGCTTTTCTGGAACTGTCTTCGTAACAAAAAACCTTAACCACTTTCTGTCCGGTAATCATTTCTTCCACATATCCGTTCACCTTGCCTAGTGCGATTTGCTGTGTGGTAAAAAAATCTTTGCTTCTTTTAATAATGGCCGATACTACCCAAAGCATCAATGGAACAATGATTAAAGTGACCAGAGTGAGCACAGGACTGATCAGTAACATCAATACAAAAATGCCCGCCAGGGTAATACCGCTGGTAAATAATTGCAGCACGCTGGTATTCAAACAATCACTTACATTGTCCATATCATTGGTAAAACGGCTCATGAGTTCTCCGTGGCTATTCGCATCGAAAAAACGGAGTGGTAAAGCCTGGATTTTACCGAACAACTCTGCCCGGATGGTACGTACAGTATTTTGCCCCACTACAACCATCAAACGGTTGACCAGGATGCCAGCTGCAGCCCCAATGATATAAATGCCAATCAACACAAAAACCATTCTGATCAATCCTGGTAAGTTATGTGGCAAAATATAATGATTAACCACCGGACGCAATAAATAAGAGCCGGCTAAAGTGGAGGCAATATTGACCAACAGCAGAAAGAGGGCCAGTATCAGCAGCCATTTCTGTCGTTTCAAATAGTTCCATAAACGCAATATGGCCTGCCTGGAGTTTTTGGGTCTTTCAATTACAATATTCCCGCGCCTGCCTGGAAGGCCGGCAAGGTTAAGCTTTTCTCCTGATTTAATGGGCTCGTTCATAGCGCTTCGGTTTGCAATTGTTGTGACGCATAAATTTCCTGGTAAACGGTATTGGTTTTAAGCAGTTCATCGTGCGTACCCTCACCTATAATCTCTCCGTTATCGAGCAAGATGATTTTATCTGCAGCCAGTATAGAGCTCACTCTTTGTGCAATAATGAAAATGGTAGTCCCTTTGAGGTGTTTTTTAAAAGACGCTCTGATCTTGGCTTCAGTAGCTATATCTACCGCGCTTGTGCTGTCGTCCATAATCAAAATAGCCGGTTTTTTTAAGATGGCGCGGGCAATACATAGTCTTTGTTTCTGCCCTCCGGAAACATTAACCCCGCTTTGTCCTAGAATGGTTTCATATTGTTTTGGAAAGGATAGAATAAAATCATGCGCTTGTGCATCTTTGGCCGCAGCGATAATTTCATCGTCTGTTGCTTCTATATTACCCCATTTAAGGTTTTGTTTGATCGTGCCTGAAAACAATTGATTTTGCTGAAGCACCAGCTTCACACTGCTCCGTAGGTTAAATAAAGTGTAATCCCGCACATCTGTATCGTCAACCAGGATCTGACCTGCGCTTACGTCATATAAACGGGGAATGAGTTGTACCAGGGTGCTTTTTGCAGAGCCGGTAGCTCCAAGGATAGCTATTGTTTCACCTGGATTAACAACGAGACTGATATTCTTAAGGACATATTCCTCGCCTTGTGCATGGTATTTAAAGTATACATTTTTGAACTCCACTTTTCCCATCGTAACCACAAGTTTCTTTTCTTTGGCCAAGGTTGAATCAACAATATCCACCTCTGTATTTAAAACTTCAAGTATACGCTCGGAGGATGCTTCTGCCCTTGAAAAAGTCATGATGGTCATGGAAAGCATCATCAGCGACATCAATATTTGGGTGATATAGGTAATGAAGGACATGAGCTGGCCAACCTGGAATGCGCCTGAGATAATTTTATTACCCCCAAACCAGATGATAGCCACGATGGAAATATTCATAACCAGTTGCATCACTGGCATGATGAGCACTACCAGTCCAGAAGCTTTGACGGCCATTTCCCGCAAGTCATCATTGGTATACCCAAACTTCTTCATTTCAAAATCTTCTCTGACGAATGATTTCACTACGCGAACATTGACCAGATTTTCCTGGATTACCCGGTTGACCTGATCAAGCCTTTTTTGCATTTTTTCGAAATATGGAAGGCCACGGCTAAGGATAATATAAATAGCAATAGCCAAAACCGGAATGGCTACGGCAATGATTACCGCCAATCCGGAGTTGATATTAATGGCGATAACTACGGCAAACAGCATCATTAAAGGGGCGCGAATGAGTAATCGCAATGACATCATAATCACCTGCTGGAGAATATTTACATCGTTGGTTATGCGTGTGGTTAACGAAGCAGAACTGAACTTGTCCAGATTGGAGAAGGAAAAAGCTTGTATTTTATCGAACAGGCCTTTTCTGAGTTCGGAAGCAAAGCCTACCGATGCATGAGAGGAGTAATAAATATTTCCCACATTGGCTGCAATGGCTACTATAGACAAAAAGAGCATAAGACCACCGGTTTGCAGGATGTAATGCAGGTCTTTATGCATCACTCCATTGTCTACGATTTTTGACATCAGGTCTGGCTGTACGATCTCGCAGGCCACATCGATAATAACCAATGCAGGTGCCAATATAACCGCTTTTCGGTATTTCAGAAAAAAACCAATATATTTTTTCATACTAAGCGGAAGGTGTTTATTAAATGTACGACAATTAGGTCGATTAATATCGCATTGTTTCTTCATTATAAAAGTGATCTGGATCATCAGTTATACTGACCGCCATCAACGCTTGTTGAACTTATCTTAGGTAATTTAGAGCTATAAATTAATAAACATTGCAGATGAAAACAGCAGATGAAATTAAAAAAGAGCTGGATAGACTGGAGTCTATCGTTGCTCATGCCGAAGGGGAATGCATTCAGGACTGCTCTGTTCTGGAACCTAGAATTTTAACACTCAGATGGGTTTTGAACTTAGAAGATAAGGATGGAAATGAAATCAATATTGAAGAGGTTGATGGCTATTGAGTTTTAGCCTTCCGCTGAAGGTCCCTGTACAGGAATAATCCTATGGGTATAGGCAACCAAAAGGTTAAGAAGCGAAAAATCAAAGTGACCATCAGCGCGGCATGTACAGGAGCGCCCAGTATAGTGAAGTAATAGGTCATAGCACTTTCATACGCGATGAGAGAGCCTGGCGATATGGGCAATGCACCAACAACCAGAGAGAGCAATAAGCCAAATGCAATAGCTTGAACGGGCAGACTCACATGGAAGCCTTTCAATATAGCGTACACCGTCAGTACATCAAGAAAGATAATGCAACATTGTATTCCAATAACCTGAAAGGTTTCCCTTTTATTTTCCAAAAACATTTTCCAAATGCCTTGTTTACCCTTGGTAAGTCCAGGGAGATTTATTTTTTTGATATAGCGCTGGATCTTTGGAAATCTGCTTAATCTCCTTAAAATACCTCTCCAGATCCGCCAGTTGCTTAAAACAGCCATCATCAGGAGAAGGAAACAGTAAAAAACAAAGCCAACAATAGCAGTGTATACAATAATCCGGTTCATTGGACTATGCTCTATTGCATACCAGGAAAAGAAAAAAACAATGCTTCCTAAAAAGGCAATATAATATCCAACGGATTCCAGTACAAGAACTAAAAACGCGCGAGCAGCATCTACTTGTCTTTTTATCAATTGATTAAAAACATATCCATTTCCACTGATTCCTCCTGTTGGAAGGGCCTGGTTGACAAAAAGAATGACCACGGAGATTTTCATCAGAATCAGGAACGGGATTTCCTTTGTGTCTTTACCAAGCAATACTTTTAAGATTAAAGCGTTAAACGCATAGGTAAACACCTGAGCGGCTACGGCCAGAAAAAGCCAAATCGGACTCATTTCCAGCAATAAGGTTTCGATGTCTTTTAATTTACCAATGTAATGAACAGCAAAATAGAAAACCACCACCGATAAGATATAAAATACAATCCTGGATGGAGAAAAGAAACTGTTCCTGGCCTGCTTAGTCATATTTTTTTATAGAACCAACGCTTCAAGAGTTCTGCGGAGAACATATAAAGCGCCACAATCAGAAAGATCCACCCATAAAAGGACAAAGGCAGTTTAACAAAACCAAACCAGCTTGCCATAGGTGTTAAAGGAATCAACAGGACGAAGATTAAAATAAATAGGGTTGCCATAAAAAGATACTTGCCAGGCAAGCTCTTGAAGAATGGTAAACGTGTACGCACCACCAGCACAATTAAGGTTGCAGAAAGGACGGATTCTGTGAACCAGCCTGTCTGAAATGTCTTTTCATCGGAATGCAGCAACAGGATAAGAACTCCAAACGTCAGGTAATCAAAAATAGAACTCAGTAAACCAAAGGTAATCATAAAACGCTTGATGAACTTAAAGTCCCATCTTTGAGGACGCTGCAGATTCATCTGGTCTACCCTATCTGTAGCGATGGCCATTTCAGGAAAATCTGTTAACAGGTTGGTGAGCAGGATCTGCTTAGGCAATAAAGGTAGGAATGCCAAAAATAAAGAAGCACCGGCCATACTGAACATATTGCCAAAATTTGCACTGGTGGCCATAAATATGTACTTCATGGTATTTGTAAATGTTTTTCGTCCTTCTAAAACACCTTCTGTAAGTACATTGAGGTCTCTGTCCAATAATACAATATCTGCAGCTTGCTTGGCCACATCCACCGCTGTGTCTACAGAAATACCAACATCTGCAGTATGCAATGCTGGCGCATCATTAATTCCATCGCCCATAAAGCCCACCACATGGCCTGCTTTTTTGAGCATCAGGATGATCCTTTCCTTTTGATTGGGTTCTACTTCTGCAAAGATATCTGTTTCCTGTGCTTTATGCCTTAATGCAGCATCGTTCATCTTTTGAATCATGGGACCCGTTAGAATACCGGGTTCTTCAAGTCCCACGCTGAATGCAAGGCTTTTAGCCACCAGTTCATTATCTCCAGTAATGATCTTCAAGCCTACCCCCAGTTCTTTTAGTTTTCTGATGGTTTCTTTAATATGTGCTTTGGGCGGATCAAAAAGGGTAATAAACCCTATAAACACCATGCCTTGTTCATCCGCTCTTGTAAAGGGTTTTCTTCCCTGCCAGGGCTTATATGCGACACCCAGGGTACGAAAACCATTGCTGCTGAATTCCTGGTACAATTTAGTTATTAAAAGGGTGTGCTTTTGAATGTCCTCTAAGTGTCCGCTGGCCAGTTCTACCTGACTGCAAACAGCAAGAATGTTGTTCAATGCGCCTTTTGTTATCACGATATGCAAATCTGCATGCATAACTTCTACAGTTAAACGTTTTCTGATAAAATCATATGGAATTTCAGACTGAAGTTTAAAATCCGGATTGCCTTTATAACCGGAACTGATGGCCTCGTCAATAGGATTATGGAATCCCTGCTGCAAATAGGCATTTAACCATGCATATTCAAGTACTTTATCGCTATGTTGCCCATCTACGCCCAGGGTATCTTTGAGGTTCACTTTTCCTTCTGTGATCGTTCCCGTTTTATCGGAGCATAACACCGTCATGCTTCCCAGGTTTTCAATTGAGGAAAGTCGTTTCACAATAACCTTTTGTTTCGCCATGCGCTTTGCACCGGTAGCCAGATTTACACTTACAATAGCCGGTAACAGTTGTGGGGTTAAACCTACGGCTAGCGCCATGGAAAAAAGAAAAGAGTCTAAAACAGGTTTATGCAACAGAACATTGGCTGCAAATATGATCAGAACAAGCAGCATGGTTACTTCCATGAGCAGGTATCCAAAATGCCGGATCCCGCGTTCAAAATCTGTTTCTGGGATTTTGGTCTGAAGCTGGGCGGAGATCTTACCAAATTCAGTATTCGCTCCAGTTTGCATAATTAAAATGCTCGCCTTTCCACTAATGATATGAGAGCCCATAAACAAGGCATTAGATCGCTTTGACAGAGGTGTATTCGCAGGTAAAACGGCACAATCCTTTTCCACGGGATAGGTTTCACCGGTAAATGCGGCTTCATCTGCAAACAACTCCTGAGAGGTTAGTAGCAAGGCATCGCCAGGAACAATATCACCTGCAGAGAGGTAAACAATATCGCCGGGTACTACCTCTTCAAAGGGCAACTCCTGTTGTTTACCGTCTCTTAAAATGGTACAACGCAACTGAACCATTTTAAGCAGTTCTTTGACCGCATTGGCCGCTCCTTTTTCCTGCCAGTAACCTAAAAAACTGCTGATCAAAACGATCACAAATATGATGATGGTATCTGGAACGTCTCCCAACAAACCTGACAAGACTGCTGCTGCTATTAAGAGCAGAGTGACCGGACTTTTAAATTGTTGCAGAAACAGCGATAATCCAGATCTTCCGGAATTGTCTTTGAGTGTATTTGTACCGTATTGCTCTAGTCTTTTACTTGCTTGATGACTATCTAATCCCTCTGCTGTTGCTGAAAGTGAGGATAAGGCATTCTGGCTGCTTAAATTCCAAAATTGCTGATCTGTAGGCGTTGCTTTTCTCACGTTTTTCTGGTATGGAGATGATCTTTAAATTTTATTCGGATTTAAGACGTTGATTTCCTTTAGTATTAGTTAAACAAAGTTTCCAAAACAAAGTTTCCTAAAGGCACCAGATTAAATACCATACTGAATCAAGACTGGCTGGCAAAAATGAAAAACTAACTTAATAAAAAGCAAAAGGGTAGCGAATTTGAACTCGCTACCCTTTTTTATGCTTAAAAGAAAAACAACTACTGCTTTTCTTTGAAGCTGATGGCATAACCTCCACCTGCAGCAACCAATTGTGATAA
>NZ_QAIL01000331.1:0-12154 GCF_003061025.1 Pedobacter sp. HMWF019 | reverse complement strand
CATTGCGGATAGTATAGGATTGAGGATTTGTTTTATAATCTGCATCCTTTCCATCAGCATATATCGTTGCGATGTATTTTTTTCCTTGCTCCAAAAAGCTCAGATCAATTTTTGAAGTTCTGGCGATTTCTCCATTTACACTTCCCAAAAACCATTGTCCTGTTTTTTTAGCTTTTCTGGCCACAGTGATGTACTGTCCTGGTTCGGCTTCAACATATTTACTGTCGCTCCAGTCTACCGCAACATCTTTTAT
The DNA here is from genome assembly GCF_003061025.1 of Pedobacter sp. HMWF019. Classification (GTDB taxonomy): domain Bacteria; phylum Bacteroidota; class Bacteroidia; order Sphingobacteriales; family Sphingobacteriaceae; genus Pedobacter. The sequence goes on along the minus strand of NZ_QAIL01000331.1, from coordinate 11,901 downwards.
AAACTGAAAGGCATCCATAAAACGCCTGTAATTTTCTGGCAGGTCTGCTGCCATTTGCAGTGGGCTGTACATGGTTACATATAAAGCCAGCTGATTGGCAATGGTACTATTTACATAGGAATGGTTGGACGAACTTATTTTGCTTAAGTCCATTTCAAAAATACCCGGCGTATAATCCATTGGACCTCCCTGCAAACGGGTAAAAGGCAAAATGGTTACATGGTTAGGCTTAGATCCGCCAAAAGCCTGATATTCGGTTCCTCTGGCAGACTCGTTACCAATCAGGTTTGGATAGGTACGGGCAATCCCTGTAGGTCTTACAGCCTCGTGCGCATTGACCATAATTTTATATTCTGCTGCTTTTTCAACTGCATATTGATAATGGTTAACGATCCACTGGCTGTAGTGGTTCTCTCCTCTTGGAAGAATGTCTCCCACATAGCCACTTTTCACAGCATCATAGCCATTTAGTTTCATATACTTATAAGCAGTATCCAGGTGTCTTTCGTAATTTCTAACCGAGCCTGAGGTTTCATGGTGCATGATCATTTTCACGCCCTTTGATTTTGCATAGGCCTGGATCTCTTTCATATTGAAATCAGGATATGGAGTTACAAAATCGAAAACGAAGTCTTTGGAATGTCCAAACCAATCTTCCCATCCAATATTCCAACCTTCTACCAATACTGCGTCAAAGCCGTTTTCTGCTGCGAAATCAATATATTTTTTCACATTTGCTGTTGTAGCGCCATGTGTCCCATTTGGCTTAGCTTTGCTATAATCGGTCTGACCAATTTTAATAGATGGAAAATCATCAGTGTAAGACCAGGAACTCTTTCCTGTAATCATTTCCCACCAAACCCCTACATATTTTACTGGTTTTATCCACGAGGTATCTTCTATTTTACAAGGATCATTTAAATTATAGATCATTTTTGAAGCCAGGATCTCCCGGGCGTCATCACTAGCCATAATTGTTCTCCATGGCGTATGATCCGGAGCCTGTACATAGCCTTTATTGCCCTGAGCATCTGGTGTAAGCCAGGATTCAAATACCATATTTTTGTCGTCCAGGTTAAGGTGCATACATGGATAATTGATCAATGCAGCCTCATGAAGGTTAATATACAAACCATCGGCAGTTTTCATCATCAGGGACGTTTGTACACCAGTAGGTGAAAATCCTTTCTGTGAAACATTCGCTGTTCTCGCTTTGGTAGATAGCCCTCTGATTTCAGACAATTTAGAGGTGGTATAATCATATTCCTGCGTATCGTAATCTCCCACTATCCAAAAGGCAGTATGGTCTCCTGCCATTGCAAATTGGCTATGTTCTTCTTTAATTGTAAAGTAGACCAGGTTCTTTTGGGTTGGAAATTCATACCTGAACCCCAGTCCTTCGTTATATAAACGAAAGCGAATCACTATACGACGGTTTGTTTCTTTTTGGTCAAGGGTAACTGCCAGTTCGTTATAATGATTTCGTATGGTACTGACCTCTCCCCAAACAGGTTTCCAGGACTCGTCAAAAGAAGAAGACTTGGTGTCCGCAATTACGAAATCGTTAAGAAGGGACTTAGCATCGTCTTTCAATTCCAGTCCAAGTTTACTCGGCTTGATGATCAATTTACCTTTATAGGTTAATTGATATTGCGGGCTTCCGTCTGCCTGAATGCTAAAATTCATTAAAAATTTCCCATCGGGAGATTTGAGCTGCTGTGCACTGGCACCCCCAAAAACAGAAAGGGTTAATAATGCTAAGAAAAGAAGTTTCTTCATGTAATATTTGGTTAATGTAGTCAAATAATAAATACGAATTAATTACTTTTTATTGAATACGGCTTATCTGGGCATTTCAATTTCTTATCAAAACGTATCAAAATTGAATTCTGTTCTTTAAACAGCTTAAAACTTATTAGTTTCATAAGCGCTTCCAATCTGTTATTTTTGTCAGAATTACCTTGTCGCCTTGAAAAAAATCCTATATCTGCTGTTCTTACTGCTTTGCTTTTATAAAGGCCAGGGTCAGGAACATGACTTTTATTTTAAGAATTACCAGATTGAAAACGGTTTATCAAGTAATACCATTACCTCGGTTACACAAGATAAGAAAGGCTTTATGTGGTTTGGCTCTCGCAATGGGCTAAACCGTTTTGACGGGCTGAGGTTTAAAGTTTTTCAGCGCGATCCCGCCGATGGTAAAAGCCTTGGAACCAATTTCGTAAAAAGCATCCATGAATCCAGAGATGAAAAGCTTTGGGTAGGAACCTCTAACGGGGTATATATTTATGATCCTGTACAGGAATCCTTTTCGCTTTTTACCAGTATCCCACGTGGAGAAGCAGAGGCCATAGAAGAAGATGCAACACATAATTTATGGATACTTTCTAAACGCATTCTTTACCAGTACAATCAAGAAGATCGTAAATTAACCAGGCATTTGCTAAAAGGTGAAGATATCGTTTCCATTGCCGTTGATAAAAAAGGAACACTCTGGGCCGCAGACAGCAAAGGCTTACTTGAAAATTTCAATCCAACCAAAAAAACTTTTATTAGTTATAACCTTCGCCCACAGAATCGGGCAGCCTCCTTTGCGCCGATCGACAAGATATACCCAGTTGGAGACAGTTCTATATTGGTTTCCAGTACACAGCAGGTAGTTTTGTATAATTATACGACAGGCAGCGTAAAGGTCGTTTTTCAAGCAAATTCACTAAAACCCAAACTATCTACTTATGCCATTGCAGTTCAGCAAGATGGCACCTATTGGTTAGGTACTGAAACAGGGCTCTATGTACTCGACCTGAAACGTGGCACTACTACCGCCATCAAGAAACAATATGGTAATCCTTATGCTTTATCAGACAATATCATTTGGGCAATCTATGTGGATAAAGAAGGCGGAACCTGGATTGGCACTTATTATGGCGGTATAAATTACTATTGTGCCCCGCAAAACAGGTTTAAGAAATACTTTCCGGAGCCAGGGAATAATAGTTTCTCTGGCAATGTGGTCCATGAAATCTGCCAGGATAACCGTGGAAACCTATGGGTCGGAACTGAAGATGCAGGACTTAATGAAATAGATTTGCGAACAGGGAACATTAAAAACTACCTTCCTGAGTCCCCTAATGGCATTGCTGAGAAAAATGTACATGGCTTGCTGGCCGATGGTGACAATCTATGGATTGGCAGCCTTTCCCATGGGCTGGATGTGATGGACTTAAGATCGAAAAAGATCATTAAAAAATTCAGGGCCGGACCACAAAGCGGATTACAGGACAATTTTATCATTACCCTGTATAAAACCCGTGACGGTGCTGTATTTGCAGGCACTCAAAAAGGCTTGTTTAAATTCGACCGGAAATTGGATCGTTTTAGGCAGGTACCATTTTACAACGCACAGATCCAATCTGTACTGGAATCTTCTGATGGCACACTCTGGGCCTGTAGTTACGGAGGTGGCGCATTTTATTACGACCAGAGGAGCAAGAAACAAGTATTGTTTAACAGCGAAGGCAAACATCAGGATGCACTGGTCAGTAATTATGTGAACAGTCTATTTGAGGACAGCAACAAACACATTTGGTTCTGTACAGAAGGTGGTCTTTCCAAATATGACCCAAAAAGCAAAAAATTCAAGAACTATACCACTGCCAACGGTCTTCCAAACAATCAGACTTTTAGAATTCTGGAAGATAAAAACGGCAATTTATGGATATCGACAGCCAATGGACTTGCGATATTCAATCCGCTAAAAAACAGCTTCAACGCTTACCATGCATCCGACGGACTTCCAACAGAGCAGTTTAATTTCAACTCCTCCTTTAAAGATGCTAAGGGCAGATTCTATTTTGGAACTGTAAAAGGTATGATCAGCTTCGATCCTGAACGGCTTACGGAAAACACATTTATTCCTCCGGTATATATCACAGGCTTACAGGTCAATAATAAAGATCTTGATCTACGCCATACTTCTATCCTTGGTCAATCCATTCTCTATACACAGGAAATTACACTTCCTTATCAACTTTCCAGCATCAATCTGGATGTTGCCGCACTAAGCTATTTCAATCCGGAAGGTAACCAGTACAAGTTCAAAATGAGCGGACTAGATAAAAACTGGACAACATTACAACAAAACAGGCGTATCTATTATACAAACATGGCACCTGGCAGCTATACTTTCAGCATAAAAGGAGCTAATAGTGAAGGTGTTTGGAATACTAAAGAAACCATTCTAAAAATCACAATCACACCACCGTGGTGGAAAACTTATTGGGCCTATTTTTTTTACATTATGCTCCTCTTATTGATCATTCTTACTATAGTACGCTATTACCACCTTGCGGTTTCAGAGAAAAACAAAAGAAAGCTGGAGATTGTAAAAATTGGTACTGAAAGAGAGATTTATAATGCAAAGATTAATTTCTTTACCAATATTGCACATGAAATCAGAACGCCGCTCACATTAATTAAAATGCCTTTGGATAAACTGCTGGCCAAGGACAGGAACAGCAAGGACTCAGAGAACCTGAACATGATAAACAAAAACACGAACAGACTTATAGATTTAACAAACCAGCTTCTTGATTTCAGGAAAACGGAATCAGAAAGCTTTAGCCTCAATTTCATAAAAACAGACATCAATGAGCTCCTGAGTGACGTTTTTAGTGATTTTAAACTTTCTGCCCAGCAGAAAAACTTAAATTATGTGCTGGAACTACCACGTCTTATTGTACTCCATGCTTTTGTTGATCCTGAAGCCATGCGTAAGATACTTGCCAATTTGATCAGCAATGCCATCAAGTATTCCAAATCCAGGGTTTTAGTAAAGCTGCTGCCGCTAACCAGTGAGGACGAAGTGTTTTATATCCAGGTTTCGAATGACGGTTTACTTATTCCTTCTTCCTATAACGACAAAATATTTGAGCCCTTCTTCAGGTTAAAGGAAACAGAAAAAGAACCTGGAACCGGCATTGGATTACCCATAGCCCGTTCTCTTGCACAGTTACATGACGGCAATGTAGAACTTAAGGCATCTACAGAAGCCCTTAATATATTTTTACTGTCGATCCCTATGTTTCAACAGGAGCCCGCTGAAACCTATCCTTTGGATCGGGATGAAGACCGCCTTAAACCGGCAACTCCCAAAAAAGAAAGTCTTGATGCAGAACGGAGGGATAAACCGGTGATCCTGCTGGCCGAAGACAACAAAGAAATCATAGCCTATATCCGTAAAGAACTCGACTCCTTCTACCAGGTGTTAGAGGCTGGAAATGGCTATGAAGCTTTTCAGTTATTGCAGAATGAGCACATTCAAGTGGTGGTCACAGACATTATGATGCCAGTGATGGATGGAATAGAGTTGTGCAAAAAAATAAGAGAGGATTTTGACTATAGCCATTTGCCTATTATTTTGCTAACGGCAAAGAACTCACAAAGTTCTAAAATGGAAGGACTGGAAGTTGGGGCCGATGCCTATATCGAAAAGCCTTTTTCCATGGACCATCTTCTTGCTCAGATCAACAACCTGCTGACCAACAGAAATTATATAAAAGATCATTTTGCCCGGTCGCCTTTAACTCATATGAAGGGAATTGCCCATTCTAAAGGGGATGCGAAATTTCTGGAACAGCTCAGTAAAATGATCTTTGACAACATCACAGACATGAACCTTGATGTAGACAAGCTATCCAGCTTGATGAACATGAGCAGGACCACATTATACCGTAAAATTAAAGGCCTGTCGGACATGACACCCAACGAACTGATCAACCTTACCCGGCTTAAGAAAGCAGCTGAACTCTTAGCTCAGGGAGACTTGAAGATCAATGAAGTGGCTACTTTAATTGGGTATACACTACATGCCAATTTCTCCAGAGATTTCCAGAGGCAGTTCGGTTTGTCGCCAACAGCTTATTTAAACAGCTTACCTAAATAGCGATCCATTGCTATATTTATCCTGGCTGGTGAAGCCAGGATAAATATAGCAATTATATATATAATTAAAACGGCACAGACATATGGACCATCAAGCGGTTACCTGCATGTACGCGTCCGCCTGCTAAATTCTGGGAACGTACATTTTGGTAATTGGCGCCTAAGGAAAGTCTTTTCAACGACACCTCCAGCCCGCCAACTGCAGATAAAGAATAGCCGCCCGATACAGCGACATCATATTTCTTATTCTCTACATCCTTTTGTGCTGTTTCATACAAGACACCTGCGTTTGGGGCAAGCGTTACAGCATTGGCTACCCTGATTTTATAATACATCAAAATATTTCCGGTAAATTTATTACCATAGCGGTACTCATACTTGTTTTCTGTATTGAGCTTATAATTCAGATTGGCATTTAAACCAAGGTCATTGTAACGGATATCATAAGCGGCATTTAGTGTAAAATCTGTACTGGCTGTTCCCAACTGAAAGTTGTTTGGAGATTCGCTTATAGCCAGACGCTCTGATGGTTCATATTTACCTGTTGGCACTTTGATGCCCCCGCCTATCCATAATGACTGGACGAGCAAACGGTCACCAAGGGTCCTTTTACTATCTAAAAGTTTGTAATAGCCCATCAAGGCAATATCACCAAGGCCGTTTTTTCTTCCGTTACCCGTCTGGCTTTCCCGCTCGTTAAAATTATAAGGCACAAAGGCCAGTATCCTAAATCTGCTGCCAATATTCCAGCCACCCCAAAGCTCCATGCTTTGGTAAGTTTCATCAGAAGTAAGTGGTGTACGCTCTCCAAAAGGACCAAGATGTGTTCTTAGTGTTTTGTGCTGGTAGCGTAAGCCAATAAAACGCTTATTGTATTCCGGTAAAATACCCAAATAGTAACTCCCAACGCCACAACCACATATATCACATGCCCGGGTAGCTGTTATACTAATCATCACCAGCACCAGTGCCATCATTATTTTCTTCTTCATATTTATTGTTCTGATAACATTTTATTATTGATAAAGTCTGTATCGTTCAGGGTATTCAGGAATGCGGTCAATATAGCTTTCTGAGCTTCGCTCAAGGATATACCCGATTTTCCGTTCTGATCTAGCACCGGATCTAAATTTGGTGTAGCCTGCACCTCTGAATTGTAGTGCTCCAGTACTCCTGCAAGTGATAAAAACCGCCCATCATGCATATAAGGTGCTGTGTATTGCAGGTTCCGTAAAGAGGGCACTTTAAATTTATATTTATCCGTTTCCATCAGTGTAGCGGCATATAAACCTTTATCATTTATAGGACTGATTCCCAAACCGTTGTTACGAAAAGAACCGTCAGTAAACAACGGTTCTGCATGACAGGAAGCACATTTGTCTTTAAACAGTATATAACCTGCTTGTTCATCAGCACTAAATACTGCACCAGCTTCCTTACGCATCACCTTATCGTATTTAGAATTGCTGCTCACACACATCACCATAAACTGGGATAATGCCTTCATAAAACGAGCAGTCGTAACTTCTTCTGTACCAAAAGCACTTTTAAACATGGCAGTGTATTTGGGTAATGCCCTGATCTTGTTCAGTACATTCTCCAGGTTTTCATCCATCTCTTCATGGGTCGTAATGGGGGTAATGGGCTGGAGATCCAAATCATAAACACCTCCGCCCCACATAAAGGCTTTATTCCAGGCCAGGTTCATGATCGGCGGCGAGTTGCGTGTTCCCAGACGGTCGTCAATCCCATGGCTCACATCATGCCCGTGCTGCGTAAATGCAGATGACTGGATATGACAGGAACCGCAGGTGATGGTATTGTTCCGCGACAGCCTGGGCTCATAAAACAAGGCCCTGCCCAGTTCAAAGCCTTCTTTGGTGACCGGATTATTTGCAAAGTTATATCCAGGATCAGGAAAGTTAGCTGGTTTCTGAAAACCAAGGAATTTCTCTATCTCTTCTTTAAACGGATTGTCTTTCTTACAGGCCAGTATAAACAGGCCCAGGAAACACAATACGATCCAATGTTTCTTGTTCATTGCTGTTAATTTTCAGTGTGATCGTGCCTGAACATTTCGGGAAAATTGGCTGCAATTTTAGCCGTAAAATCATCGAACATCACATTCGGTTTTTCTGCTATTTTAAATGTATTTTTCCCGTTAAACACCTTCATTATATCAACAAAGAGATGGATATTAATTTGGCGGTCTTTCCTCACTTTGGCTATTCCGGCTGTTCTTAAATCCACGCTAATAACCTTAATGTTATTTAGCGTTGGCGCATTATAGCCACCAAAAAATCCGATATGATATTTAAACTGCTTCTTGCCAGTTGGATCACCGTTAACGTCATCGGAAATAACGGCAGAATTTCCCTCAAATTTAAAGAAGATGTAACCATTGTTCCAGCCCCAATACATACCTCCGTCTTCATGTCCCCCGCCCGCAGCAGGGTCAAGAACACCTGTACGTTTGTCTATCGGCATAGTACTGCGTAAACTGTCTACACCTAACGTGAAGGTTAAACTGGTATAATCGCCTTCCGGTACTTTTACCTTTGCAAAACGGGTAGCTTTATCATCGCCCCTGATCAGAAAATAGCTGCTGTCCTGGTTTACTGTATAAGTCTTCCCGGCCTCGGTAGTAACCTTGATATTGCTGATGAAATACTGAACCCGGGAGATGGTGAAAGCTTCACCCGCTGCATTTTTATAGGGACTGCCTGTATTATTAAAAGTGAGTGTCCTTTCACCAACAATATTGTCAAATTCTACAGAAAGTGGCGCCAGGTTTGTTTCCTGAAACTCAGGTGCTGGGTCCTCTTTTTTAGAACAAGCGGTTATGATCAGTATTAAACTGAAGAGTAAAACCGTTTTCCATATTTTTTCTTTTGTGATCATTATCTTATTCGTTAGGATTATTGATTTGTTTGTTTGTCATAAATTCATGGTCGGTAAGCGCGCCTAGAAAAGCAATAATGGCCTGCCGTTCCTTTTGTGTGAGCGGTATACCCGCCTGTCCCCGGTTCTGATAAAGCAGTTGATCTGTCGTTGGAGAGATTTTAATCCCGGATTGGTAATGATCAAGTACTTCATTTATAGTTTTAAATCGGCCATCATGCATATAGGGCGCAGTGACCAGTACATTTCTTAATGAAGGCGTTTTAAATTTCCCCAAATCCAAAGGATTGAACGTAACTCTGAAACGCCCCTGATAAATGCCTTCGTGATCATCATTAAAAGCGACATCAATACCATTATTGTGATAATTATCATCTGTAAACAATTCCCCGCTATGACAAGCCTTACATTTGGAATTTACCAGGTTCATACCCAGCAGTTCACTTTCCGTTAGCCCTGCTCCTGATCCGGCTCTCCTGTATTGATCATATTTGGAGGTACCGGAGATTAGTGTACGTTGAAATTGTGCCAGGGCTTTAATCACATTCACGGATCTGATGCCATCTTTAAACACCATTGCAAACCTTTTCACATATTCAGGATCAGCTTTTAATTCTTGTTCTAAAACATTTAAATCCTGGAACATTTCGTCTGCGCTGGTTAAAGGACCTAAAGCCTGGGATTCAAGATTCTTTGAACCGCCATCCCAAAAAAGACCACTTTCAGCCCAGGCCAGATTAAACAGTACGGGTACATGACGTGCAAGGGCCTGACCGGAAACCCCTACCGTTGTCAAAGCTATTCCATCAGAAAAAGCAAGATCCTGCCGGTGACAAGAGGCACAGGAAATCTTGTTGTTTCCAGATAATCTGACATCGTGAAACAGCATTCTGCCCAATTCTATACCTTCTTCGGTGAGCGGATTATCCGCATGTTCCAGAACAGGAGGAAAATTTACAGGCACCCGCAGCTTAACCGCATGCGGGGCCTGTGAAACTTCTTCACTAACGTTTTCCTTATTACAGGAAAACGTTACACCAAAGAGGAAGAAAAGAGCAGGGATGCGCAAGAAAGCGCATTTGCCCATGATATACCTAGTTTACAGATTTAATGGTAAACACTTTATTGGCGTAGTTATTCGCAACGGGAGCCATTACCGTCGCTTTAGAAGCACCAACTACAGGATTGGTCATCACATCAATACCATCGGTAACCTTTGATAGGTCTGCATTTACTACGATGCTGGTCGATGTCGACGAAGTGATGCTCAGGTTCTTCGGTAAGTCTAAGACGATCGTTTTGTAATTCGCATTCAAACCAGTCTCTATAAGCATGGTTTTTGTCGTTTTTCCATCGCTTACCTTTCCTCCTGCAGACGTAAAAATATAACTGGTCAGCCACATCCAGGAAATATTGGTCATCCCATTTAACTGCGAAAGTTCACCAGACTGCAAACTCATATTGTCGTTGTATTTTTGATCAACACCAATCGAAAACTTAATGGATTTATAATCGCCAGCAGGAACTTCCTTTAAAACAACGCTTTCACGCTTGGTTGCTGGGTATACAGTAGTTGGGAGGTCATTGTTTACGCCTGTAAGCTTAATCTCGCCCGTTTCTTCCATCAAATAATAGGATCCTGAAACTTTAATTTCCTGACCTGTGGTAGAAACCAGTACGACATTGCTTAACCAGTATCTGAATTTAGTGAAATTATAGGTGATGCCGCTGGTTGTAAAATCCTTTTTCAATGCGAAATCCTGATTTCCAAAAACAGCATCCATAGTAAGAGTGACCTTTCCTTCTCCCTGAAGAATGATGGCATCTTTGTCTTTGGAACATGAAGTAAATAATAGGGCTGATAAGCCTATGATAGATAGTATTTTTTTCATTGATAATAATTTGATTGTGCATAGCACGTCAGTATCGCGCATTTCTGTGCGTTCCTAAATACTTAATAATGAGTTGATTTCATGAAATAGCTTTATGAAAGCGCATAAAAAGGCATACGCCTTCTTCTGACGTAAAAATTCAAAAACTAAACCGGTAAATTAAGATAAATTGGACACAGGAGGCGGATGCAGAATTTCAAAGCTGCGATTGGGAAGATCAAAGCGGATATCCTGATGCTTTTTCTTTTCAAGGAGACTGGAAGCAGGATTAAAGGAAAATGTTTCATGGAGAGACACGATTTCATGAAGTCCTTTTTTAAAATTATTTTCCTCCTGCCTTTTCTCCTTTTCTTCCGCTTGCTTTAGCTTTTTCATCAGATAACATTTACCATTACAATGCATTTCAGGTCTGTTCCTGTTTTCGCATAATGCAGAGGCAATGTACTTCTGATTCATTTCAAAACCGGCATACACAAAAAAGCGTGAAAGGCTGGAGCCCGTCATCGCAATTAATAAGCATATGGCAATAATCCGGTTGATCATTTGACTGCAAAGATAAAGATATTGCAGCCAAATGATTGCCGAAAACTGTATTTTTTAATAAGGAATTGATTTTTATATTACTCCGTTGATCAAGGGTTTTCTGCTGTCTTTGTTTGGGCTAGTTCTGCATCGTCTGGAGCACTCTTTAAATCTCTGTCGAGTTCGTAAAGTGCATCTCCACTTGCAGCTGCACCGCCGGCAATTTTTATTTTGTCCAGCAATTCCATGGCCAGTGTTTCTTCTTCTGTTTGTTCTTTAACAAACCATTGCATGAAGTTCCATGTGGCCCAGTCTCCTTCGTCAAAACTCATTTTGACTAGTTTATATATTGCTTTAGTATTATCGATTTCAGATTCGAAGACCTTTTCAAAACATTCTTGTATCGTTAACGGGTCTGCTGGAGGTGCGGGAATAGCTTCTATCCTAACCCTCCCTCCCCGCTGTAAAATATATTCGATGATTTTGGTCATATGATTACGCTCTTCGTTCGCGTGTCGGAACAAAAAATTAGCAATTCCGCCATAACCTTCACTGTCTGCCCATACTGCAAAAGAGATATAAGTCTGCGCTGCAGCAGCTTCTTTGGTTACCTGAGCATTTAATCCGTCACTTAGTGTATTAG
>NZ_QAIL01000330.1 GCF_003061025.1 Pedobacter sp. HMWF019 | reverse complement strand
CTAATAAACCAGCTGTACCGAATACTACGGTTACTAGAAATGTAAATGATTTAGATAGAAGTACCGGAAATATATATGAGTCTTTAGTAATTATTGCTAAAAGGGCAAATCAGATTTCCAATAACATGAAAGAAGAATTACATGGCAAACTTGCTGAATTCGCTTCATCTAACGACAATCTGGAAGAGATCTTTGAAAACAGAGAGCAAATTGAGATCAGTAAACACTATGAGCGTTTACCTAAACCAACTTTAATCTCTATCGATGAGTTTCTGAATGGAAAAGTATACCATAGAAATCCAGCTAAAGAACAACAATAAATAGCTGCATAGGGATTAACTTGCATACTCAGTTGCATTAATATACCATGCTAAAAAACAAAAACATCATCCTGGGCGTTTGCGGCAGTATAGCCGCCTATAAAGCAGCAGTACTCGTAAGGTTACTGATCAAAGCTGGCGCAAACGTCAAGGTTATTTTAACCTCTGATGCGGCAAATTTCATTACGCCGCTTACCCTCGCTACACTTTCTAAAAATCCGGTATATACCCAGTATTTTGAAAAAGAAACTGGTGTTTGGAGCAATCACGTAGAATTAGGTCTTTGGGCCGACATGCTCATTATAGCCCCTGCCAGCGCCAATACGCTTGCAAAAATGGCGAATGGCATCTGCGACAACCTTCTTTCTGCAGTTTATTTATCAGCCAAATGCCCGGTTTTCCTTGCTCCTGCAATGGATCTGGATATGTGGAAACATAAAAGCACCCAATCTAATATAGAAAGGCTTAAAAGCTTTGGAAACATCATTATTTCTCCAAATAACGGAGAACTGGCCAGTGGGCTTTATGGAGAAGGGAGAATGGCAGAACCGGAAGAAATTACGGAATTTTTAGCCGGTACCTTTAAAAAAAAACTGCCTTTAACAGGTAAAAAAGTATTGGTCACTGCTGGCCCTACATTCGAAGCCATAGACCCGGTACGTTTCATTGGTAATCATTCTTCAGGGAAAATGGGATTTGCCATAGCAGACCGCTTCGTGGAACTGGGTGCAGAAGTAACACTCATTAGCGGTCCGACTGCAGAAATCAGTATTCATCCCCTGAAAAGGATCGATGTGGTCAGTGCAGCAGAAATGCTCAAAGCCAGCCAAACTTGCTTTGACGAGATGGACATTATCATCATGAGTGCAGCAGTGGCAGACTATACGCCGGTTCACGTTGCCACCCAGAAGATAAAAAAGAAGGACAATGATCTTTCCATAGAACTCAAAAAAACAACAGACATTCTCGCAACGCTGGGCGCACAGAAAAGATCCGGGCAGATTCTGGTCGGATTTGCATTGGAAACTGAAAATGAAGAAGACAATGCTAAGGCCAAACTTCTGAAAAAAAACCTGGACCTGATTATTCTAAATTCTCTCAATGATAAGGGAGCGGGCTTTCAAACCAATACCAATAAAATTACTATCTTTAATAAGAAC
>NZ_QAIL01000329.1 GCF_003061025.1 Pedobacter sp. HMWF019 | reverse complement strand
ACTTTTTCCGATATACCAATAAGCACTTCATAAATGACATTGCCTTGATATCTGATATACAGTTCTTTCATGAGTCTTATTTATTTTAATTCTAAATAATTTTGTCAAAACGGAATGAGATTCTATCTTTGCGGCCAATTAGAATTAATCTTAATAACAATATGCCAAATATTTACAAATTATTTAGCTTTCTCGCTATCCTATTCGCTCTTCAATCTGCTGTCTACGCACAAAACACAGGTAAAATTACCGGTACCATTAAAACAAGTGATGGTAAACCTGCCGGATATGTAAGCGTAGGCCTAAAAAATGCAGGAAAAACTGCAGTAACAGATGAAGATGGTGCATTTTCCATTAAAAATGTAAAGCCTGGAAGTTATATCATCAAAATATCGGCTGTTGGTATCGCTTCTCAGGAGAAATCTATCAACGTTACCGCCGGACAAACTGCAGAAATCAGCTTTTCTATCTCACAATCAGCTTCTCAATTGGATGAGGTAGCCATCAATGGTTACAAAACACCGAATCAGAAACCAGTAAACCTGGGTAAGATAGCCATTGCACCTAAGGATTTACCTCAGGCTGTACAGATTATTGGTAGTCAGGTGATCCAGGATCAGCAAGCTAACCGTTTAGCTGATGTTTTAAAGAATGTGAATGGTGTAGCCCTGGGTGCTAACCGCGGTTCTGTGGGTGAGAATTTTTATGCCCGTGGTTATAGCCTGGGCGCTAATAACATTTTTAAAAATGGAGTACGGACAACAATTGGTGGTATGCCAGAAGCCAGCACACTAGAATCTGTTGAGGTTTTAAAAGGAAGTGCAGCATTACTTTATGGTGGAGTTACTGGTGGCGCTGTAGTGAACATGGTCACTAAAAAACCAAAATTTGAATACGGTGGTGAAGTTTCGATGCGTGTTGGAAGTTATGATTTATACAAACCAACTGTTGATCTATACGGTCCAATCTCTAAAAAACTAGCTTTCCGTGTAATTGGAACTTATGAAAAGGCGGGTAGTTTTAGAGACAATGTAAACTCTAAAAGAATCTATGTTAACCCATCATTACTCTATAAAATCAGCGATAAAACAGAATTATTGGTTCAGGGAGATTATTTAAAAAGTGACTTCACTCCAGATTTTGGTATCGGAACCATCGCCAATCAAATCTCTCCTTTAGGAAGAAAAGCATATCTAAATGCGCCTTGGGCATACAACAAAACAAATACAGTAACTTCCCAAATAAATTTGAATCACACTTTCAATGAGAACTGGAAATTAAATGCGTCTGCTTCCCTCCAGTCCTATAATAGAAATTATTTCAGCGCAGAACGTCCCTTTGCAAATGACCAGGGAATTGCAGCAAGAAACCTGACGCGTTCAAAAACCAAAGAGTTCACCTATAATGAACAGATCAACTTAAACGGAAATTTCACTACTGGAAGTATTAAACATCAATTACTGGTAGGATTAGATGCAGATCAGTCTAAAACAACATCTAATGGATATACGTTCCCTGCTGGTGTAGCTCCCGCATACACTGTCTATAACTATGGAAACATCAATTTATATGATCCTTCAACTTTTACGGCGCGCACAGATCTCCCGGAAGTGACCAACGTTGCGAGAACCTATGCACCACTTTATAGAATGGGTGCATTTATTCAGGATCTAATTACTGTAACTGATCAGTTTAAAGTGTTGGCAGGTATCCGTTATACCTTCCAGAAAACTCCAAGAACAACAACCGACTCCTTGTTGAACGGCAAGAAAACAATCAGCAATAACTATATCAACAAGTCTAAAATTGAACATGCTTTTTCTCCAAAAGTTGGCTTAATCTATCAACCGGTTAAAACAACCTCATTTTATATTAGCTATGCAAGCAATTTCATCTCCAATACAGGAACAGATATAAACATGGCCCCATTAGATCCTTCAACTGTGGATCAATATGAGGCCGGTATTAAAAATGACCTTTTGGATGGCAAGCTCTCCGCAAACCTTACTGTTTATAGAATCAATAACAACAAGTTTGCTCAGCAGGCTTTATTGAGAGCAGATGGTTCGCCTAATGCAGATGCCAATATTAAAGAATTAAATGGAAAAACATCCAGCGATGGTTTGGAAATAGACATTACAGGAACAATTGTAAAAGGACTGAATTTTATTGCAGGTTATAGTTATAATTACATGCGTTATACTAATACTTTGGATAAAACAACTATAATAACTTATGTAAAGCCAACACCAGGCAATCCAACAGGAGAAACCAAAACAATTATTGGTGGTACCGTAGAAGGCCAGCGCTTAGTTGGCACAACTAAGAATACGGCTAACGGAACTTTATTCTATACCTTTCAAGATGGAAATCTCCAGGGTTTAAAATTAGGTGCATCTGCTTTCTATACAGGGAACAGAAATGCAGGGTACAATGATAGCAAAACGGGAGCTGCAAGCAGATTAATTCCTTTGAGTGATTTTACCACCTTCGACTTCTCTGCAGGTTACAGCTGGAAAAAACTATCCTTACTTGGTAAGATCTCGAACATCACCAACGTGTTAAATTACTATGTTCATGAGAACTACAGTGTAAACCCTATCCCTCCACGTCAGTTCATCACAACTTTAGCCTATAAG
>NZ_QAIL01000035.1 GCF_003061025.1 Pedobacter sp. HMWF019 | reverse complement strand
GATTATTTATTGTAAATTAGATACATGATCACCTTAATACCAAATAAAAATTTAAACACTGTAAAGTATGAAAAAATTAGCAGCAGAATTTATTGGAACATTTTGGCTGGTATTGGGCGGCTGCGGCAGCGCTGTCCTTGCTTGTAATTATCCTGGGGCAGGCATTGGTTTTGCCGGAGTATCCCTCGCTTTTGGCCTAACAGTAGTGACCATGGCTTATGCTATGGGCCATTTCTCTGCACACATGAATCCTGCAGTATCGGTAGGCATGTGGATTGCCGGCCGTATGGAGGGCAAAGACCTGATCCCTTACATTATCACCCAGGTTCTGGGGGGAACCGCTGCAGCAGCCGTTCTCTATGTCATTGTTACGGGAAACGGGAGTTCTATTGGCAGTTTTGCCACAAATGGTTACGGAGATCTTTCTCCTGGTAAGTACAACATGACGGCAGCTCTTCTTACGGAGGTCGTAATGACCTTCATGTTTCTGCTTATTATCTTAGGCGCCACTGATGTCAAAGCACCACAAGGCTTTGCAGGTTTAGGCATCGGGCTCAGTCTAACGCTTATTCACCTAGTGAGTATTCCCGTAACCAATACCTCTGTCAATCCCGCCAGAAGTACCAGCCAGGCTATATTTGTTGGAGGAGAAGCTTTAGGCCAACTCTGGTTATTCTGGGTAGCTCCTATTATTGGTGCAATTTTGGCCGGCGTTCTATACAGGTCAGTATTTGCATCTAAAATTGAGACCAAATAATAGTAATGATTCTGTATTAAAAAAGGGGGATCACCTATTGGTGGCTCCCCTTTTTATTGCAATAACTATTTGTTAACTAAGGCTTAATTCAAAAAAAAACATTATCAAAGCCTATAATTTAAAATTTATTATAACTTTGGATATTGCCTTAGTAATTGTAATTTCTACACTAAGGCTTATTTATAAATAAAAACCAATAAAAATGAGTTTAATAATCGATGTTCATGCGCGGCAAATACTTGACTCCCGCGGCAATCCTACAATTGAAGTAGATGTAATCACAGAAAATGGTGTTCTAGGCCGTGCGGCCGTACCATCTGGTGCTTCTACGGGTATGCACGAGGCAGTGGAGCTTCGTGATAACGATAAGTCTGTATATATGGGTAAGGGTGTTTTAAAAGCCGTTGCCAATGTTAATGACAAGATTGCTGCTGAATTAAGAGGTATAGATGTATTTGAGCAAAATGCCATCGACAACCTGATGATCAAACTGGACGGAACAGAGAACAAAGGTAATTTAGGTGCAAATGCTATTCTTGGTGTTTCTTTAGCTGTTGCTAAAGCTGCTGCTCAGGAAAGCCGTCAGCCTTTATACCGTTACATCGGTGGGGTTAACGCCAATACTTTACCTATCCCTATGATGAATATTGTGAACGGCGGTTCGCACTCTGATGCCCCTATAGCATTCCAGGAATTCATGATCATGCCGGTAGGTGCTTCTTCTTTTTCAGAAGCTTTAAGATGGGGTACTGAAGTATTCCACAACTTAAAAGCAATCCTGCACAGCAGAGGTCTTTCTACTGCTGTAGGTGATGAGGGTGGGTTTGCACCTACTTTTGAAGGTACTGAAGATGCTGTTGAAACCATCATTAAGGCTATAGAAAAAGCAGGCTATAAAGCAGGTGAGCAGATTTGCCTGGCTTTTGATTGTGCAGCTTCAGAGTTTTACAAAGACGGTAAATACGATTATACTAAATTTGAAGGCGATAAAGGTGCCATTCGCACCAGCGCTGAGCAAGTGGACTATCTGGCTAGTTTAGCGGCTAAATATCCAATCATCTCTATTGAAGATGGTATGGCAGAAGATGACTGGGCTGGCTGGAAATTGTTAACCGAAAAAATCGGCGATAAAGTTCAGTTGGTTGGAGATGATTTGTTTGTGACTAACGTTAAACGTTTGCAAACTGGTATAGACCAGGATACTGCAAACTCAATCCTGGTAAAAGTGAACCAAATCGGTTCTTTAACCGAAACCATCAATGCGGTTACTTTAGCACAAACTAATGGTTATACTTCAGTAATGAGTCACAGAAGTGGTGAAACTGAAGATACAACGATTGCTGATCTAGCTGTAGCATTAAACTGCGGTCAAATCAAAACCGGATCTGCTTCACGTTCGGACAGGATTGCAAAATACAACCAGTTGCTTCGTATTGAAGAAGAACTAGGCGCTGCTGCACGTTTCATTGGTAAAGATTTTAAATTCTTCAAGAAATAATTTAAAATCTTCTGTATAAAAAGAAACGGCTCTTATTTTTCAATAAGGGCCGTTTCTTTTTAGTAATTTTACCTTACATTTGTGTCTATGAATCGGTTACTTGATCTTTTCCGCAACAAATACTTCATAGCAGCTGCTGCTTTTGTGGTATGGATGCTGTTCTTTGATAAGAACGACATGCTGTCTCAGTATGAGTACCGGTCAGAAGTAAACAAACTGCAGGAGGAAAAAGATTTCTATGAGAAAGAAACGGCCCATGTAAAGAAAGACCTGAATGAACTAAATACCAATCTGAATACCGCAGAAAAGTTCGCCAGAGAAAAGTACTTTATGAAGAAAGACAACGAGGATGTCTTTGTCATTATCAAAGAAGCTCCTAAAGACTAATAGCCAAATCTTGGCAAAGTGAGCTTATATTTCACTACGATAATCCGAAATACAAAAATAAAGGCAATCACCGTAATCCGGGCCAGATCGTTCCCAACCTTAAAATAGATCAGTCCATAGTATAAAATTCCACCAAGAATACAGGCTGTTGCATAGATTTCTCTTTTAAAGATAAGCGGAATTGTATTTAAAAGCGTATCTCTGATGACGCCCCCAAAACATCCGGTAATGGTACCCAGGGCCACACAAATTCCGGGGCTCAGACCAAACAAAATCCCTTTTTGAATGCCCAGCATGGTAAACAGGCCTAAACCAAGAGAGTCAAAGAGAAAGAGTGTTACCTTAAACTTTTTAATATGTGTTTTGAAAAAGATGGTCGCTATACAGGTGATCAGGATCAGCAGGCAGTAATTGACATCTCTCATCCAGGCTACAGGCGTATCTCCCAATAATAAGTCGCGTACGGTACCACCTCCTATAGAAGTGACAAAAGCGATGATCAGTACGCCAAAGGGATCAAGCCGTCTTTGCATAGCTGCAAAAGAACCGGATATTGCAAAAGCAATTGTACCCAGAATCTCTATGGTTTGTGACGTACTTATTTCCATACTGTTTTAACTAGTGTAAACCGTTTCTCTTTCTCACAAACCATTCTGTACTTAGCAGCACTAAGATCAGTACAAATAACCATTTAAAGTTAATTAATTCTTCATACTTCAGGTCTTCATAACTTAGGGTCTTTATAGTCTCCTTGTTTTTGATTTCTCTGAACAGGTTTTTAAGATCTTCCGGTCCATACATCTTTCCACCAGTTTGTGCAGAGATGGTATATAACAACTGATGATTTGCTGTCGTTTGCTGATATTCAACAAAAAGAGGGTTTACAAAGAATACGCCTTCGGCTGTATATTTCCGACCACCCATTGAAGCCTCTGCGAAATAGGTATAGGTTCCCGGAGGCAACAAGCCAACCTCCAGCTGATAAGCTTTCTCTGATCTTGAAAAGGTAAAATTAAAGACCTTTCCACCTTCATTACGGATCCTAACCGTAACGTCTGGTGTATTTACCGGTTGATAGTTATCATTGTAAAGACTGGCATTTAAAACCACAGACTCATTTTCGTCCACACTTGTTTTTGAGGGATAAACCTTAAATTTACGTTTATCACCTTTAACGGTGAGGTATTGAACCGATTGCAGCACCAGTTGATTTAAAGTTTCAGGCAAATTATTTCTTGCCTCAGTTAGCTTCCATCTCCATAGCCCTTCTCCGATCAGATAACACGATTTAAGCTCGCCAGAGGACATGAAAAACCACAGAGGTACATCAGAACCAATTTTCATTTGTTTTTGGTTCAGCATCGTTAAAGCAACTCCATTGACATTTAATTGTCCATAGGGTATTTGCAGTGGGTCATAACTTTGAATACTCTTTTTTGATGTTTCATTGAGTTCAAAGGTGGTAAAATCAGGATTTACCATTGGGATGCTCTCCTGTAGCCGGTCACCGGGACTGTTGAAACTCACTTGTTGCTGTAGGCGGTTAAAGGCAACAAAGTCAGTTTGCGCGCCGAGAATATACCAAACTGGTCGTTTAGATGCCTGCAGTTTGATGATCAGGGGTACAGCTTTAAACTGACGGTCTGGCAACTGGTAGAGAATTACCAGGCCATAATCATTCACATTAACCGCATCCAGGTCTTTGTTTAAAATGGTTTTCACCTCAAAGTGTTTGTTGGTTTCTATAGCTTGTTTTAAAACCGCCAGATCAGGATGCGGACCGGCAGCAGCTATTAAAACTTTTTGCCTGTCGTCTATAACCTCTACAACGAAATTCTGCGCATTGTTTTGCGTTGATACCTCATTTTTTAATGGGCTCAGTACGACTCTATAGGATCTGGATCCTAGTTTAGCTGCTTTTAGTTTAACCTGTATATTTTTAACAAATGTATTTGCATCAATAATGATTTTCTCTTCATGAACTTTCCCTGCTCCCTCAAAAACAGAAAGCGTCAGCGGTTCACCTTTACTTTCAAAGGCTTGTACCTGTACATCTACACTAAAATCACTACCCAGATAAACCATGTTGTTGTAATTCACATTCGAAATGAGCACATCTCGTTTTGGAATTGTATCTCCGAGAGCAATGGTATATACCGGCGCTTTTAGCTTGTTAACAGCATAGACCGGGTTTCCGCCCCGGTTAAAAATTCCATCTGTTGCTAAAATGACTGCTCCTACATTCCTGTTCAGAAATTCATCATTTAGTTTGTCTACTAAAGCCGAAGCATTTGTTAGTTTTCCTTTGTTAGAAAAATCAAACCCCGTGGCTATATGGTCGCTAAAGTTGTACACGCTTACTTCATAGGTATCGGCAAGCTGATCCGCAAGCTGTTTCAAATCTTGCTCATATTTCTTTTTTACAAATCCTGGAGGTTCAATATGTCCAACTGACAAAGAGTTGTCCTGGGCGATAACAATAACCGGCTTTTCCAGGATATAGGAAATCCGTTTAACCAGTGGCGCACAAAGAAGCCATAAAACCAGCGCTAGTCCAAATCCACGCATACTGGTAAGAAAAATGCGCAATTTAGGGCTCAGGGATCTCGTTTTCCCATATAACAACCAGGCCAGGAGCCCTCCGGCTATGAGGCAACAAATGAGCATCAGCAAATCCTGTAAATGAAAAGAGTTCCCCATAGTATCAGATTCTGTTTAAAAATTAAACAGTCATTAGGGTAAAGATGCTAAAATTTTAAAAATTTGAATGTAACTTGGAAACATAAATAGGCATTACATGAATATTACGTTTAAAATTATATTTCTCCTCAGCATGTCGGGTTCCTTATTCGCACAAAATAGTTTTAAGCAGCAGCAACTTAGCTTTGAAAGGGTAAAAACTGCCTATTCCGATAAATGGAATGGCCTGAAAAAAGATTTAAAAATTAAGGGGATCAACGACGAGTTTCAAATGTATATTGTTGCCTATAAAAATGAGGGAAAACTGGAGGTTTGGTTAAAGAACAAAAACCAATCTACTTACAACTTGTTCAAAAGCTACGAGTTTAGCGCCCATTCTGGTACGCTTGGGCCTAAAATCAAAGAAGGCGATCGACAGACACCCGAAGGCTATTATGCTATAAATGCTTTTAATCCGCAGAGCAATTTTTATTTGTCTTTAGGCGTCAATTATCCAAACCAGGCGGATCTTTTCAGAAGTGGAAAAAATAAACCTGGCGGAGATATCTATATTCATGGAAACCAGGTGACTGTTGGATGTATTCCCTTGACCGACGATAAGATTAAGGAAGTTTATGTATTGGCTACAGAAGCCCGGAATGCCGGGCAGAAGGAAATTCCGGTATCTATCTACCCTTTCCGGATGACCAATGAAAATGTTAAATCAAAATTATCACTGTATCCGCAGCAAAAATTATTCTGGACCAATCTGCAACAGGGGTATGCTTATTTCGTTAGGCATAAAAAACCCCCGGTTGTACAAATTACAAACGGGGGCTATATATTTAAATCTTAGAATTATAGCATACCGCCGCAAACCGACAACACTTGTCCGGTGACGTAAGCGCTCATATCCGAAGCCAGGAAAAGACACACGTTTGCCACGTCCTCTGTTTCTCCAGCCCTTTTCAAAGGGATACCCTGCTCCCATCCTTCTACCACTTTAGGATCCAGTACTTCTGTCATTTCTGTACGGATAAAGCCTGGTGCAACAACATTGGTCCTGATATTTCTGGACCCTAATTCTTTTGCTACTGATTTAGAGAACCCGATAATTCCTGCTTTAGAAGCGGCATAGTTAGCTTGGCCCGCATTGCCCTGTACACCAACTACTGAACTCAGGTTTACAAAAACACCTTTACGGTTCTTCATCATGATTTTAGAGGCGGCCTTGGTAATGTTGAATACAGACTTTAGGTTCACATCAATCACTTCATCCCAGTTTTCTTCGCTCATTCGCATCAGCAAACCGTCTTTGGTAATTCCTGCATTGTTAACCACAATATCAACTGTTCCAAAGTCAGCTACGATATCACTGATCAGTTTTTCTGCCTGATCAAATTTAGAAGCATCTGAACGGTAGCCTTTAACTGTTGTTCCATATGCTTTTAACTCTTGCTCCAATGCTTCTCCCTTTTCAACAGAAGACAAGTAGGTAAATGCAACGTGAGCGCCTTGTTCAGCAAACTTTTCCGCTATCTTGCGGCCAATTCCTTTAGAAGCACCTGTAATTAGTGCTGTTTTTCCTTCTAGTAATTTCATCAGTATATATTTGTTGTTTATCGGTGATGACGCTA
This sequence comes from Pedobacter sp. HMWF019, assembly GCF_003061025.1. Lineage (GTDB taxonomy): Bacteria > Bacteroidota > Bacteroidia > Sphingobacteriales > Sphingobacteriaceae > Pedobacter. Next base: position 12,602 of record NZ_QAIL01000035.1, on the reverse strand, counting down.
TCATGCATGTCTATTCATGGTGTTTGTGAGTGTAAACTCATGATGGTTTCATTACAAATGTTTGGTTATATGAATTTAGTTCTTATTTGATTTTATGGCCGGCTCCTGCTGACTTAAACAATGGAAACTACCCAAGCCCCAGATAATATCTGTTGAATCTATACCTACTACCGTTCTGTCTGGAAATACCTTTTGAATAATATCCAAAGCTATCGAATCATTCACATCTCTGAAAGTAGGTACCACAACAGATTTATTAGCAATATAGAAATTGGCATAAGAGGCTGGTAAGCGCGTGTCCTCATGAATTACTGGTGACGGCATGGGCAGCTCGACAATATTCAATGGTTTACCATTGAGCAAACGCATTTCTTTCAGCGCTTCCAGGTTTTCCTGTAACAGAAGGTAGTTTTCATCCAGCGGATTACTTTCTACAACGGTCAATACCGTATTCTCGTTTACAAACCTGGTGATATCGTCAATATGTCCATCGGTGTCGTCTCCAACGATCCCATCTCCGAGCCATAATATCTGTTCCGCGCCATAAAATGATTTGAGGTAAGCTTCTATTTGTTCTTTATTTAAATGAGGATTACGATTTTCATTTAACAAGCATGCAGTTGTTGTTAAAATAGTACCTGCACCATTGAATTCAACAGAACCGCCTTCCATAACAATATCCGGAGTGTACAAAGGCAAGTTGAAATGCTCGGCTATCTTAGTTGGAATTACATCATCTAGATCAAATGGAGGATACTTGCCGCCCCAGGCATTATAACCCCAGTCTACAACAGCTTTCTGCGTACCATCATTATTCAGCAAGAAAGCAGGTCCGTGGTCCCGGCACCAGGCATCATTTGTAGGATGAAAATAAAATTCAATATTAGCTAAATCTGCACCTGCCTTCTCTAATTCTGCAGTAGCAAAAGCTTTTGTAGCTTCATCATTAATATTAATCCGTACTTTCTCTCCTTCTGCAACAATTTTTATAAATGCGCAATAAGGCGCATAAATTGTTTCTATCTTTCCTGGCCATGAAGCTTCCTTATGTGGCCAGCTTAGCCAGGTTGCCTCATGCGGAGCCCATTCTGCAGGAAAGGTAAATCCTGCTTGCTTTGGACTATCCTTAAATAGATTCGTCATCTATATATCTTTTTGTAATTTGTGAATAACTATCAATTCGTCTGTCTCTTAAAAAAGGCCAGTGCGTTCTGTAGCTGTCTGAATTGGACAGATCCAGTTCTACTACTTTTAATTCTTCTGCATTATGGGAAGCCTGGTACAAAAGGGTTCCAAAAGGATTGGATACGAAAGATCCTCCCCAAAACTCGACCCCTGCTTCTTCTCCAACGCGATTAATGCTAACCACTGGGACCCCATTAGCAATTGCATGGGAGCGCTGTATAGTCTGCCAGGCATTATATTGTTCTTTATTGGTTTCACTATCCTGTGTTGTTGCCCAGCCTATTGCGGTTGGATACACCAGGAAGTCTGCCCCCATTAAAGCCGTTAAGCGGGCCGCTTCCGGATACCATTGATCCCAGCATATTAAAACCCCGATCTTCGCAAATTTGGTTTTGAATACTTTATAACCTAAATCACCTGGGGTGAAATAGAATTTTTCATAAAAACCTGGATCATCCGGAATATGCATTTTACGATACTTACCCAGGTAAGTTCCATCTGCATCTAAAACTGCAGTTGTATTGTGATACAATCCTTCAGCTCTTTTCTCGAACAGAGAGGCCACAATAACCACATTCAGTTCAGCTGCTACTTTAGAAAGCACATCTGTTGACGGACCCGGAATCGCTTCTGCAAGTTTAAAGTTCTCGTAGTTCTCTTCGTCACAAAAATAAAGAGAGGTGAATAGTTCCTGTAAACAAACTACCTGTGCACCCTGTGCTGCTATTTCACGAATTTTAACAATCGCTTTATCTAAATTTTCCTGTTTATTACTGGTACAGCTCATCTGCACCAATCCAACTTGTACTTTAGCCATTCTTCAAAAAATTATACTGCAAAGTTAACCAAAAAGGTTGAAGCTAAAAGGATAAACCTGAAAGCCTTGGCCTGCCCAGGAGAGATCACATCTTCAAGGGATTATAGTTAAGATCTATACCTCCTATACAATAGTTTATTTATCTAAAAATTAACAATAAAGAAAATAAACACCGCAAAAGAAAAAACACATATTCAACTGTATTTCAGCTATAAAAATATAAATACCGATTTTAGCAAGATATTTCGTATTTTATATTTTATCCAAAGTAAATCTTAATAAAAAAATAAAGAAGAATTTGTTTCTTTTTTATTTTTTTATTAAGTTTAATCAACATAACCAAATATAGTTGATTAGATATGCCTGCGCCTACTGAAAAAAGTCAACAACTGAGAGCGGAGATCATCAAAGAACTCTACCATAAAAAGGTACTCTCTCTAAAAGAATTAAGTGAACTTACCAAGAAAAGTTTACCGCTGGTCACCTCTGTGGTGAACAGCCTCATCGAAGAAGAATACATTATAGAGCAAGGTTTAGCGCCCTCCACAGGAGGACGAAGACCACACCTCTTCTTACTAAATCATCAAAAACAAAAATTCCTGGTGGCTGTAGCCATGGATCAGATGATTAGCCAAATGGCGATTTATGACCTTTCCGGCCAGCCCGTTTATGGTGTAAAACAGATTACCCTGGATATATCATCGCCTGAGGCAACAAACACTTTGACTGAATTTATAGAAAGAAACATACAACAATCGGGACTGGACTATAAAGACATCTTGGGTGTTGGAATTGGTATGCCTGGATTTGTTAATGAAGCCGAAGGAATAAATGAATCTTATTTAATTGTAGAAGGCTCCAATCTCCGGGATATTTTAACTCTAAGATTAAAGCTACCTGTTTACCTGGATAATGACTCCAGTTTAATAGCTATGGCTGAATTACGTTTTGGGGCCTCCGTAGGCAAAAAGGATGTCATGGTAGTTAATATAGGGTGGGGTACCGGCCTTGGGATTATTGTTGACGGAAAACTTTATAGGGGTAGTACGGGCTATGCTGGTGAATTTAGCCATATCCCTTTGTCAAATTCCAACAACCTATGTGCCTGCGGAAAAAGAGGCTGCCTGGAGGTGGATACTTCTCTGCTGGTGATGGTAGACAAAGCTAAAAAAGAGATATCCGGTGGAGCTGCATCAAGCATGCAGCAATTATTTAATGATAATGCGAAAGAGTCAGCAGAACATTTCCTTGATGCGGTAGTCAAACAGGATCCACTGGCAGTATCCATATTGTCTGGTGCTGCTTTCCAGATTGGAAAGGGATTGGCCGTACTTATCCACATTATGAACCCAGAGCAGATTGTTTTAAGCGGAAGAGGTGCCCGGGCCGGAAAAATGCTTTTACCTTCTATACAACAAGCTATTAATGAATTTTGTATTCCAAGAATTTCTGAACAAACGCAGATTGCTTTGTCAAAACTTGGAGACCAGGCAGAATTGCTCGCCGCAGCAAGTTTACTTGTAGAAAAAAGTCAATTTAACTAAACGCATAACCAAAGTTAAACCAATGCCTATGCAAAAATAAAAACTCCATCCGACACATCCTACCTGTTACAACGAGACTAAAACTAAACTTAACCTTTAAAGCAATGAAAAAAATATACTTAATGTACTTAAGTGCCATGCTATTAAGTTTTCTAACTATAGCTGCTTATGGACAAAATAAGATTACCGGAACGGTAAAAGATGCTGCAGGCCCTTTACCTGGAGTAAGTGTGTTGATCAAAGGTACCTCAAATGCAACTCAAACAAATGCCACAGGAAAATTTTTGATTTCGGCACCCCCCAATTCTACTTTAGTATTTAGCGCGATCGGATATAAACGACAGGAAGTTACACCAACAGGCAATACAGTAGATATTTTACTTGTAGAAGATCAGAGCACATTGAATGAAGTTGTTGTAACAGCATTGGGTATTAAGAGAGAAGCTCGTTCGATAGGTTATTCTGCACAAACGGTTTCCGGTGCCACGATGAACGAAGCAAACCCACCCAGCATTGCTCTGGGTTTACAGGGGAAATCTGCCGGTTTGAATATCTCTGTACCAAACGGTGTAGAAGGGAGCTCCTCCCGCATTATCATTCGCGGCAACAACAGCTTACTGGGCAACAACCAACCCTTAATTGTTGTTGATGGCGTAATGGTAGATAATGAACCAATCATGCAAAAGGGGAATAATCTTTCCGCCCAAAATTTCACAGGGAATAATACTGATGTAAAATCCTCTCAGGGTACAGATTATGGCTCATTTCTGAACACAGTAAACCCGGATGATGTAGAAAGCATTAACGTGCTAAAAGGGCCTACCGCAGCAGCACTATATGGTGCAAGGGGAGCAAATGGGGTAATCCTGATTACGACAAAAAAGGGAGGAAAAGAAAAAGGTCTGGGGATAACCTACAATTTTTCCAACCGCTGGAACGATCCTTATCGATTTGTCAAAATGCAGGATCAATACGGAAGCGGCATGACAGAAACCCTATATTCTGCAAACCCGGCATTCTATAAAGATACCAATGGCAAAGACAGGCAATTCACAGAAAATGATCAATATGGCCCGCATGCCAATATCCCTGGTGGAAACCCGTTTTATACCTACATTGGCTTTCCCGGAGACGGTGCTTCCTGGGGACCGAAAATGAATGGGCAACCTTTGGTTTGGTGGGACGGATCTACACAGCCCTATACTGGTAATTCCAATATTTTTAAAAGCTTTTATAAAACTGGGCATACCACTACACACAATGTTGCTTTCTCCGGCGCTGGTGATGTTGGTACGCTGCGATTTTCTTACACCAATACAGCAAATGATGCCATAACCTATAACAGCAATTCCAATCAGAATGTCTTTAATCTGGGTTCTTCCATTAATGTCAGCAAAAAGGTAAAAGTAGAGGCGACCACCAGCTACACCAATTTGAAAAGACTTAATGTTCCCAATACCACTGGATATGATCAGGATGGGAATGCTGTACCAAGTACTGGCTATATCACGATGTATGGATTGCCGGCAGACTATAAACCACTGGAAAGAGGTCTTACTTACAACTCGGATGGATCACAGAATACAAATACAGTGAACAACAGTCCCTATCCAAGTATGGGGATGCAGAATTACTGGTGGACTACGATGGAAAACAATCAGACCTACACTCAGAATCAGTTACTTGGATCTGTCAAGTTAACCGCCGAATTACTTCCCTGGTTAAACGCAACAGGCCATGCCGGTGTCAATTACTACACCAATCAATTCGAGAACAGAAATAAACCTACAGATTCTGAGGGATTAGCAGGAGGCTCCTACTCTAATGACTTATCTAAAGTAACCACTGTTAACTTCGATGGAATGTTTACAGCCCATAAAGATGATCTGTTTAAAGATCTGGATGCGAGTTTTACTGGAGGGGCCAGCAATTATCATTACAAATTATACGATCTGTATGCTAAGAATCCAGGCCCATTTCTCTATCCATTTACCTATAATTTAACAAATTATGCGGGTACCAACCCTTTTCCATTACCTACGGAAAACAGATCGGAAAGTGAGATCAATTCCGTTTATGGAATCTTAAATTTAACCTATAAAAAATACCTGTTCCTGGAATTAACCGGACGGAATGACTGGTCTTCTACTCTGCCTAAATCTAATCTTTCCTTTTTCTACCCCTCTGCCAGTTTAAGTTTCGTCTTTACTGATGCTTTAAAAATGGATGCGGTTAAAAATTGGTTAAGTTTCGGAAAACTCCGTTTTGCAGCGTCCAGCAGTGCCAACGGAACCATTCCTTACCAAACTATTTTCAATTATACTCAGCCTACTCTTGGTGGTTTTATCAGCGGTTTAACTGTGCCTTCTATATTACCTGCACTGCTTCTTCCTCCTCAAAAAGCCAGATCTTTTGAGATCGGTACGGATCTGGGCTTTTTTGGCAACAGAATCAATTTAAACCTTTCTTATTACAATATCTATTCATATGATCAGATTCTTCCGGTCAATATCGCTACCTCTTCTGGTTCGGATCGTGTAGTGATCAACAGCGGTGCCCTGAGAAATAAAGGTTTTGAATTTATAATCAATGCAAAAGCAGTCCAAAGCACTAATTTCAGCTGGGACATCACGGTAAACGGAGCGCACAATCAAAATAAAGTTGTTTCTATCGCACCAGATGTAGACCAGATTCCTCTTGGTTCATGGTTTGGGGGTAATGGTGTCAATATGAATGCTCGCGTTGGTGACAATTATGGAACTATTTATGGCTATGATTATACCTATGATAAAAACGGGCAAAAGATTGTAAATAACATCACCGATGCGAGTGGAAATGTAATCGGCTCCCAGTACGTACCAACTTCATCAGTAGTTAAAATCGGAAATTCGACACCTAAACTCACCGGAGGAATATCCAATACTTTCCGTTATAAAAATTTCAGCTTATATGTATCTACCGATTTCAAAGTAGGTGGTCAGATCTGGTCTGCAGATTATTCATCTATGATGGGACAGGGAATGGCACCGGAAACTCTTTTTGAAAGAAACGGAGGAGGCCTGCCTTATACCTTTCCTGATGGTACCAAGGCAAATGTTGGGGTCATTTTACCTGGTGTGACTGCCGACGGAAATCCCAATACTGCAGTGGTCAACTCTTGGTGGAAATATGCTGGAAATTACCAATCCTGGAGCAATGTTCCGTTGGTAAGAAGCAACGCCATATTTACCAACAGCTGGGGCAAATTAAGAGAAGTAAACTTTACCTATAAAGTACCGGATAAAGTGATACAAAGAACGAAAGTGGTACAGAATTTATCCATTTCTTTAATTGGAAGGGACCTGTTCTATTTGTTCACTACCCTACCTGACCACCTGAACCCCGAGGGGGTTAATGGAACAGGTAATGTGCAAGGTATACAATGGGGACAGTTACCAGGCGTGCGCTCATTTGGACTATCCCTAAAAGCAGGTTTTTAAGAACTCATTTAATAACTTATTTTATGAAACAGACAAGAAATAGTACAACCAGGAGGATCTTGGCTATCCTGATGGTTTTTGGAACTTTTGTTTCCTGTACTAAAAATTTCGAAAAAATAAACACACCCTGGAATGGTTCAACTACAGCCAGTCCCCAGCAGTTGTACACTGGTTTTTTAAGTAATTTATTTACAACTTATGGAGATCAGGCCACCATGAACGGCTGGTGGTATCCCCTTTCGCAACAAGGTGCGGTTTATACCAGATCTGATTATTCCTATGATGGCGGTCCGGCAAGTGAATGGACTAATTTTTACCACAATCTTTCCAATTACAATACGATGATGGATGTGATCTCAGCTAGACCTGATTCTGCGACCTTTACCAATTTAAAGGCGATGATGAGGGTGCTCCGGGCCTATCAAGCCATCAAATTGACTAACTTTTATGGAGATATGCCTTATTTCAAAGCAGGGTTCGCCTACAACGGTAATTCTGCCAATTATAAAGTCGCCTACGACAAACAACAAGCTATTTATGTGGCTTGCCTGAACGACCTTGTCTGGGCGATTAACCATTTCTCTGCATCAGACGGATCACAGGTATCACTGGGATCTGCTGATCTCATTCTGCAAAACAATATACCGCAATGGATAAAATTCGCGAATTCCTTTCGCTTACGTGTCGCTTTAACAATGTATGACAAAGATCAAGCCGATGCAACGCCACATATTGCCGACGCTTTAAATAAGCCGTTATTATCCGATTATTCGACAGACAATGTTGGTTTCTATCCATCAAATGTTCCGAACCTGGATTTGGGCGGCAGAGAATTTTCTTTTGGACAGGAATGCCGTTTACGCATGGGTACCACCATGTGGAAACTCATGTCTAGCAACAATAATCTGGACGGAAGTGGAATTTTTGATTTGAGGTGCAAAATATTTTTTGAGCCCAATAATGCCGGTCAGTGGAATCCATTTCCACAAAATCCAACCTCTGGCTCCATTACCGATGGCGGAGATCCATACAACAAAGGCATAAGAGATAAAGACTGGGCAAATAAAAATGGCAACGGGAATCCTCCAACAGTTAACAACTATGCAGACTTCAATTATTACTGGGGTCGGGATAAGAATATTCCTGAATTATTTATGACGGCTGCCGAAGTACATTTCTTAAAAGCAGAAGTTTATATTCGTGGTATTGCAGGCGTTGGAATGAACCCCTCCACAGCCCAAACAGAATATAATGCGGGAATTGCCGCCTCCCTAAATTTCTGGACGCAACAGGCAATGAACTCACAGGTATGGGTAGTCAATAAACCAACTGGCCTGCCAAGTTCAGCGGATATTACAGCTTATCAGCAAAATTCGGCAGTACGTTTCGATTCTGCTAACCCAAACAATGCCTTAACACAGATCTATGCACAGGAATGGATAGACTTGTTCCGTCAACCCTGGGAAGCCTGGACCTTAATGAGAAGAACGGGAGGAAAAACCCCTATGGAGGCCAGCAACTCTAGTTATTACACCCAGACTTATGGAAGCTACCAACGTGTTCAGTACCCTTCTACAGAGCAGGATTACAACTTTAACAATTGGAAAGCTGCAACTAGCGGAGGTGACCTCATGAGTACAAAACTTTGGATAACAAAATAAATCCTTGTAAAGTGAAGGCCTCAGAATCTGATTCTGAGGCCTTTATATTTAGCTCATAATTTTAAACAAAGATCTATTAAATGCTGAGATTTCCCTTATACTCCTCCTGCAATTCAAAAAGGCATTTAGCACATAAACAGCCATCATACAGTTCACTTATATACTGTACCTCATTTAAATCCAGCTGAACAACACTGCATTGACACTTTGTGTAGGCATTTGCCTTACACTCGATAGGTGTGCCGCAGCGTTCACAGGGTATGATCTCGTGTTTAGTCATTTTTACAAAGATACATGATGTGGTACAAATGCCTGTTCCGCAAAAAGAAAATGACAAATTAAAGATTGTGCTTTAAACATAAAAAAGGAGTAAGAAATGCATCTTACTCCTGATTGTATAATTGAAAATTTATATAAACTATCCTGAACAGCTAATGCAGCCCTCTTCCATAGTACATACCGGTCCTTCAATAATCTCCTCAGCACTTGTTTCAATATGCGCAGGAATAACAGGCTCCATGTTCTTACCAGCCTGATTTTCTACTGTAAATTTAACAGCTTGAGAAGCAGCCTGTGTACGCAGATAATACATACCTGTTTTTAAGCCTTTTTTCCATGCATAGAAATGCATTGAAGTTAACTTAGATGTATTTGGTGCATTGATAAACAGATTCAGTGACTGAGACTGGCAAATATAAGCACCACGGTCTGCAGCCATGTCAATAATGCTGCGCATCTTGATTTCCCAAACCGTTTTATACAGTTCTTTAATATAATCAGGGATCTCTGCAATATCCTGGATAGAACCATTAGCTAAAATGATCCTGTCTTTCATTGCAGGAGTCCATAGACCTAAAGCAACTAAATCTTTTAATAAATGCTTATTTACAACGATGAATTCTCCGCTCAATACCCTTCTGGTATAGATATTAGACGTATAAGGCTCAAAGCACTCGTTGTTGCCTAAAATCTGAGAAGTAGAAGCAGTTGGCATTGGGGCAACTAAAAGAGAGTTATAAACACCATTTTTTACTACTTTTTCACGTAAAGTTTCCCAATCCCAACGGTTACTATCCGGTTGTACATTCCAAAGATCAAACTGGAATTTACCTTTAGACAATGGAGAACCTTCAAAAGTCTGATAAGGACCATGTTTAACAGCCAGATCATGAGAAGCATTCATGGCCGCAAAATAGATCGTTTCAAAGATCTCTTTGTTCAGGATTTTCGCCCCCTCACTCTCAAATGGCAAACGCATCAGAATAAAAGCATCAGCCAATCCCTGAACACCTAGACCGATAGGTCTGTGGCGCATGTTAGAATTTTTCGCTTCTTCTACCGGGTAGTAGTTATGATCGATGATCTTATTCAGGTTTAAGGTCGCCTGATAAGTTACATCATATAATTTTTGATGATCAAACTCACCATTGATGACATATCTTGGTAAAGCCAAAGAAGCCAGGTTACATACAGCAACCTCGTCTTTAGAAGTATATTCTATAATCTCAGTACACAAGTTGGAACTTTTTATGGTACCCAGGTTCTGCTGATTAGATTTACTATTTGCAGCATCTTTATACAGCAAATAAGGTGTACCAGTTTCAATTTGTGAATCCAGGATAGCAAACCAAAGTTCCTGTGCTTTAATTGTTTTACGTGCACGGCCTTCTTTTTCATAGCGCTCATATAAAGCATCAAACTCTTCGCCAAAGCAATCGGCCAAGCCTGGTGCTTCATGCGGACAGAATAAACTCCAATCGCCATTTTCCTCTACACGTCTCATAAACAAATCACAAACCCATAAGGCATAGAACAGATCACGCGCACGCAGCTCTTCTTTACCATGATTTTTACGTAAGTCAAGGAAACTGAAAACATCTGCATGCCAGGGCTCCAGGTAAATAGCAAAAGCACCTTTACGTTTACCTCCACCCTGATCTACATAACGGGCAGTATCATTAAACACCTTCAACATCGGTACAATACCATTACTGGTTCCATTGGTTCCTCCAATATAAGAGCCTGTAGCACGGATATTATGAATACTTAAGCCAATACCTCCAGCACTTTGAGAAATCTTAGCAGTCTGTTTTAATGTATCGTAAATTCCTTCAATACTATCATCCTGCATGGTTAACAAAAAGCAGGAAGACATTTGAGGTTTAGGTGTAGCCGCATTAAATAAAGTTGGTGTAGCGTGCGTAAACCAACGCTCACTCATTAAGTTATAGGTGGCGATTGCGCTCTCTATATCTCCTTTGTGGATTCCCACAGAAACGCGCATAAACAAGTGCTGTGGACGTTCTACGATCTGCCCTTCGATTTTTAAAAGATATGATTTTTCCAGTGTTTTAAATCCAAAATAATCAAATCCAAAATCACGGTCATAGATAATTGTGCTATCCAGGATATCAGCATTTTCTTTGATCACTTCCCAAACGTCATCAGCGATCAGCGAAGCTGATTTACCTGTCTTTTCATCTACATAATTGTACAGCATTTCCATTGTTTTGGAAAATGACTTAGTTGTGTTTTTATGTAGGTTAGAAACCGCTATCCGGGAAGCCAACAAAGCATAATCAGGATGCTTTGTGGTTAAAGAGGCAGCAGTTTCAGCAGCCAGATTGTCTAGTTCAGACGTTGTTACTCCGTCATATAAACCTTCAATTACTTTCTTGGCTACGTCAATCGGATCAACCAGTTCCGCGTTAAAACCATAGCATAACTTCTCAATCCGAGCAGTTATCTTATCAAATCTTACCGCTTCCTTGCGGCCATCTCTTTTTTGTACAAACATATTTTTCCGGGTATTTGATTGGTGCGTATCAAATTGTTGAAAGCAATTTTACAGCGGCACCGGTTTTCTTTAATTCGTTAATTATGTATGGCTTCAGCCATTGTGTTAAAAGTCATCATCAAGAGAGAAAGCTGAGGCTTTATCTTCTGTAGAGGTCAGTACACCGCTTTTTTGATAATCACCAACACGTTTTTCAAAGAAATTCGTTTTGCCCTGCAGAGAAATCATCTCCATAAAATCAAACGGATTGGTTGTATTATATATTTTGCTATACCCCAACTCTTGTAACCAGCGGTCTGCAACAAACTCAATATACTGTGACATCAGTTTCGCATTCATTCCAATCAGGGCAACAGGTAAGGCATCAGTAATGAACTCTTTTTCAATCTCTACAGCATCGCTGATGATACCATGTACAACCTCTTCGCTCAATCTGTTTTTCAACATTTTGTATAGCAGGCAGGCAAATTCACAATGCATACCTTCATCTCTGGATATCAACTCATTACTAAATGTCAATCCAGGCATCAGACCTCTTTTCTTTAACCAGAAAATAGAACAGAAGCTTCCGCTAAAGAATATACCTTCTACTGCAGCAAAAGCGACCAGTCTTTCGGCAAAGTCACCGCCCTCAATCCAGCGCAACGCCCATTCTGCCTTTCTTTTTACACAAGGCACCGTTTCAACTGCATGGAATAGCCTATCTTTCTCTTCAGGATCTTTAATATAGGTGTCAATCAGCAATGCATAAGTTTCTGAGTGTATATTCTCCATCATAATCTGGAAACCATAGAAACAGCGTGCCTCAGGTAACTGCACCTCACTCATAAAATTAACAGCCAGGTTTTCATTTACGATACCATCACTCGCCGCGAAAAAAGCAAGTATATGAGAAATGAAGTGACGCTCACCATCATTCAAATTATCCCAGTGTTTCTGATCATCTGAAAGGTCAATCTCTTCAGCAGTCCAGAAGCTGGCCTCACTCTTCTTATACATTTCCCAGATAGCCGGATATTTAATAGGCAAAAGGACAAAACGATCCTTATTTTCTTTCAATAGTACTTCTTCTTCCTGCATAAGCATTTCTTTTTAATGAGTGATTAATATATAGTAGAT
>NZ_QAIL01000328.1 GCF_003061025.1 Pedobacter sp. HMWF019 | reverse complement strand
CCACCTCCCCTCTGCAATTTGCTCAGAAAATTTTTCACCTGTTCATGAGGCGGCCTCAGAGATCTGTGCGCTTCTTCAGCGCACCTGATATCGATAGCCCCGAGTGAATAGGTGAAAAATTTTCAAAAATTCACCTCCCTATACCCTCATCACGAGCTTTCTCCCATTTAACGCCCCACTCTCCATCAGCCTGTGCGCCTCCTGAACAGTACTTACCCCCAAATCTCCAACAAGATGTACCTCAGGCGCAGCAATCCCGCCCGAAGAAATCCGGTTCGAAATCTCCTGTAAAGCCTCCCCATAGCCCCCCAATTCATTCTTTAACCTATAGGCATAATTAGAAATATTCAAAACCACATCACCACGATCAAACAAGATCTCCCGGCTTCTTTGCGTCCCCAGAAAAGTCACATCCACATAAGTACCATTCGTTTTCAAAACTTCAGCCGCTGTTTCCGTAATCTGACCTCCAGCCAGATCCACTACAAAATCAAACTCCCCCTTATTCACCGCCAATAACTCCTCTGCAAGCCTCTCAGACCGATAATCCAAGATATGAGAAGCTTCCAAACCCATAGCCCGCAAAACCCCTGTACTCTGCTCACTGCCCGCTGTAGACACCACCTTCCGAATACCATCTGCAAAAAGCAGTTTAATCAAGAACCGGCCAACAGCGCCCGAACCTCCAGCGATAAAAACACTGTCCGAAGCCTTCATCCCCATCCTGCGAAAAGCCTGAAAAGCTGTTAAACCCGAAGACGGAATGGCCGCAGCAGCCTCAAAACTCAAGCCAGCAGGCTTATGCGCCACCACCTTTGAGGTAACCGCAATATACTCGGCGTAGGTACCATTAGACCCTCTGCTTCCAGAAGCCGAAATCACCTCGTCTCCAACAGAAAAACCAGTAACAGACTGACCTACAGCCTCCACTACACCAGAGAATTCCCTGCCCAATATTGGAGAAGTCATCAGCCTGCTCTCCCTCCAACCCAATCTCATCTGATAATCAATTGGATTGAAAGCCGCGGCCCTTATCCTGATCAACAACTGGTCCTGCTGGAAAGAAGGCCTATCCAACTCTTCAAAGCTAAAATTCGACACATCTCCAAAACCATTCAATACAACTGCTTTCATTTTTTTACATTCTTTAGATTCAGTACCAAAACCCGTTTAATATTTTTTATTTAGGTTTGACAAAGGTACCGCTAGCTCAAAAAAGCACCAATAACGCTCAAAAAAAGGAGTAGCTCTAAAAAAAGTGAGCGACTAAGAAAAGGCAAAGAGAAAAAGAAACTATGAAGAAAGAAACCTCCAATTCATTAAACAAAGCCTTCCTGCTCGATTCCTGCAGGATCAATGGTGCTCTGAACATCATCTCCGGCCGATGGAAAGCCCTGATCCTGATCCATATTTCAGAAGGTACCAACCGGTTCAGCCTTTTAAAAAACGCCTTACCCACCATCTCCGATCAAACCCTGGGCAAACAATTGAAAGAACTCGAAAAAGACACCCTGATCACCAAAGAAATCATCGCGGCAATCCCTGTAAGAGTAAACTATCACCTCACAAAAAAAGGAACATCCCTGCTCCCCATACTTGTAGACCTCTCCGAATGGCACCAACCCACTCCAGCCAAAAAAATAACCTCCTCGGCAAATAACCTTCCCTCCAAATAACCTTCCTCCAAATAACACCCTCTGCACCCGGCAATAACCTCCTCTGCACCCTACCCGGACCACCTCCCCTCTGCAATTTGCTCAGAAAATTTTCCCCTATTAATGAGGCGGCCTCAGAGATCTGGGCGCTTCTTCAGCGCACCTGATATCGTTAGCCCCGAATTAAAAGGGGGAAATTTTCAAAAATTCACCTCCCTAAAAACCCATTAAACGCATTACCTTTTTAAACTCCTCCTGCGGTTCCGCCTTCAAAGCCATCTGCTCCCCGGTAACCGGATGCAAAAAACGCAGTTCCGAAGCATGCAGCAACATCGTTGTCATATCCCATTGCTCCTTAAAAAAACGGTTCTGCTTATTACAGCCGTGCTTCCTGTCTCCAATAATTGGATAAAAGATATGCGCAAAATGCTTCCTCAACTGATGCATCCTTCCTGTTGTTGGCGCAGCCTCCACTAAAGAATACCTAGAAGTTGCATGCTGACCAAAAGGCACTGGCAATTCCGCCCGCTTCAATGTCACAAAAGAAGTAAAAGCCTCCTGAACCATCCCATTCTCTTTTACCAGCGGATAATCAATATCCATCTGATCCGGTGCATAGCCCCTCAAAATCGCCAGATACTTTTTCAAAACACCACCTTCCTGAAACTGCTTATGCATCGCAATCTCCACCTCTTTATCAAACGCAAACAACAGCAAACCACCAGTTTTTCTATCCAGGCGATGCACAGGACTCACAAAACGCCCCACCTGGTCCCGCAGCATTTGCAACGCAAACTCCTTCGCATCGCTTGCAATAGAAGACCGGTGCACCAATAAACCATGTGGCTTGTTAATGGCTATTAAATGATCGTCCTGGTAAACAATTTCTAACATACTAATTTTTGGCGAAGATAACATTTGCACAACAATCATTTGCCTATCTTTACATCAAATAAGATTTAAGCCGTATACCTTGATCATCACCATACAAACCACCCCTGTTAAAGAAAACGAAGAAAACCGGTCAGTATTTAAAATCCTGAACCAGAAACTGCTTGAAAAAGCAGCCGAACTTCAGCATTTCAGCCTGCGGCACCTGGAATATGTGGACCCTATTTTTGAAGATGTGGTTATCTACCTGGTCTACAATGCAAAAACACAAATGCGCTGGTACATTGCCAATGATGTGAGCAGCGAAATCAATACCCTGATCCTAAAAGAAATGACTAAACTTGACCTTCAAGTTCTGGACAGCTGAAATGGTCTTCCCCCTTTAAGTCAATCGTAAACCGATCATAAAGTCTGGCAGGCTGTGCCGGATCATTTTCATTATGCGCTAAAGTATAATATTCACAAGTCAGTGTTAAATGCTCTTCCTCTTTCTCTATGGCCACTTTAATAAAACCATGATGGCCTTCGCAGTAAGCTTTCAATTCCACACCCTCCAAAAGTTCATCCTCCTGTGTGAACTGTGGATCCGTCACCTCGGCCAGGACATGCAATTCATCAAATCCACCCGAACCTGCCACGATGAAAGGAACACTTTTTTCCTTATAATGCTTTAGAAAACGCTGATAATTGTGTACGTGCCCACTAAAAACCACATCAGGATATACACCTGCCTCTTCAAAAGCAGATTCCAGGAACCGGATCATCGCTGCACTTGAACCATGGTTCGTATCTGCAGAATAAGGTGCGTGATGCAAACAAACAATCAAAGCTTTGCCAGACATAGCCCCAGCCCTTTTTAATTCCTTAATGAACCAGTGTTTCTGTTCGGAAGTAATGCAGCCAAATTTAGGTACATTGCTATACAGGCCAATAATCGTAGCCAGTTCTGTATTCAGGGTCCAGTATACATTGGGTTGTACCTGACTCTTTCTGGCTGCCCCGCCCGAAAAATAAACCGTTTTTGGGCTGGTATTGCAGAAAACCTCGTAAAAAGCGTCCAAGCTCTGGCAGGGCTCAGGATTGTCCGGATTCACATCTGCATCGTGGTTTCCTGCAATGGCGTAAATGGGCCCCGGATAATGGCTATAAGGTTTAAAGAATTGCGTCTCATATTGTTCCCGCTCTCCAAAATGGTAGACCACATCACCCAAATGATATAAAAACTCTGGGGGGTGCTCCTCTAACTTGTACTGAAGTCCCATTTGCTCAGCAATCTGCCGTTGAAAGTCTGGTGATTTTAATCCACCCGTATCCCCCACCAAATTAAAAACCAATCGCTGATCTGCATGAGCAGACCGGGGAAGATTCAGATGATAAGGATATACTCCGGAAGGTAAAGGCGGATATTGAAATTTATAGGAATCATCAGGCTGGCCCTTTTTAAAAACCGGCCCGGTTACCTTAGGGTTTCTCGCTGAATACATAGGCTTTATGCTTAAACAAAGCTAAAGGACCCATATTAAGCTAACATTAACAAATGAATACATCAAAATTTACAAAGAGTTTACTTCCCTTAAAGAATCAGACTCTTTAAAATTGCATTGGCAGAACCTCCCCATTGCTTAAAGGCTGAACTTAAATAAGCTTTAAATGCCGGACCATCCATCGCCTTGCCCTTCACCGGGGGAACAACAACCTGTGGATTTACCGGAGTATCTGTAACCTTGGTAGCAAACCAGGTAATATTTTCATGGGGTAAGGCCACCCCAAGGATCATTCCCGGAAGACCGGAAAAGGACTCCGGTCCACCCGATACAGGGATTTTATCCGTGTAGAAAGCCACCACATAGATAGAGTCGAGCATTAGCCCATTCGCTCTTCGGCAACTATAACCAGCAATTTCACGAGTTTCTTCGGTAATCTTCCACACCATTCTGCGCAAACTGTCTTTCACCAAAAAAACTTCGTCCAGCACATTTCTCTGGCTGATAGACAGGGCAGACGAAAAATCAGAATAAATAATGTTATTCTGCTTTCCCATAAGACCCATCCCAAACATATCCGACGGATCCTCCTTTTTCACTTCTGGTACAAAAAGTGTTTTCTGATCCCTAAAACTCAGATTGCTTTTAAAAACATTAAACTGAGGCGTTCTTTTCTTCATTCCATCCATGGCGTCTTCCATAAAACTGCCCTCGCGACCCCCGCTCATCATACGTTTCATCACCGCATGCGTATTTACCCTTTTTTCATATTCAATTACACCCTGATCCGGGAAACGCACATTTTGCGCAAATAAGGAAATACAGTTCAACATCAGGCAGCAGCCCAGCAATATCTTCATCAGTTTTATTTTCTTCATGATTTAAGCCCCTCCCATTTTATTAAAATCCCAGCTCAGGCTACAGATCACATATCTCCTGATCATCGTATAACTGGTCTGAACAATTGAATTCTGGCTGGCACTCCGGCTAAAACCATTATTCTGGTTCAGAATATCTTTTGCTGAAATGGTCAAATACAGACTTTGGTCTTTCAGGAACTTCCGGCTGATGGATGCATTCCATATGAAACGTGAAAAATCCTCATCAAAAGATTTCGTTTTGGCCCTGAATTCATACTCCCCGTCGGAACTGAGCTCTATCTTACCTGGAAGATAAAGCGTCATCGAGGGCCTGGAACTAAATCCCCAGCCATTATCATTAAATTGCTTCTGAAGTGAAGACTGGCTGATGTTGTAATTTGGCGAAAAATCCAGGTTAAAATTATACTTAGCTTCCTTCCCCTTCATCAGGTTAAGGTTTGCTGAAAAATTATAGGATTTTGTCTGGTTCAGTTCATTATTTAAAAAACTATAATTGGTACTTCCATTGGCCGACAGGTTTAGATTTGCATTCATATCCAGCGCTTTGATGGCGCTCCCTAAACCAATGTTCAATCCATAATTGGTATTGCTCTTCTCCGTCAGGTTAACAGCCTGATACGTAGACTTGCCTGTTGTGGTATCCCTCACTGTATTATTCATGATAGGGTTCATCGTAAAAGAATAACTACCATTAATCATCAGGGCCCGGGAAGAAAGCATTTTAAAAGAGTTATAGCCTAAATTAAAATTACTGTTGAAAGAAGGTTTAAGGTTTGGGTTTCCAATGGTAATGTTCAAAGGATCCGTATTCACTCTCACTGGCTGGATCTGATCTATACCTGGCTGACTGGTCTGTCCACCATAACTGAAGCGTAAGCTCTTTTGGGGAGACATCATATATTGATAATTCAGCTGTGGGCTCCAGTTCACAAAATTTCTTTTAATGCTTTCGTCTGTAAACACATTTTTCTGTTCAAACTTAACCGCAACCAATCTGGTCCCGAAATTCAGCACAGATTTTTCCTTTCTGTAATTAAACATCAGGCCTGCCGTATTGGTGAGCTGGTCCAGCTTATAGTTGTTGCTAAACAAACTATCCAATACCGTATATTGTCCAGGTACCAGAGCATTATACGATCTTCGGTCCTGGGTACTCTTGTTTACATTCAGGCCGTAGTTAAAAATCGCTGCAAAACTGGTGGTGATGGGTTCTGAATAGGTCAAATTAGAATTAAAAACAGCAGTGGTACTTTTATTGGTCTTAAACTGATCTGTGTTTTCTGTACTGTCTGCCAAGAGCAGCCCCTGCTCATTGTAGAACCGGTTCTGGGATTTTAGAAATCCTTTGGTGTCGTTCCAATTCATGTTCTCGCTTACATTCAGCGATACAGCTCTTCCTTTCTTGAGAAATCTCTTATTCCAAAAAGCACTGGCCCGAAAAGCTTTTCCATTGGTTTTATTGTCCAGATTCCGATCAGAAGCATTTAATTGTGTATCATTTTCCCTGAAAGTACGCTCAGAGAAAACATTTTGGGTTTCGCTATGTTTTAGTGATGCCCCGAAAGAAACTTTTAAATTAGACATAGAATCCAGTTTAATGCCGTACTTACCATCCAGTTTCTGGCCAAAAGAAGAATTGTTATAGGTTTCGTCAGAATTACTTTTGGTGATCCGTTCGGGGTAATTATTTTGGGTCTGCACATTACGCGTTCCTTCCACATTCATATTGTTTACCTTATAATTTCCATTCACAGATTCTTTTCCACTGTTCCACTTATTGTCATAATGTAAACCGACTGCCCTGGACAAGGGAATTCCCTGTCCGCCATAACCTCCATCAAAAGTATCCAGATCCTCCCCCATACCACCGCTCATCATGACCATCCCGCCACCGCCACCAGAAAAATCCATATCATCCAAAGAACTCATATCAAAACTGGACATCCCCATCTGGTTTCCTGTATTGGCGATATTGCCATAAAGCCCAAATTTCTTTTTCCCCAGAAACCGGTTATACGTCGCTTGTCCTTCATACATTTTATCCGTACCTAATCCGGCATTTACCTTTCCAAAGGCACCATTCTTCTTCCCCTCCTTGAGTTTAAGATTGATGGTTTTTGCCCGTTGTCCGTCATCAATCCCCGTAAAGGAAGCCTGCTCACTTTTTCTATCATACAGCTGCACTTTATCCACCATGTCTCCACGGATATTCTTGGTCACCAACGTGGGATCATCCCCAAAAAATTCTTCACCATCTACCAGTACTTTATCCACAGCCTTTCCCTGGGCGGTAATTTTTCCGTCCTTAGATACCTGGACACCAGGCAGCTGCTTCAGCAAAGCTTCTACTTTAGAATTGGGCTGAATGATATAACTATCTGCATTAAACTCCGTTGTGTCACCATTCATTTTCACCGCATTTACTGCCCCTTTAATCTCTACAGCCGACAACAGATTGGCTTTCAGCAGCAGGTTGACTTTTCCAAAGTCTTTTTCCTTCTTCACAGAATCCAGGCTGAACTTTTCCCAATAATCGGCATAACCAGGATAGGTGACCAGTAAAATAAAATTTCCCGGTTTCAAAGCTTGTACAGAAAATGCGCCATTACTGCCAACCCTGCTAAACTTAACCAGGGTAGAATCTTTGGCATTCCATACCGATACGCTCGAATTAACCAATCTGGCCGTATAGGCCGTATCCACTACGAATCCCTTTACTGCATAACCGTTTTGTGCATACAGACCAAATGAACCTAGAAGAAAGAGGAATAACGAGAGTATAATTTTTTTCATATAAATGGCAGAACGCATAAAGTTAAAACGAATTTTTATGAACAAGGATATATTAACATTCTTTAACTTTTTGTCGATTTTTGTTACTTTGACCCTAAATTGATCTGATCGTTACATACAGTCCCGAATTATTAAAACAATGACTTCTACAAGAAAGCTCCGAATTATAAGCCATGAACGCCGCGCAGCAGAAAATGTAGTGATCCAATTCGAGCCGGTAGACGGCGAAAAAATCCATTATCAAAGCGGGCAGTTTTTAGTCTTTTCTTTTCACCTGAACGGGAAAGAAGTCAGGCGCTCCTATTCTATGTGCAGTTCACCGGCTGTAGATGAACCGCTTGCTATCGCCGTAAAACTGGTTGAAAATGGAGAGATCTCTAAATTCCTGCATCATAAAGTGGGTGTGGGTGATGTTCTGGATGCCATGGAACCCAATGGAATATTTACCTATAATCCTGACAAAGAGGCCCGCAGAACTGTATTTCTTTTTGCCGCGGGAGTAGGCATCACCCCGGTATATTCTATCCTAAAAACAGCGCTACTCACAGAGGAACATTCTAAAATCGTATTGGTATACAGCAATAAATCTGTTCGCGACACCCTATTTTATGAGGAACTAAAACAGTGGCAGGAAAACTATCCGGAGCGCTTCAAGATCGAATGGCTCTTCAGTGAATCCAAAAACCTGCTAATGGCCAGGCTGAACAATGTACGGATCGAACAAATCGTAAAAGAACATCTAAGCTGCGACAGAAATGATGCCCTGTTCTATACCTGCGGACCGATCAATTATATGGTACTTTGCCGCATTACCCTAAGGGCTTTGGGTTATAACCAGGACCAGATCAAAAGAGAGACCTATTTTATTCCGGAGGATGAAGCGGACGATGATGACCTGACAGAAAAAAAGATAAAGGATACCAACACTTATTCTGTCATCATAGATTACCGCGACAAAACCTATAAATTGGATATCCCCTATTACAAAAGGATTCTGGAGGTTGCATTGGAAAACCACATCAGTTTGCCATACAGCTGCGGAGCCGGAATGTGCAGTACCTGTACCTCTACCTGCACAGAAGGTGGCGTAAGAATGGATTACAACGAAGTACTTACTGATCAGGAAATCGAACAGGGACGTGTGCTGATCTGCACCGGACACCCTACAGCCAACAATACCAGAATCGTTATTGGCTAAGCCGGGCTTTTGGTTATCTTTGCGTAAATGAAACGCAGGATCCTCAGACTGATCGATTTTTTCTATCCACCCTTTTCGAAGTATATTCCGCTTCAAACCTTCCGTTATGCTGTTTCGGGTGGAAGCAACGCCGCATTGAATCTGCTCATCTTCTTCCTGAGTTATAATTTTATCCTGAACCAGGAAGTCCTTGTTATCGGTTCATATTCCATCACCAGGTATATTGCAGCCTACGCAATGGCCTTATCGGTTAGTTTTCCTGTCGGATTTCTGCTCAATAAGTATATTGTTTTCCAGCAATCAGACCTGCACAGCCGGGTGCAGCTCTTCAGGTATGCTTCGGTAACGGCCATGAGTATTTACTTTGATTATGCCCTGCTTCATTTTTTTGTTGGATATCTGGGCTTTTGGGCAACGCCCTCACAAGCGCTTATCATTGTAATTCTGTCGCTGTTCAGCTACTTCTTCCAAACCTACGTAACCTTTACAACGAAGAAACGAAGTCTTTAATTGTAGCGCTTGGATAGCCCTTTTTATTGATCCATTGCATAAATCTGTCCATGCGGTCTATCATTTGAATACCTGAATTTTTGCTCACATAACCCGGAAAACCGAAACGCTCCTTGTCTTTCAGATCCGTAAACTCCCAGGGATGAAAATACACATTCAGATAGCCATCTTTCTCGTAAGTTCTTTTGGCCAGATACTGATACCAGCTCAACGGCAAATTGTGAAAGGAAAGCCAGAACAAAGGAAAACGCAGCAGCGGGCTCACCGATGCCGGCAATTGCAGCACCCCGCTGTCCTGGAAATAGGTTCTGGACACATGAAGGTTATTATACCTTCCCGGAAGCCAGGTCGGATTAATAGAACTGTTATATACATAACCCGCATTTTTGATCTCCTTTTCATCCACAGGCATCATTCTGGCCATACGATAGCCCTCTATTCGTACACCAGAAAGGCGCTCCAGTTCAATTTTAGAAGCCAGTAAATGTTCTGGTTTAAAATCAGAATGATAATACCCGTGGGAAGCCAGTTCATGCCCTTCCTCTAGTATCCTCTCCAGAATTTCCGAGGCATGCTGTCCAAATGTAGCTGTACAGAAAAAAGTAGCCTTTAGCCGGTGCTTCTTCAGCAAATCCAGGATGCTGTGGCTGCCCTGTATGGAAATGCGGATCTGATCTTCGAAAGAGATGGTTTTACCATACTCAAAAGCCATATCAAACTCTTCTATATCAAAACTCAACAACACCATTTTCTTTCAGACTTAAATTACTTGAACGGATAATATAATTAGGACGGTTTTTACTTTGCAGGAACATCTTACCGATATAAATACCAATGATGCCCAGTATGATCAGTTGCAAGCCTCCAAAAAACACGATGGTCATGATAATAGAAGCCCAGCCATTTACTTCCTTTCCAATATAGAAAGCATGAATTACATAAGGGATATACAGCAAAGACAAAAAAGAAAAGATAAAACCCAAATATACGGCGGTATAGAGCGGCTTGATGCTAAAAGAAGTTACCCCGTGCGTTGCAAAACGGAGCATTTTCTTCAAATTATACTTGCTGTTGCCAGAGAACCTCTTGCTAGGCACATAGTCCAGAGCAAATTGTTTATAGCCCATCCATTTCACCAATCCTCTTATGAAAGGCTCGTTTTCCTGGAACTCTTTAAAAACGCTCACCACTTTCCTGTCCATCAACCTGAAATCGGCAGTACCGGATTCAATTTCTATATCAGAAAGCACATTCAGCAGTTTATAATACAAAGACGAGGTGACGCGCTTTTTGTAAGGCAGGGACTTATCCTCATGCCTTCTGGTATACACCACTTCGTAGCCCTCCTCCCATTTCTCCAGCATCTGAATGATGAGTTCCGGCGGGTGCTGCAAGTCTGCATCCAGAGAAATCACACAATCTCCATGGGCATAATCCAGGCCGGCTTTAAGGGCCGGCTGGTGTCCAAAGTTCCTCGAAAATTCAATATAAAAAATATTCGGTTTGATTTGGGCCATGGCCTTAATCACAGAAAGGGTCTTATCTTTACTCCCATCATCCACCAGGATAATCTCAAATGCATAGCCTCTTCCTTCTAAAATACGTTCTAATCTTTCAACGATAACCAATAGGTTATCCTCTTCATTATAGGCAGGAATGACAATAGAGATTGTTTTTTGCATGGAGTTCTTTACGAAATAAGAGGACACAAAATTGCAAATAAAATTGCAACTACACAGCACATTATAAAATTTAGCAAACCACTTACAAAGATTTAATGTTATATATTCTGTTAATTTTTCTAAAATTGCAGAATGCATAACGCGAAAAACTTTATAT
>NZ_QAIL01000327.1 GCF_003061025.1 Pedobacter sp. HMWF019 | reverse complement strand
GTTTATCATCATGATTTGTTTAGTTTCTATGACAATAGGGCAAGCGCAGAGTGGTTCTGCTGGGTTTTGTTCAATTATTTTTTGCTGAAATTAGAATATTAAATCTAATTTCTAGTATTTAAACACGATATTTGCAGAAAAATTTAGAAAAATAATATGCCAAACATAGTTCGACTTATTGCAGCTTTTGCCATACTTGGAGCCGCCATTGCACTCATGATCTTTGGATTCTGGGGCTGGGGTATTTTAGCCGTTTTTATTAGCCTTTTAGTAGGTGTAACTTATTTTTTCAACGAAAATATGTTGCTTGCGCAATGGTTTCTCCGTAAGGACAATATGCCTAAAGCGGAAACTTTTTTAAGAAGGATCACCAATTATGAAAAACAACTGATCCGTGTACAGCATGGTTACTATAATCTTTTGATTGGGTTAATCGAATCCAGAAAGGCGCCAATGCAGTCGGAGAAGTATTTCAAAAAAGCACTTTCACTGGGTATGCACATGGATCATAATGTTGCATTGGCTAAATTAAGCCTGGCAGGGATTGCAATGGGAAAAAGAAATAAAAGAGAAGCGCAGATGTATTTGACGGAAGCCAAAAAAGCAGACAAGAATAAATTGCTTGCAGATCAGATTAAGCAAATGAAAGATCAGCTGGGAATGCTGGACAAACAGCAGCAGATCAGATACAGATAAATAAAAAGAGCCACATTTTTGTGGCTCTTTTTATTTATCGCTTAATCTATCAAAATTTTCTTCATCCAGCGAGCTTGTAGTTCTGCTGATGATGTCTTCTTCATAGCATTCTTTTGACCTGCTGAAGAACAGCTGCTCTGACTGGATGCGTTTAATCAGCTGACGAATCAGCGATAAGTCGAAGGCCTCTTTCTTGAGCTTAATGCAGTATTCATTTTCTGTAATTTCCAGACTTGAGTTGTTCATAATGTCAACAAATTTATTTCGCCTAAAATTAAAAAAGGCTTGCTATAGTTTAGTATAGCAAGCCTTTAAGTTTTTGTTATCTCTTTGTTAAGAGAACCAGGCGTTTACCTCATCTTTTGTAGGCATCACCAGATCCAGTTTTAACTTCTTGCGCATACCGCCAAGATCATTAAATACTTTATTTGGATTAGCGGCTTTTAATTCTTCTATGGTGTTGATCCCCATTTTTCTGATCACCTGAACCCATTCTGCAGCAACTCCAGCTTCTACGAAATCCTCATCGGTGGTTACTTTTGCTTTTTTCTCCGGTCTCATCTGCGGGAAAAACAGTACTTCCTGGATGGTAGACTGGTTGGTCATTAACATAACTAATCTGTCTATTCCGATACCCAGACCAGATGTAGGCGGCATACCGTATTCCAATGCACGTACAAAATCGTCGTCCATAGCCATTGCCTCATCATCACCTCTGGCAGCGAGTTTTAGCTGGTCTTCAAAACGCTCGCGCTGGTCTATCGGGTCATTTAATTCTGAATAAGCGTTTCCAATTTCTTTACCCATTACAAAAAGTTCGAACCGCTCTACCAGACCGTCTTTGCTTCTGTGTTTTTTGGCAAGCGGTGTCATTTCGATAGGGTAGTCGGTGATGTAGGTTGGCTGAATCAGATTTGCTTCTACTTTTTCACTGAAAATTTCATCTACAAGTTTACCTCTGCCCATAGAAGCATCGATTTCAATGTTCAGGCTCTTGCAGGTGTCTTTAAGTTGTTCTTCAGTCATTTGAGATACGTCGATACCGGTGTATTTCTGAATAGATTCGTACATGCTCAGTTTTTCGTACGGACCTTCAAAATTAATCTCCTGATCACCTACTTTAATCACTGGTGTACCGTGGATAGCAACAGCAATTTTTTCCAGGCATTCCTCTACCATAGACATCATCCAGATATAATCTTTATAGGCTACATAGATTTCCATAGAAGTGAATTCCGGATTGTGGGTACGGTCCATTCCTTCATTTCTGAACATCTTTCCGAACTCATACACGCCATCAAAACCGGCAACGATTAAACGTTTCAGATAAAGCTCATTTGCAATACGCAAATACAAAGGCATATCCAGGGTATTGTGGTGCGTAGCAAAAGGACGTGCGGCAGCACCACCATGGATAGGTTGTAATATTGGTGTTTCTACTTCCATCCAGCCTTGCTCATCAAAGTAATTCCTCATGGTGTTGATCACTTTGGAACGGTTGATGAAGACCTTCTTGAAATCCGGATTAACGGTTAAGTCAACATAACGTTGTCTGTAGCGCAATTCGGGGTTCGTAAATCCATCATATACATTTCCATCATCATCTCGTTTTACAATAGGAAGTGGACGTAAAGACTTAGATAATACGGTGAACTGGGTAACATGTATGGATATTTCCCCGGTTTGTGTAGTGAAAACGTAACCTTTAACACCAATGAAATCACCAATATCCAATAGTTTTTTGAAAACAGTATTGTAAAGGGTTTTATCTTCACCCGGGCAAAGTTCATCTCTTTTCAGATACACCTGAATACGTCCGGTGGAGTCCTGCAATTCTGCAAAAGATGCAGCACCCATAATATTACGACCCATGATACGGCCTGCAATGCTCACAGTCTTGTATGCGGTTTTATCCTTTTCGTAGTTGGCTAAAATATCTGCTGCATGGGCATTGATTTCAAATGCTTCGGCAGGGTAGGGATTAATTCCTAATTCGCGTAATTGCGATAGCGAATTGCGACGCAACAATTCTTGTTCTGATAGTCCTGTACTCATATATGTCTTATATCCGGCACATTGCCGTATAGCTTGTTGGTATATTAATTCAATAAAGATGCAAAAGTAAGAATTATGTTTCCAATTCCATTCGGAATAGAAACATAAATAAAGCCTGGGAATTGTTATTCTGAATCCACTGCTTCAGTATACATTTCATTGATGATGTCTGCATACTTTTTCTCAATTACCTTTCTTTTGGGTTTCATGGTCGGTGTAATTTCACCTTCTTCCATACTGAAGGGATTCCTTTTGACCTTGAAATTCTTGATGCGTTCAAATTTAGCAAGTTCAGCAGCGTATTTGCGAATGTCCTGACCGATCCAGTCTATGATCTCCTTTTCTTCAATAAAGACCTCGGGTTTTAAGAAGAAAGAATCAGGTAATTTGAATGCCTCCTGGAGATTCTCCCGGTTGGGAATTACAATAGCGGTAAGGTATTCCCGTTTATCTCCAATTAAAAAGAGCTGCTCAATTTTCAAGCTTTTTAAATAGATATTTTCAACCGGTGTGGGATAAACATTTTTACCATAAGCATTCACAATCATGTTTTTAATCCGGTCTGTAATCTGAAGGTTCCCTTTGTAGAAACGACCAACGTCGCCTGTATGAAACCAATCGTCTTTATCAATGGCTTCAGCAGTTTCGGCCGGCTTATTGAAGTAGCCCTGCATTACACAGTGGCCTCTGACAATAATTTCTCCCTCCTCGCATTCAAAATCCTCCTTAAAAGATTCATGCGTTTGAATGGTGATCATTTTCTTGGTTTCTACATTCTGTATGCCGACTTCAATACCCGGGATAATCCGCCCCACAGTACCGTAAATTTGCCTGTCGTATTCCGTAACTGCCATAACCGGCGAAGTTTCGGTCAGTCCAAAGCCTTCCAGGATTTTGATGCCCAGGTTTCCAAAGAATTCACCAACATTTTTAGGCAGGGCAGCACCTCCGGAAATCATAAATTTTAATCGACCACCTGTTTTTTCTTTGATTTTGCTGAATACCAGTTTTTCGGCGATGGCCTTTTCTGCAGAAAGAATGAATCCAGGGTTTTTACCTGCTTCTTTTTTTCTGCGGTAGTTTTGTCCCGTTTCCAAAGCCCAAATAAAGATCTTTGCTTTGAGGCCACCTTCTGCTGTACCGCTTTTGATGGCTTTGTCATGGATTCTTTCTAATAATCTGGGTACGCAGCTCATCACCGTTGGTCTGATCTCAGCCATGTTTTTGGCCAATAGTTCAAGACTCTGGGCATAGGCAATTTTACAGCCTTGTGCACAGCAGACATGATAGGTTGCTGTTCTTTCGAATACGTGAGACAGGGGCAGGAAAGACAGAAAAATTTCTGTTTCGTCAATAACCGGTATTTGCTGCAGACAAACTTTGACATTTTCTACAAAGTTTCCGTGCGACAACATGACCCCTTTTGGAGTTCCCGTAGTTCCTGATGTGTAAATTAGAGAGGAAAGATCTGAGGGTCTTAAAGAAAGGCGTATGGTTGTAATCTGAATTTTTTGTTCGGGGGTAATCGTTGTTCGGGTTTGCAGGATTTGGTCAAAGCTAATGACTTCCGCTTTTAAACCTTCGGGTATATTGATCTTGGTATACTCAGGAAAGGATGGAATAATGTATTTAAGCTGCCTGCAGTTCTCTGAGATTTTTAATATCTTCTTGTATAGAAAAGGATTGCCTACCAATATGGCTTTAATACCTGAATCGTTAACAATATATTCTACTTCCTGTTCTGAAAGGGTAGGGTATATGGAAACATTCACGGCACCGATTTGCTGGATGCCCTGGTCGTAATAAACATATTCTGGCCCGTTTTCAATCATCAATCCCATCCGGTCACCCTTTTTAATTCCTTTTGAAAGGAAAAATGCGGATACCGCATCTGCACAATCCAGGGTCTCTTGGTAAGATATTTCTTCCCATTCTGTATTCTTTTTATGAATCAGAAAAGTTTCCGTGGGCTTGTGGATATTCTCTACTACGTTTCTTAACAAACTTGGGATAGTAGAAAACTCATTGAATGATACCATATGATGTGCTGTTTAGCTTGATTCGGCAATGATAAACTTTTACATTTAAAAATGCAAAAAGGGCACGTAAGTGCCCTTTGCAAATATAAGTAATGTATCTTAAACCGAGAAACTCTCTCCGCAGCCGCAAGAACGGCTTGCATTAGGGTTATTGAAGTTAAATCCTTTCCCGTTCAATCCGTCGGTAAAATCCAGTTCAGTACCAGCAAGGTAAAGGAATGATTTCATGTCCAACGCGATCCTGATTCCTCTGTCTTCAAAGAATTGATCACCGGTTTTCTCTTCGTTATCAAAATCTAAGTTATATGATAAACCAGAGCATCCGCCTCCTTTTACAGAAACACGCAGGAAATAATCAGATCCAAGATGAGAATCCTGCATCAAGTGATCTATTTTGCTTTTTGCTTTATCAGTGATTGTGATCATTGTATTAAAACTTAGTGATGGGATTTGGCCAGTTCAATTGGCTCCATGCCATTTTTTACTCTGTAATCATTGATTGCAGATTTGATGGCATCTTCAGCTAAAACTGAGCAGTGGATTTTTACAGGAGGTAAAGCCAGTTCTTCAACAATATCCATATTGTCAATAGTTAGCGCTTCATCCACTGTTTTTCCTTTTAGCCATTCTGTAGCTAAAGAAGAAGATGCGATTGCAGAACCGCAACCAAATGTTTTGAATTTAGCATCAGTAATCACATTGTTTTCGTCAACCTCTATCTGCAGACGCATAACGTCTCCACATTCAGGTGCGCCAACAAGGCCTGTACCAACTGATTTGCTATCTTTATTTAAAGTACCAACATTACGTGGGTTGGTATAATGTTCCATTACTTTTTCTGAATACGCCATTTTGTTTTCCTCCAGGCCTCACGGCCTATTAATACGTTATAAATTTTGTAGGGCTAGACCAATTAGTGTTCTGCCCATTCAATTTTACTTAAATCAATTCCTTCTTTAAACATTTCCCAAAGCGGAGAAAGGTCTCTTAAGTGGTTCACTGCTTTTTTAGTGTTTTCGATTGCATAATCAATCTCCTCTTCAGTTGTGAAACGGCCCAGTCCAAAACGGATAGATGAATGCGCCAGATCATCAGAAAGTCCAAGATTCTTTAACACATAAGAAGGTTCCAAAGAAGCAGAAGTACAAGCAGATCCTGAAGAAACTGCAAGGTCTTTCATGGCCATCATTAATCCTTCTCCCTCTACATATTTAAACGAGATATTGGCTACATGCGGTAAGCGATGTTGAGTGTTTCCGTTTACATAGCTTTCTTCCAGTTCTGTCAAAGCGCTTTCCAATTTATCTCTTAATGCAGACAAACGTTTAGCTTCTTCGTCCATTTCCAGGCGGCACAACTCGCAAGCCTTACCTAAACCAACAATACCAGGTACATTCAGTGTTCCTGAACGCATTCCACGCTCGTGGCCACCGCCGTCCATTTGTGCTGTTACTTTAACCCTTGGGTTTTTACGGCGTACATATAATACTCCAACACCTTTAGGTCCATACATTTTATGTGCTGAGAAAGCCATCAGGTCAATACCATCTGCGTTTACATCAACAGGTATTTTACCTACAGCCTGTGTAGCATCACTCATAAACAATGCACCATATTTATGGGCGATTGCTGAGATTTCTTTAATAGGTTGTACTACACCGATTTCATTGTTTCCATACATGATGGTCACTAAAATGGTTTGTTCAGTCATCGCAGCTTCAAGTTCCTGAAGGTCGATCAGACCATCAGATTTTACCTGAAGATAAGTTACCTTTGCGCCTAATTTCTCCAGGTGCTTACAAGTGTCCAGAACAGCCTTATGTTCTGTAGTTGCAGTAATGATATGGTTACCCTTATCTTTATACATTTCAAATACACCTTTGATACCAAGGTTGTCAGCTTCTGTAGCACCTGATGTGAAAATGATTTCTTTTTCAGTACAACCGATCAGTTTTCCAACTTGTTCACGTGCGTAATCTACCGCTTCTTCAGCAACCCAGCCAAAAGCATGGTTACGACTTGCTGCATTACCGAATTTATTGGTAAAATAAGGCAGCATAGCCTCCAAAACCCTCGGATCCAGAGGTGTTGTTGCATTGTTATCTAGATAAATAGGAAGTTCCATTATATATTTAATTATTCTTAATTATATACAAAGATACAAAAAAAGATTGCCAACAATTATAAAT
>NZ_QAIL01000326.1 GCF_003061025.1 Pedobacter sp. HMWF019 | reverse complement strand
CATGGGTATAACCTGAGTAAGATGGTGAACTAAGTTCCACTAGATTAAGTGATCTGACGTTAATCGAATAGTCAGTGTTGTTTGGCTGGTAAATTTTTTGTTCAGAGAAATATTTTACTCCTTTCAGGCGCTTTGCAAAATTTACTGCCAAGCCAAAGCCAAAATTTCCGTTGTCCGCGGTCGCATCGGAAATTTCATCCGACTTTTTAAACTTATAGTTGCCAACTTTTCCTTTATTTATAACCTTATATTGTATAGGAAAAGGGGTTTTTGTACTAGAGATAACAACACTATTCAAGAAATGGGGATCATTAGTACTTACAATCTGTTTGTCGACAGCTTGTCTCACTTGTTCTTCTGTCCCAATGAACCATATGTAATACGGTCGGTCTACACCCGCCAATTTTATCGTTTTTGAATTATGATCGTAATAATCTCCTTGAAAATTAGCCTTCATTTGAAATATGGCTAGAGCGAGGTTTTGCTTATTCAATTTATCTTGAAACTTATCTTTTATGGCTACCTCTTGAAGCTTAAGATAACTTACTGCGTTAATTTTCTTTGGTGGAGAGAACACAAAGTCTGAGATTAAAATGGAGGCATTATTTTGATCTGTCTGCGACAATACGTTTTCCAATACCTCAGCTATATCTGAATTCCATCTTTTTCCTCCCATTTTCTTAAATAGTTGGGGAGTTAATCCACTGCTAAAAAGTTTGATGTCGCTAGAGGAGGCTTTGATGATACTACTATTGATGTAATTAAGGTTGATTGAGGAGGTAAGCTGTTTTAGGTTTACCAGCATATCATAAATAGAACTCTTTAAATCGGCCTGAGAAATATAACCATCCATACTAAAGGAGTTTTCAAAGAAAACATTGATGTTGAATTTGGCGGTAGTTATTCTTGTAGGATTCCATACCTCAACAACAAGTTTTTTTTTCGTGAAAAACTTATTTATATAGTTGTACAATTCTTCACGATTCTTGAACCTTTCGTATTTCTTTTCTTTAGTTGCTGCAGTTTGTAAATCAAGAAATTCTTTTTGCGTCACTACATTATCCTGAGCTATTTGGTTAAGTTCAGATTGTAGATTGAAATTTTTTCTGCAACTACAAACAATAAGGGATAGCGTAACCAATAGCAAAAGGATAAATGCTTTGTGTTTCATCAGTATATAATTGTTTTTAATTTGAGATTTAAGCCTAAATCCTAAATCATATGTCTTATGGGATCTTGGTGAAGTTAAAGTAGAAGTCATTTCATATTTTAACCCCGATGCACTATTGCATCATTGAGCGCATTTACAATCGTTTGAATGTATGCTTTGTCTTTCGAAACCATACTATTTACTTCCCCTGAATTTGTACTGATTCTTACTGCAAATTCGTTTTTAATGCAAAATAAAATAGCAACTCCAAAAACCAGAATAAGAATGCCTAAAATCATGGAGCTTTCTGAAAAAAGCATAAAAAAGCCAGCAATGATCATAATGACGGGCAATGCCTTGCTCTTAATGATTTCAAAAATATGAACAGAAGATATGTTCCTCATAGCATAAGTTTTTGAATTGGTTACATATCTGGATTGAGTTACAGTAACTCTCATGTCCTGGTAAAATGTAACTTCGTTTTGTGCCTGTGTTTCCATATATATTTAGATTATCGTTTTAACTATTCAAAACTATATCACTTCAAGATGGTATCCTTACGGGAAACCGTAAGCCTATCGACTATTTTGAGAAGTTTTTGGTAATGCTGTTTTGGAATAAATACTTGTAATACAGTATTTTGAATTTATATAATGAGAGATTGCTCCGATGCCAGAAATGGCAAATCTGGATGCAACCCCTTCATTTTTCTGAGAGCTAATAAACTTGCCTGTATTTACTACAGCAATTCTTTAAATCTTAATAATTATCTACTGTTTGATGTAACTCATTCCTGTAGTTATAGATCTCATCAAGGCTGGCCAGCTGCTTTTTCTCACCAGCATCTTTTCCCTTATGAAATGTCTCCAGGTACTTATTTGCCGTATTAAAATGTAACCGGCAGATTGGCTTCCGGTTGTTATCGTCCAGTAAAATTCCAAAGTAAGACTGGGTATCCCGTGGAGCAATACGATTGGAGGGGATCTTCTCCCGTAGAATAGCCTTTACAATCTGAAAGGCCTCCAATTCCTCCTCCGTTGTTACAATTTTTCCAGCCTCATTGTTATCATCAATCAGCAGACTGGCTTTACCCTCGTCCTTCTTCTCAATCTTCTCATTGATGTTCAAGGCAGACTTCAACCTGTCGCTGATAGATTCATTAATAGAAACCGCTAAAGCCTTCTTCGTATACTCTTTAAAGGCAACCATTCGGTTTGCAGTTAAAGGCTTATCAAAAAATCTATTGACCAATAGCTTAACAATTTCATCAGATGGGTTATCTATTTCTTTCTCAAATTCCTTCCGGATTGCTTTAATGTATTTTAAACCTTCGGCCGAATCAAGAATGCTTTCTAAGTTGTATTCATTTTTAGTAAAGCTTTCCAGAATTTTGATGGAGTTATCCTTCAGATCCTCAATATCTATGGTTAAGAAAGGCTTCTCATCCATAATGTTCGGCTTTTCCAGATCCGTATAGAAATTGTAGACCGTACCATTGGTTAATACACCAAATCTTGCTTTAGAAACATGATAATACCTGTGAAGCTGGGAATTGTGAGCATCGGCGTTTTCTTTCCAATGCTTGCATTCAAAGATGAGTATAGGTTCATTGTTATTGCTTATAACATAATCTACTTTTTCTCCTTTTTTCGTTCCGATATCACAAATATGCTCCGGAATAACTTCTGTCGGATTAAAAATATCGTAGCCCAGAATCTGGATAAAGGGCATTACAAATGCATTTTTGGTGGCCTCCTCGGTATTGATCTGGTCTTTTAATCCAACCACTCTTTGGTGAAGCTGTTCTAACTTAAGTTTAAGATCCATTTCTGCTTGCGCTTTTAGGGTTTAAATTGTTTATTTCCCAAAAGTAGCCAGGCAGAAGCAGCCTTTCTTACGGGAAACCGTAACCCGGGGCGCTATTTCAACGAAATTATGAAGCTAGGGTTAGATAAGTCCAAAGTCTTTACAATACACCACCAATTGTTCATTCTTAGAAAACTCCAAAGCTTCTCTCATCAGATTCAGGCGTTTTTCAACACTGCTTAAACCAGAAGGTGAAATTCCTTTTTGCTGTAAGTGAAATGGAATGTTTTTCTGAGGGATTCCTTGCGAAAGCAGGGAAATGATGGCGATGTCGACATCCGCAAACTCATATGCATTTTTAGCCTTGATGCCCTGCCTTAAATTGGCAGAAATATATTTGTTGGATTTATAAATCGTGTTTATCGCCAGTTTAAGTTCCTGAGCATCATTGCGTGCCTTGCGCACATAAGCATTGATCCCAAGCTCATCATAAAGTGCATCAATAACAGCCGCTTTGTTTTCAGCAGAAAAAACCAGAATTTTTAAATTGGGTTGTGCTTGCCTTACCGCTTTGATCAGTTCTGTACCGCCGGTAATCCTTTGCTTATTATGATCCTCTTCGAAAGAAAGATCGGTAATCAATAAATCATAAGGTTCGTCATTTTGACGGGCCTTTTGTATCCAGGTTAAAGCATCATCGCAATAAAATACATAATGGGCAATCTCTATTCCGAGATCTTCCAATGTCTTCCTTACGGAGATGTTGGAAGATTCGTGGTCTTCTGCAATTAAAACTCTTTCGAACATCATTCTTCTATTTAGGTAATGGGAAAAGAAATCTGAATTTTCAGCCCCTTCTCAACTTTGGTGTCAAAAGTAATTTCCCCATGAATACTTTCTATACGGGTTCCCGTATTTCTCAATCCATTATTGAACCTCATCTCTTCAGGCATCCCAATTCCATTATCTGTATAATAAATATTGATCTTATCCTGTTTCTGTTCAAACTTAACAGCAACGTTACTGGCACCGCTATGTTTCCCCATATTCACCATCAGTTCCTGCAGGATATGCTCAATTTCATATTTTACCTGTGCAGTTACTTTTTTCCATAACTGCGGATCGTTTCCCGCCAGGGCCACTTTTGTTGTATCAGTGGCGAAAGATTTGATGAGATCCGAAACTCTTTCGTGGAAATTCTGATCTGTAAATTTAACCTCCTCATAAGATATATCTCGCGATTTCTCGTACAGATCCTCTATCTTATCCAATACACGGTCTTTATCAATCTCCTCCTGGTTTTCAATTTCAGTCATGACCCTGTACAATCCATTGGCTACCACATCATGTACTTTCTTGGAGGTTTTAAGTTGATTTTCCCGGATGGCCGTTTGTGCTTCCAATTCCAGTCGCTGTTTTCTCTTCTTGTACCAAAGAACAGCGATAATAGAAGCTGCAACCAATATAAAGATCGTACTGATGGATACTATCTTTTGTTTAATGATCTGATACTTTTTTTCCGTATTGTCCTTTTGTAACAATAGATTATCTGCTTTATTTTTCTCTGTTTCATAACGGATAACAGCAAACTGATTCTTGGCCGCATTACGCGCCGTCTGAACACTGTCCTCTAATTTTTGGTAGAGCTCAAAATACTGTTTGGTTTCTTCCTGGTGGCTCAGCTTTACGAGCTTCTGCAGTGCCTGTAGTTGATCATCCGGACTTTTGATTTTCATTGCAACCCGATACATCTCACGCGAATAAAATAGCGCTGAATCTGGTTGTTTTTTGGTGTAATAATCTGATAGATGTGAAAAACTCGCATTTTGACCCCAGAGGTCATTTTCATTCTCCCGAATGTGCAAGGCTCTTAGTAAATCTGGCGCTGCGTTATAATTTGGGTTTTGAAGCCATTTCGTTTTTGAAATATTAGATAGGATCCTGGAAAAGTTATTGTTGTTCTTTTGTACATCTTTATTTTTCAGGAGCTGCTCAAAATATTTTAAAGACTCATGGTATCGCTTTTGAGCAGATAGGTTAATCGCAATATTATTTGAGTATATAATTTTGGACTGCTCATTATTGGAGAGCGCAATTGCTTTAATGTAGAAGGAGGTTGCCTCATCATAGTTCTTTAAGAGATGAGCCATTTTCCCCAGGTTATTATAATTGGAGGATAATATCTCCTTTTGCTTTTCATTAGAAATATTAAGGTATTTAATTGCAGAAAGCGATAACTCCTGACTACCAAAATAGTCGCCCTGATCACCGCTAATGATCGCCATATTGATCAGGCTCTTCGCTACTAAAATACTATCGCCATTTTTTAAAGATTCTTCCTTGGCTTTATTAAAGTAAACGAAACTGCTGTCTACCATTCCTTTATCCGAGAAGGACCAGGCTTTATCATAATAGGGGGTAGTAACCCGGAGTTTATCTTTTATATTCTCTTTATGACAAGAAGCGAATACAAATAATAGAAGAAGCGTAATATATTTTTTCAAGAAATCGTTATTATTTCTCTAATTTATAAAAAAAACGGGCAAATATTTGCCCGTTTTTTTCAGTTGTTATCTTGGAGGGTTATTCCCTGTTTCGCCACCTGTATCAGGAGGGGTATCAGGAATAGAAGGAGTGTCCTGTGCAGTTACAGTAGTACCATTATTGTTTGTTGTATTATTGTGGTGTGGACATACCAATCCCAATAACATTGCTAAAATGATTTGAAAAAACATGAGTCAAAAATTTAAAGGTTAATCACTTGGTAGGTCCCCGCGAACCTTATCGCGGGGGTTGCTACAGTTGCAATCAGAGGCGCCTCTGAAATTTTTGGGAAGTAATGAGATTCAATTGCGGGAACTGGTAACTGCTTCCCAAGCCGGCCACTAACCACCGCTCTTTCCTCTCTGTTTTTGAAAATCGGTTCTTGTATTTATTTCGATAGCTAATCGATACTTGATCTGATTTCTGAAGCAAATTTAGTGGGGTTAATTATCTATATTTCAATGAATTCCTTAATGCTTAAATAATTCCTGGAAATACCTTAGGAATTCCTGAATTCCGCTAAAATTCACTCAACAATTCTTATAAGAATATTTTTTTGGCTACAAAGGAGGTGGTTGTTGCCAATGAAAGGGAGGAATAGTTCTTCCCTATAATGAGCAAAAGCCGCCTTTAATTCAATTGAATTAGAGGCGGCTTTCGGTTGGAATTAATAAAGTGATGTCTTTTTATAGCAACTGCTGGGGATCTAGGATTATACTGTTTTACGATTCTTTCTAATTGTTATTATGCAAACCACACAAAGAACAAAAAAGATTATAATGGAAATTGACCAGGCTAAGAG
>NZ_QAIL01000325.1 GCF_003061025.1 Pedobacter sp. HMWF019 | reverse complement strand
AAGTTCTGTAAAGAAGGGGTTCTTCTTTAAACTTTATTGAAATATAGGGAAGGGGTTGATGGTGGGTGTTGATTTTTGAATTTTAGATAAAAATTTAGTCCTTTATACCTTAAATTGAAATCTGTAAATCAATATGATATGAAAGTTGCATTAGCCTCACCCCCAATCCCCAGATCCTTAAAGGAAGGTCTATTCAATTTGGAATATTTGGTTAAAGCAGCCTCCGATCTCCATGCCGAAATCATTTGTTTTCCAGAGTCGTATTTGCCTGGGTATCCAGGAATGGGATACGCATTGCCAGACCGAAGTCCTGAATCTTTGAAAAGTGCCTTGGATGAGGTATGTGAAATCGCCCGGAAATACTCCATAGCAGTTATTGTACCGATGGACTGGCATGGCTCATCAGGTTTGCAAAACCTGGCTTTTGTCATATCGCCTGACGGTGAAATTCTTGGACAGCAGACAAAAAATCAACTCGATCCATCGGAGGACGACTTTTGGATTCCAGGTACCGAGCGGCAAATATTTGAGGTAAATGGAGTAAAGTTTGGGATTACTATTTGTCATGAAGGTTTTAGATATCCGGAGTCAGTGCGATGGGCAGCGCAGAACGGCGCGTCGATTGTGTTTCATCCACACTTTACTGAAAATAGGGAAAATGGAAAAATGCTTACTGAATGGGGTAGTATAGATAATCCATACTATGAAAAAGCGATGATGATGCGGTCCATTGAAAATACAATCTATTTTGCGAGTGTAAACTATGCATCGGAGTACATGGAATCAGCAACATCGATTATTAATACAGATGGAACGCTTAATGTTTATCAGGAGTACAGAAAGAGCGGGGTAATTGTAGCAGAGATCGATATGAACAAGGCTACAGGACTACTTGCTAAACGATTTAATAATCAATTGTATGATAAGTCAAAAAATTGCTCTATGGTCACTGGGATATGAGCCTTACCAAAGGTTTTTTTGGAAAGTTTAATAATAATGCCGGATATGGTTTGGATATGAATGCACTTTCCTGCGCGCTGAGCTATGGATTTTGAAGATGGTGTCTATTAGAATTTTTCGTTCGTTTTCAGGTCTGACAATTGGAAGTTGTCAAAACGACCTATTCCTGAAAACGATATTTTGACGCCCATGATCTTACC
Organism: Pedobacter sp. HMWF019; assembly: GCF_003061025.1. Taxonomy (GTDB): domain Bacteria; phylum Bacteroidota; class Bacteroidia; order Sphingobacteriales; family Sphingobacteriaceae; genus Pedobacter. The sequence goes on along the minus strand of NZ_QAIL01000325.1, from coordinate 12,723 downwards.
AATAGACTTTTTGTAATGTGTTGTAAGTACCTTTTTCGAGCCAACAAATAAACTGATCTGTTGATGTTCAACCTGGAATTTTACCTCTCCTCCATTGCTCAGATCATGACCAAGTTCTCTTAGATCATTCTTTTTGCCTTCCTTGTAGTTTTCTGAAAATTTGTAAGATGTCCATGCTGCGCATTCCAGTTTCATGATGTCAAAGGAATGGTAATCGGTTTCACCAAACACGGTAACATCCACTTGAGAGCATCTCACGCCAGCTCTGTCTTTAGATGTTGTCAGGTGCGCAGAAAGCTGAAAATTATCTCCGCTGATGTTTGTAGGTTTAATATTGGTAAATGCGATAAAAAAAGTCTTTTTGTTATCCAGACCTGCATTAATAATATCTTTCTCCAATATCCTGGGGATTTCTCCGATTGCAGATCCTGTATTTGAAATTGGGTATACCCGTGTCGTATCGTATTGCATGGAACCTGTAACGCTCCAGCCCCTTGTTTGAAGATAGACATAACCGGTATCAATTACTTTATTTTTATAGTACAGCTGTGGATAATACCTTCCAGGAACTTCGTAATAATGGTTAACCAGGCTATCCCTGAAATTAGATCTCTTTAGCTTCCCGTCGCCGAAATCAATTTCGAAATTGGATAAGGAATCGGGTAATTCGCCTTTTACATTTAATTTAAACAGGGCGGAGTGCGGGGTTTGGCCTTCAGGATTTAAGCTGTATAAATGTACATTTTCAGCAGACCGTTCAGTAGAAGGGAGAAATTTTAAAAAGACAATGACAGCCAGCACAATACAAACCAAAAGTATAGACAGCAGGACTGTTTTTTTGATTGACCTGCCTTTGTTTATGCCTGGAGCAACACTTACAACAGGATCGGGTTTTGATAAATTTGACCCATCTGTTATCGGATTTTTTAATTCAAACTCATACCAGTCTCTACAACCTATATACTGTGCCAGCGCGTCCCGGGTTGCTTTTTGCGGATAATAACGGGTCGAAGTTTTAGACTTTCCAAATATTCTTTTTAAGGTGCTTTCACTTAGATGGACTTTAGTTTTTCTCGACAGTAAGGCACTCAATTTAACATAATCGCTATTGGTCCATTCTGCAATTGGTTTTTCTGTAACCTGTTCTGCTATTTTTTGGCAGCAAATATCCAGTTGTTTAAAGAATATTGAATTTTCAACCTGTTCAGAATGTTTCTCCATTTGTTTGTAATGGTCTGTTTGCTAGTAGTTTGAGTTGTTTAAAATATTGACCAGGGTTTTGAATAGGGCATTGTAAGCCTACTCCGTTGTCCTGTGTCTAAATTTAGATAAACCAAACCAAATATAAATGAAAAGAAAATTACTTCTTATTGCCATGTTGCTGGGGCTCCAGTACGTGGCGCTGGCGCAAACCAGAAATGTATCAGGCAAAGTTGTCGATGCAGGTACAAAAACACCAATCCGGGGTGTGAGTATTCTTGTTCCAGGAACTAAAATAGGGACAACGACTAATGACAATGGAGAATTTAACTTTAGTGTTCCGCAGGAAACCAAAAACGTAAGGGTTACATTTATCGGCTATCAGGAACAATTGGTAGAGCTTACAGGTAAACTATTACAAATTGCACTCACCGATGCAAGCCAGAACTTACGGGATGTGGTGGTTGTAGGATACGGTACCCAAAAGAAAAAAGATTTAACAGGAGCCATTTCTACGATAAGCTCTGAAGATATTGTAGGCCGGGCAACTGTACAAGTCTCAGAAGCTCTGCAAGGGGCAATTCCAGGGGTTTCCGTTACCCGTAGCAGTGCAGCACCAGGCGCCGGAGCCACTGTTCAGATCAGGGGAGTTACTTCACTAAATACCAATTCGCCATTGGTGGTGGTAGATGGTATCCCGGTAAGCAGTATGGATTTGGTTAATCCAAATGATATACAAACACTCACGGTGTTGAAAGATGCTGCTTCAGCGGCCATTTACGGTTCGAGAGGTGCTGCCGGTGTAATTTTGATTACCACAAAAAGAGGTATAGAAGGGAAATCCAGTCTGGAGTATAATTTCGAATATGCCTTGCAAAAACCGACCGCATTGCCTAGATACGCAGATGCACCAACTTACATGCGGTTATTTAATGAGCAGGCGGTTAATGATGGGGCGGCAACCGGGCCCTATGCCAATGACTATATTGTTAATTTCGAAGCCAACATGGCTGCCAATCCAGATAAATTTCCCTTTGCAAATACGAACTGGCAGGATTTGATTATGTCTCATCAGTATGCTCCGCGTCAACAGCATGATCTGGTTTTTACTGCAGGTTCAAAAAGTATAAAAACGAAAGCATCATTAGGTTATCAGAAGGTAGGGGCTTTTTATGATAATTTTAGCTATGAACGCTATCAGTTTAGGGTGAATAATGATATAGAAATCACTTCGAAGCTCAGTGCCAATATAGATCTTGGCTTAAGACGCGTAAATGCATTATCTCCGGTAGACAACCCCTTTAGCGGGCAGACACCTATATATGAAGCTCGTTTGATGCCTCCTGTGTATGCTGCCACCTATACAAACGGTGCATATGCCATTGCGAAGGATGGACGTAACCCTTTAGCCCAATTACAACAAGGTGGAACGAAAACAGCCAACTCCAATCAATTGCAAGGCCGGCTGGCATTAAACTACAAGCCCATTAAAGATTTAACATTAACAGCACTTGTGGCGCCAACTTTTGATTTTGATAAGAGCAAAGCTTTTTCTAAAAAAATTACCTATACCAATCCCGATGGTACACCAAGTTCGGCAAGCAATACGCCCTTGACCACGCTGAAAGAAACCCGTACGGAAACCTATAATCTAAATGGCCAGTTTTTAGCCAATTACAACAAAACTTTTGCAGATAAGCATCACTTTACTGCAACAGCGGGTTTTGAAAGTATCTATTTTTCAAATGAAAACCTGGGTGCATCCAGAGACGGATTTTCATTGACCGATTTTCCTTATTTAAATCAAGGATCTCAGCTGCTGAGAGACAACTCGGGAAGTGCCAGCGAGGAAAGTCTGCATTCAATTTTTGGCCGGTTAACCTACGATTACATGAACAGGTATTATGTACAGGTAAATCTGCGCCATGACCAATCCTCGCGTTTTGGTAAAGCCTATCGCGGGGCTACTTTTCCCTCTTTTTCTGCAGGATGGGCAATCTCAGAAGAAAGTTTTATGAAGGACGTCCATTGGATAAATTATTTGAAGCTTAGGGGATCTTATGGGTCCGTTGGTAACCAAAGGATCACCAATGCAGATGGAAGTCAAAGTTACTATCCTTATCAGGCTACGATAGATCCTTCCACGGCCTTATTTTACCAAAATGGATCTTTAGTGCCACTCAGTGGCGGCGCCCAGGTAACTTATGCAGTAAAGAATATTTCCTGGGAAACTACCCGCTCTAGTGATATTGGTATTGATGCGGCATTTTTAAACAACAGGCTAAGCGTAACTGGAGATTACTTTCAGAAAAAAACAGATGATATTTTATTACCTCTAGACATTCCGTTAATTATCGGTTTTGAAAGGCCTCAACAGAATGCGGGCACTTTGGATGTGAAAGGTTGGGAGATTGCTGTAAACTGGAAAGATAAAATTAATGAATTCAGCTATGGTATAGGTGTTAACCTGTCAGATGCCAGAACCAAGATCCTGGATATGAAAGGTACCAGGCAGGAAATAGACGGGCAGCAAGTCAATATGGAGGGTAGCCAGTTTAAAGAATGGTATGGCTATTTGTCAAATGGAATTTATCAAACTGCTGCCGACGCTGCGGGTACACCAAGAACAAGTTCGGCAGTAACTGCAGGAGACATCAGGTATGTTGATATCGATCATAATGGTATCATTAATGCCAATGACAGGGTTCTTTTAGGTGGCTCCCTTCCCCGCTATCAATATGGTGGAAACGTGAATCTGGGCTATAAAGGTTTTGATTGCAATTTTAGCTTTCAAGGGGTAGGCAAGCGTTTAAGCCGCTTAAACAATGATATTGTTCGGCCATTTCAAGAACAATTCGGCAATTTTCCGGCATTGCTGGAGGGTAATTTTTACAGCAAAACAAATACCACTGAACAAAATCAGTCAGCAAAATATCCAAGGCTATCCAACACCTCAAGTGGAAACAATTATGCAACATCAGATTTTTGGCTTATTGACGGGTCTTATTTCCGGCTAAAAAATGTGACACTGGGTTATACCCTTAAGAAGGATGTTTTAAGCAAAATAGGGATCAGCTCACTTAGGGTTTATTTGGCAGCCAACGACCTTTTTACCAGCAGTAAATTTCCTAAATATTCAGATCCTGAATCAGGAAATGCCGCATACCCAATTGTAACCACTTTTCTGGCCGGGGTAAACCTGAGGTTTTAACAGATTAATAGAACATTAAATTATAAACAGATGAAACATATTATAATAGCCCTGTGGATGTTGATGATCGTTGCCGCATCCTGTAAAAAGCTGGATCTTAATGTCCTTGATTCGCCTTCAACCGAAAGTTTTTATACCAACCAGGTTCAGCTGGAACTTGCCATAAATGATTTGTACAGACTGGTATTCTGGAGCCCGGTAAAGGAGACGACTGGCTCCTGGGAAGAGTTTTTTTCTGATAACTGTTATTATCGGGGCGGGGGTGGATCTAATCCGGTCATTGCGGGATCTTTAAATTCGTCTGATGCCAACGTAGCCACTTTCTGGACAGACAGTTATAAGGCAATTGCACGGGTAAATGCATTTTTAGAAAACAAGGATAAGGCCGCAGCAAACACCCCCGCTGCAGTTATCACCCGTTTAGAAGCTGAAGCCCGGCTGATCAGGGCCTTTCAGTACGCTAAATTGATTTCCCATTTTGGTGATGTACCCCTGATTACTAAAACTTTACCCCTTTCCGAAGCAAATCAGGTGAGCAAAACGACCAAAGCTGATATTTATACTTTTGTGAAGGCTGAATTTGATTTCGCAGCTTCGAACTTACCGCAAAGCTATGGTACAGGGGTAAAAAGATTAACAAAGGGTGCTGCACTGGCCTTCAAGGCAAGAACTGCTTTGTATATGAACGATTGGGCAACGGCTAAAGAAGCTTCCTTAGCTGTTATGCAATTAACAGGTGCAGGCTCGTATACTTTGAATGCTTCTTACGCATCTCTTTTTCAAAAAGCGGGAGAATTAAGTACCGAGATTATTTTCAGTATTCCGCGTGACCAGACGCAAAAAGTTTCTGGTGTACCAGATGATATGCTGACCCGAAATGCAGGTGGATTTGGGGCAACAATGCCGACCAGAGAGTTGGTGGATGCTTTTGAGTGCATAGATGGAAAACCGATCAACGAATCTTCTTTATATAATCCTTTAAATCCCTTTGCCAATCGGGATCCACGTTTGGCAGCAACCGTAGTGCCTTTCAATACGTATTGGCTGGGCTATAATTATACGCCTCATCCAGACTCCACGCAGGTATGGAGTTCGAAGCTGGGTAGAAAGGTAACCAATAATGATACGCGTTCTGTGGCACCATTTGCCAGTTTCACCGGTTTTGTATTCAAGAAAGGAATAGAGCAGAGCTGGTCTGATATGCATGTTGAAGACAATGATGCTATTATTATCCGCTACGCAGAAATACTGATCACCTATGCCGAAGCAAAAATAGAATTAGGAGAAGCTGATGCCATGGTTTTGGATGCTGTAAACCGGATTAGAGCCAGAGCATATGGCGTAACAGTGGATCAAACCACATCCTATCCAGCGGTTACCACCTTGAATACTGCTGATCTGAAAAAGATAGTAAGAAGGGAACGCAGGGTAGAGTTTGCTTTTGAGGGCTTACGTTATATGGACCTGATCCGGTGGAAACTGGCAGAGAAAGCATTGACCAGGCCAATCATCGGTCTGCCTGATCCGGTTAATCAGAACCGGGCAAAGTTTCCTTTCCCAGGCGTAACGCCAATTGATGCAGATGGTATCGCCGATTATTCCGGATTTGGCAGTGATGTCAAAATATTGTTCAACAGGGCTTTTGATAAAACGAAACAGTACCTATGGCCCATTCCTGTGCAGGAGGTGCGCTTAAACCCTAAGTTAACACAGAACCCGAATTACTAATATGTAATGGCCGGAAGTTTTTTTCGGCCATTTAAACTACACACATGAAAAGAAACCCGATATTAAAATTTAGCGTTTTATTAAGTGCTGCCATTTTTACAACTCATTTGGCTTATGCTCAAACAAAACCCTTGCAAATTAGTGGTGTTTATCCGCATTTGGCAACATTTAACGAAAGCTGGGATAAGCAAAACTGGCTAAAAAAGGATGTAACTAAAAGTTATGGTGATGGGGGGGAAAATGGTATTGGTGCCATTACACCCTGGGCTGGTAAACTTTGGATGGTGACCTACTCGCCTCATATGCCCAAAGGGAGTTCTGATAAGCTTTATAGCATTGATGACCAGCTTCATGTTACCATTCACCCTGAAAGCATAGGTGGTACACCTGCAAACCGGATGATCCATAAAGAATCTAAGCAGTTAATTACCAGTAATTATTTTATAGATGAGCAGGGTAAAATAAGGGTAATTCCGTTTTCTGTAATGCCGGGCAGGATGACAGCCACTGCGCGTCATTTGACTGATCCGGCCAATATGGTCTATTTTTACGATATGGAAGGCAAGGTGTATGAAGTAAACGTACATACGCTGGCTGTGAAGAAGCTTTTCGAGAAACCGGTGCCTGGATGGCATGGTAAGGGTGCCTATACGGCGCAAAATCTTCTGGTGGTGGCCAATAACGGTGAGGATGCGGTTTTTAAAATCACCAAAGATATTTTAAAAGTTGGCGATGTACCTCATAACACGGAAGAAAAGGGTGTTTTAGCAAGCTGGGATGGGAATACCTGGAAAATTATTGAACGGAAACAGTTTACTGATGTTACTGGTCCGGGAGGTATTTATGGTTCACCTGATGATAAAAGCCCGCTTTGGAGCATTGGCTGGGACAGGCGTTCGGTAATGTTGAAATTATTAGATGCTGGTCAATGGTATTCTTACCGTTTGCCAAAAGCGGCGCATACCTATGATCATTGGGGTGGATGGTATACAGAGTGGCCACGGATCAGAGAGGTGGGTAATGGTAAAATGTTAATGGATATGCATGCCATGATGTATGATTTTCCAAAAACTTTCTCCAGGGCTAACAGCGGTGGCATTAAACCAATAAACAGCCATTTACGCTATATACCCGATTTTTGTAATTGGAACAACCAGCTGGTCATCGCTACGGATGAGACTACTGTTTTGGAAAATCCTATGGCTGGAAGGGCTCAATCCAATCTCTGGTTTGGCCAATGGAATGATTTGACGACATGGGGAGGCGCCACTGGCTGGGGAGGTCCCTGGGATAAGGATGATGTAAAAGCAGGTGTGCCATCGGACCCGTTTTTGGTGAATGGCTTTGATCAAAAAATACTGCACCTTGCACAAACATCCGATAAACCGGTTTCGTTTACCATTCAAATAGACAAAACAGGTCATAATCAATGGGAAGACTATAAAACCATCAGTGTACCCGCCAATGGCTACCAGTATTTGATCTTTCCGGATCAATTTTTGGCTACATGGGTGCGTTTTAAGACCGATGCTGATTGTAATGCAACTGCCTTTTTTCACTTTACAGGGAAAATGCAGGAAAGGCAAGATTCAATGTTTAGTACACTTGCTGCAATTCAGGACAAAAGTGGGTTCAATGCCAGTTTAATACGCCCTGCTAATTTTAATAAGAATCTGCAGGTGTTCAATATCAACAGTAAAAAATATAGCGAAGTTGACCAGAAGCTGGCCACAATCACAAATACTGTGGATAGCACTTCACAAATGATGCGTTTGTTGAGTTTTAAAAAGAGTTATACCATGGATGATGCTTCGGTCATTATAAAAGATAATACAGGGACATTTCGCTTGCCTAAAACCTCAGAGGTGTATGAAACGTTCCAGTACAGGGATAAACGTGAGGTAGAGTCAGAGCGGTTTATGCTCAATATTCAGGGCACTTTTTACGAAGTTGGTCGCGAAGCTGGCTTTCTGGCCATGCGTCCCATTACTACACATCACAAAAAAATAATTGATTTTTGTACATGGCGCGGATTGCTGGTGCTTAGTGGTACCCGTAAAAATGCCAAACCAGACGGCCATTACTTTGGTAATGCAGATAATGGTTTATGGTACGGAGGGATTGATGATATGTGGAAAATGGGCAAGCCTGCCGGCCAGGGTGGTGTCTGGAAAAATGTCAGTGTAAAAGCAAAGGATCCGTCACTTCCCTATTTAATGACGGGCTACGATCAGAAAAGGGTAGCGATCACCACAGATAAGGATGCCAGTATTACGCTGGAAGTTGATTTCGATTTAGCGGGTTTTCATACCTATAAAACCTTTTTTGTTAAAGCCGGACAAACCCTTAATTACGAGTTTCCTAAAGGGTTTAGTGCCCACTGGGTAAGGGCAGTTTCAGATCAGGACTGTAAAGCCACGGTTTGGTTTACTTACCAGTAAATAAACGTAGAAAAGAAAACAGGGGCAGTTTGTATATGGACTGCCCCTGTTATGGCATTGGCTGGTATGAAGTTTACTGCAAAGTTGTGTGTACAGTGCTGCTTACCCCATTAATAGTTAAAGTTATGTTTAGTGCTCCGGTAGCATAGTTATTTCCAGCATTTTCTTTAATACTTATTTGCGGTGCTTTATTGCCTGTGTAAGGATAAACCACACTTATAAACTGCTGTGTTTTATCGTTGTTTTTCTGTTTTTCGAATACAAGAGCAGGTCTTTTGAGTTCTTTTTGGTAGGCATAGGATACCTTTCCATCTTCTTCAAGAAGGGTAACTTTGTCTGTGTTTAAGGATTGAATCAACAGGTTATTTCCATCTGCATAAGTGGTGTACACTTTCTGGCCACTTTGATCAAATACAGGTTTACTGTCTTCTTTCAGTTGAAAATGAATGCCCAGGTTTCCGGTGGCTTTGCCAATGGCTTTATCCAGGATTAAAAAATATTTTTGATCAATGAACAGCACACTGCGCTGGTGGTTCAAGTCGGTGTAACTTGGGTTGGTATAGGTCAGTATATCGAGGTTTTTACTGGTTTCCCATTTGTTGAGTTGTGCTTTGGTGATCACCATGTTCTCATTGTTGAGTGTAAGTGTACTGTGTACTCTGGTTTGCCTGTACCAGTTTCTCATTTTTGTGATTTCGGCATCTCCGCTGTATACAAAACATCCGGCATCTGGTGTAAAATTACGCCCGTTTACCCACAGTTCGAAAGTGCCGTTATCTGGCTGCGCATGAAACTCTCCCGGAGGGCTGGCTTTTAAGATCATGATGGTTGCTTTATCCGTCCATCCGTTTCTAAAAGTATAAAAGCCGGCGGTGGTCAGTCCTTTGGATAAAAAGTCAGGTGTTTTCCCTTCTTTTCCATCGGTAGCAAAATACCTGATGGCATCGTTGTTAGGAAAGGCGCTTAACCAGGATTGGAATTGCTGCATTCTAAATCTTTTTTCGGCCAGCCACGAGTCGCCAAACATGGGCTGATTATAGTTGGGAAAAGTAATACTGATAAAGGCCATGACCATTTTTTCTACCGTTTGTTTATAGCTTGCAGGAAACTCATTTTCTACCTGTGCTTTTTGCGCTGTCCTGTAGGCTTTTAAAAAGATGTCGATAGAGCTGGCATGATAAACAGGCGATAGCTCAAATTGTACGCCATCCGGATAGACTTGCTTCTTTATTTCTGCATTTAATACTTCTATGCCACTTTTACGCCATGCAGCAGCATTTTTAAATTCCGGGAAAGAAGCCCCTGCAAATAATTCTCTCTGAGCTTCAAAGAGGCGATGGTTACCCTCCGTAGCATAATGCGTAGGGATATATTGTGCCTGTTCGTGGTAACTATTTAAGAAAAACATCAGAAATTGAGGTGTTACCTCAGATGAATTTACAAAAATAGAAAAGGTGGGTACCAGGCTTTGCAACCTATCCGATACTTCCAGTGGCCTCCATGCAAACCGGTCGTTGTCTGCTGAAAGGCCGAAAGGGTTTTTCTTTGTCCAGTCTGCAAATTGAAGCATCCACTCTTTTGTGTATTTCTCATTTTTGGTGCTGCGATAGGCCAATGCCAGCGATTGCCACCATTTTACCCGGTGCAGTTGCCAGCGTACCTCATTGTCTTTTACAGGCCATAGTTGCCAGTTGATGTCTTTGCCATAGTCAAAAAATCCATAACCTTTCTGTGGTTGAAATTTGTGAAGCAGAGCGCTGTCTGCAGCAGCTCTGTTGGATGGATCGAGCGGACTGTTCAGATCAACGGTTTTTTCTGCATTGCTGAAGTCAGGCGCTTTCTGGTTGTCTTTTTTGCGGTAATAATTCAGCAGTTCTTGTGCGGCTTCGTTGTATTTGGATGCCGTAAAGGCATTTTTTGCCTTTTCTAATCCGGGATAGTTGAGGTTGATAGAGACAAAACTTTCTTTCGTAATTGGATGTTCCTGAGCCAGCACTTTAGAAAGGGATAAGATGGCCAGTAAAAGACCTATGATTGTTCTTTTCATCTATTTTGCATTTATTGTAAGGGAAGTTTGATAATCCTGATGTTGTCATGGTAAGCAATGCGTGTAAGACCCTCCTGAGTTCCATACACCCCCCATTTGATGTATCCCAGGTTTCCGATGCTCACGTTTCCGGCAAAAGTGCGATAGTTTGTCTTTTCGTCTACCAGCACATAATTGCTTTGCCCTGGCAGTTTCATATAGGTTCTCATATATCCGGTAGGACCGTCGGCCCATAAAACATCAACCCTAAAATCGAGCCATTGGTTTACGTAAGGCCGCAAATCAGGTATAATATCTTTTATAGAGGAGGACCCTTCATAGCGCAAGCGCATGGCGTTTCTTGCTGTGCGGAACTGTAATGGAACACCGGAACCACTGGTTGAATTACCGGATACTTTTAGCTGAAAAACATTGGTTTCATAGGTCGGCCCGGAAATCCAGGGTGTCCAGTCTTTCAACAGGACACTAAACTCGTACCGGCGTTCATCTCCGGGAAAAAACCGGGCGGAGGGAATGGATACAGCATCGCTCTCGCTTCTAAAGGATCCATCCGAAAAATAAGTAGAGTCGCCATAAACAATTTTATGAGCAATAGCATAATTACTGCCATTTCCGGCAGGATTAACTAGGTAAGCGGCGTCGGCTGCGGTGGCATGGGTGGCCGTTACGCCTGTGATACCCGAGCTGAAGGTGCCATTTTCGTAGTTTACATTCAAGATGGTATCGCCGTTATTAAAGGTTAAATTTTGAACATTAGTCAATCCTTTTTTGGTTAAATTAGAACTTGGTGACTGTTTTTGGTTCGCTAATACATTTTCTTCTTTGCTGCATGCGGTTGTTAAAAATAACAAGGCAAAGGTCACATACTTTTGCAAATTAATTGGTGTTTTCTTCATGGCGTTTTTTAGGTTAGTGATTTATTTTTTTAATCTCTGCATATCTTTTTAAAGCTTCCAGGTAATAATAATCAGCATAATCCAGTGGCGTATCTATTTCAGAATTGTATAAAAATGCGCCTACACTGTGTTTCAAAAGAAAATAATGGTTTTCTCCTGGTTTGGCCAAATAAGCATCTGAAGAAAGCGATTTTAAAATCTGCTCTGCATAATCAACATATTTTTCTCCGTTTTTGACCTGCTTGCTTAAATCAAGCAAAGCGGAGGCGATAACTGCTGCTGCAGAGGCGTCCCTTGGGGCACGTTCTTCAGTATCCAATGCATTGTGCACATCGTAATCCCACACCGGTATTTTATCTTTTGGCGTACGCGGGTGGTTCATAATAAATGAGGCAATATGCTCGGCTTGTGCTAAAAATTTAGGGTCTTTACTGTTTTCATAGCACATAGTATAACCATATAAGCCCCAGGCCTGGCCGCGTGCCCAGGCCGATTCATCTGTTAAACCCTGGTGTGTGGCTTTACGCAATACCTTACCGGTTGCGGGATCGTAATCTACCACATGGTAAGAGCTATAGTCTTTTCTATAGTGATTTTTCATGGTTGTTGTGGCATGGGTATTGGCTGCTATAGCGTAATTTGGGTTTTTAAATTCTTTAGCTCCCCAATATAAATATTCCAGGTTCATCATATTATCGATAATAACCGGATAGTGCCACCAGGAGAAATCCCATGATTTAATGACACCAATTTTTGGGTTAAAACGGTTGTAAAGGTGTTTGGCTCCGTCGGCAAGAACAGGTAAATACGTTTTATCTCCTGTTATACGATAGGCATTGCCATAAGAACAGTAGAGCATAAAGCCCATGTCATGTGTATTGGTGATGTTACGCACAGAATCGAGCGCCAATGTGAATTTTTTAGCTTCTTCGGCCAGATGTTTATCTCCTGTAAGTTCATATCCATACCACAAACTGCCTGGAAAAAAACCTGTGGTCCAGTCGGTTAATCCGGCAGTTCTTACGGTTCCGTTCGGATTAACCGAGCGCGGGTTTTGACCAGGTTGATAGGTTTGTGCAGCTTTATTCAACTGAAATGCAATGACCTCAGTTGTTTTTTTGAACCAATTTAATGGCGGGGCATCTTGTGTTGGCGCAGCACAGCAGTTTAAAGCAATGGTGACTGCTACCACCACTAAGC
>NZ_QAIL01000324.1 GCF_003061025.1 Pedobacter sp. HMWF019 | reverse complement strand
ATGATGGTTTCTCCATTTGGGCCAAAGCCGTCTATTTGCTTCATACTGCCATAGCGGCTTGCCATGCCAGCTGCCAAAATTAATAAGGTAGGTTTCATTTTCATGCGACGAAAATAATCATTTGAGTTTATATTTTGATTTGTTTTTTTTTGTGTTTTGATGTTAATTCTCTTTATGATAGTGCTTTAGGTTTTTAGAGTCCAAATAACCCTTTGCCTCCACTGTTGCGGGGCTTTTTGCCAGTAAGCATTCCGAATATTCCCCTTACAATTTCCTTGCCGATTTGTCGGGTAATTGTAGCGCCCATGACCTGTTCAATTAAACTCTTTTCTTGTTTTCCGGAGCTGGCACTTGTGGTTTCGCTGTGTTGTTCTTCTGCAAGTTTATCATTTACTCTGTTGGTGAGTATTTCATAGGCACTTTCGCGGTCAATGGCTACGGCATATTTTTTTGTTAAGGGGCTGGATGTAAGGAGACTGTTGTAATCTGCGGTAGTCATTGGGCCCATGGTGGATCTTGGGGAGGAAAGTAGCGTTGCAGAAACTTCAGTTGGAATGCCTTTTTCATTTAATACGGTAATCAGCGCCTGGCCTGTTCCTAAAGAAGTTAATACTTTATCAATCTGATAGAAATCGGATCTGGGATAAGTATTGACCGTTTTTTTTAAAGCATCAGCATCATTGGGGGTAAATACCCGTAAGGCATGTTGTATACGGTTACCCAACTGAGCAAGTATGCTTTCTGGTACATCTGTTGGCGCCTGGGTGCAAAAGAAGACGCCTATGCCCTTAGATCGGATCAGCCTTATAATGGTTTCAATTTGTTCCAGAAATGCTTTAGAGGAGTTCTTAAATAGTAAATGTGCTTCATCAAAGAAGAAGACCAGTTTAGGTTTATCCAGATCTCCGGCTTCCGGCATATTATAAAAGATTTCTGCCAGCAGGCTGAGTAGAAAGGTAGAATAAAGAACGGGTTGGTTTTGAACATCGGAAATGTTAAGCAGGCTGATGACCCCTTTTCCATCTGTTCGGCCAAAAAGATCTTCTATGTCAAAAGAAGGTTCACCAAACATGTCGGCCAGTCCTTGTTGCTCAATAGCGACAATCTTTCTTAATATTGTTCCAGCAGTTGCCGGAGATATTTTTCCGTAAGAACTTTTGATTTCGTCTGCACCTTCGCCCTCAGAAAGATAGGATACGAGTTTTTTGAGGTCTTTCAGGTCAATGACAGGCATTTTATTGTCATCGGCATATTTGAAGATAACGGCAAGAACCCCGGTTTGAGTGTCATTTAGATCTAGGATCTTAGACAGTAATGTAGGCCCAAATTCCAGAACGGTTGCACGCATTTGTGCACCCAGTTTTCCGGAAAGGGAATAAAGTTCGATAGGAAAGCCCGAGGGGGTAAAGGGTTTCTGTAGTTGGGTAGCCCTTTCCTCAATTTTCGCATTGCTTTCCCCGGCTTGATAAAGACCAGATAGATCTCCTTTAACATCCAGCATAAATACGGGTACGCCTGCATCAGAAAGTTGTTCTGCCAGTAATTGAAGGGTACGTGTTTTTCCTGTTCCGGTTGCACCAGCCACTAATCCGTGACGGTTCATCATTTTTAAAGAAAGGTTTACTTCAGCTTCGGCAAGTACATTACCATTGAGCATCCCTGCACCTAAATAGATGCTGGAGCCACTTGGGGTGTAAGAAGCTTTGATTTTTTCTGTAAAATCTGCAGATTGATCACTCATAGGAAGAAATAATTTATTTAAAAG
>NZ_QAIL01000323.1 GCF_003061025.1 Pedobacter sp. HMWF019 | reverse complement strand
GTATTATATATTAAAAAATGGATTATTTTTTTTCCCAGTTATAACTCAAACCAACTATATAAGATCGTCCATAATTCATTACCACTGGTCCCCCCGCACTGTGTGCCAAGCCAGATAAGCCCGCAGTACTGCTAATAGTAGTAATATCAAAGAGATTTTTTACGCCAGCATTAAGATTTAGATTTTTGAATATCTTTTTATCAAACAGGAGGTCGGCGGTATGGAATGCTCCTGTTTTTTCCAGGCTAACATAGTCCGAGCCCTGATCCGTGTGGAGTACGTAAAGAGGCTTTTTGCCACTAAACTTATAGGCTAGATTTACTGTAGCACCTATCTTTTGAAAAGTATAGGTTACATTGGTATTGACCTCGGGACTCCAGGCAAATTTCTCCGATTCTCCCGGTTTCTTTAAATTCTTGTCATATCGGTTGTTAATTCCAATATAGGACAGGCCAAGTGAAATTCGAAAATTATTCATGGACAAGGTATTTTCGAATGCCCCCCCTGTGGTTTTATATTGAGAAATATTAATAAGTGTGGTTTTTGTAGGATCTTCTGCATATAGACCAAAGTCTATCCTATTTCTGAAATTATTGTAAAAACCACTAAGCACAGATCGGAAAGCTGTACTTTCCAGTGGGACTGCAGAGTACACCAGGGAACCGGTAAAACTATTAGACTCCTCTGCCTTTAAGTTCGGATTTCCCATTATGGAGTGACTCGCATCAAAAAAATCATAATAAAGTTCTCTTAAAGCTGGGGCACGGAAACCGCTGGCATAACTCAGCCGCAAATCCAGATCATCTTTTAAGCGGATCTTTGTGTTCAACGATGGAATCACAGGCGGTGCGTTATAAATTGAATTTTTAATAAAACGAAGTCCCGGGCGAATGGTAATCCCTTCAATCCAGTTCAACTCAGAAGAGATGAAAAATGCATAGTCTTGAATAGAAGGTGAGCCCTTAATCCTCGCACCACTTGAGCCATCCAGATTCACTTCGATACCAGGTTGAAAAGAAACCTGATCAGACATTTTATATTGTGCAGTTGTTCTGATGGAAGTAGAGTTGAATTTGGAAATATCCTGCTGCCCTGCTTCTGTACCCGGAGTTTCACTGCCATTTGTATAATCATGAATCATCGTTCTGGTCGTTCTTTTCAGGTTTGAATAGGCAAGAAAACCACTAAACTGCAACTTTTCATTAATCCTATATTCACTTTGCAACTGATTGGTATAACGGTTGGTGATATATTTTTGATTCGTTGACTTGTAATTACCCGGATTGTAACCACCTCTGCTATCGATGGTCTCTTTCACATAGTCTAGTCTGTACCAGACCTGCAGGTTGTCTTTATTATAACCCAGACGGGTATTGGCCAGCCATTGCTCTTTGGGCTTCCACCGGTTAACATCTGCGGCAATATCTGCTGCTGTTGTTAAGGGAGCTGCCTGGTTAAATCCATTAAAATCATTATGAGTTAAACCGCCAAGCACACTCCATCCTTTTTGCTGCCAGCCAGCCCCGAGGTGCTGCAAATGATTTCCCTTTTTTGAAAAAGCCTCGTATTCGTTCCCCACAGTTTCTTCCTGTACCCTTGCATTAATGTTCAGGCTCTTGCCCGAAGGTTTCTTGGTAATGATATTGATTACGCCAGCTAACGCATCAGAACCGTACGATACGGATAATGGTCCTTCTACAATTTCTATGCGTTCAATAGTATTGATGTCTATCTGATTTAAACTTTCGCGAGTATCTGTCCGGTCTATCATTGGCACCCCGTCCAGCAGAATCTTTACACTCCGTCCGGTCATCCCCATTAACTGAACGTCGCTGGTGCCGAGTGTCATGTCGTTGGAAAAACGAAATCCAAGTTCTGTACTTAAAACCTGCTGTACATTAGATGCAGCTCTTAGTCTGATTTGCTCACTATTGATCACCCGGGTTTGATATACGGAGTTCTTTAATGACTGTGGCTCATACTGACCAGTAATAACGACTTCATTCAAATCAGTATATTTCTTTTTATTCCTACCTGTATCCAATCCGGAAGTTCGGTCCTTACCTTTAATTACCTCTTTATTTTTCTGAGCACGAGCTACTCCAACTGTCAAAAAAAGCGTAATTATCAGTAAATAAATTCTCATAAATTACATTATTTAGAATTGTTATAAATAGAACAACAAGTATAGGTGATTATTTAGAATAATTACAAATAATATTTAAAATAATCTATAATCAACTATAAAACAGAAAGATAAATCTTTAAATATCTGGAATTAGGAGAAGTCAGATGATTGTGTATTTTTGTAGCATGAAACTACCTTACCTAGCGGGAACATTCTTAATTGGAATACTAACGATTGGATTATTTGCCAATTGTAATTCAGATGCTAAAAAAGCAAACGGACAAACTAAAACAGCCTCTGCTGCCGGAGAGGATACCACAAAAGTTCAGAAAGAAATAGAACGGAAGCCTATTGATACGGCTAAATATAATGCTATACTGAAAGAACTGGCTAATGGCGATACGACAGGCAGATGGCCCGTAAAAAAACAGCCTTATCCTCTGGCTGGAGCAATATTACCTTTTAAAAGGATTGTGGTTTATTACGGCAACCTGCATTCTAAAAAAATGGGCGCACTTGGAGAATATGCACCTAAAGAAATGTGGAGACGACTTGACGAAGAAGTAAAACACTGGGAAAAGGCAGATCCAACTACTCCTGTACAACCTGGGTTGCATTATATTGCTGCCGTAGCAAGCGGTACTCCAGGCAAAGACGGGAAGTACATTAACCGTATGGCTAATAAACAAATTGATTCTGTTTTAAGCATTGCCAGGATGCGTCCTAATACTATTGTATTTTTAGACCTTCAGGTAGCGTTAAGTAATATCCGGGCAGAATTGCCACATATCGAAAAGTACCTTGAACTTCCCTTTGTACATTTGGGTATAGATCCGGAATTTTCGATGAAAGATGGATCTCTTCCCGGCAAAAAAATAGGTACTTATGATGCGGCAGATATCAATTATGTTTCTCAATACCTTGCCGATATTGTTAAAAAGCACAATCTTCCTCCAAAAGTATTTACTGTTCACCGTTTTACTAAAAAAATGGTAACAAACTATCAAAACATTAAATTACGTCCTGAAGTTCAGATCGTGATGCACATGGATGGATGGGGTGAACCTGAACTAAAAAAAGGAACTTATCGTCATTTCATCTTTTCAGAACCGGTACAGTTCACTGGTTTCAAGTTGTTCTACAAGAACGATTTGAAAAAAGCGCCAAACAAGATGATGACACCAGAGGAACTATTAAAACTAAAACCTAAGCCGATTTATATTCAATACCAATAAATCGTTTAAAAAGTATAAAAAAAGGGTCCTAATTATTAGGGCCCTTTTTTATTAAACAACAAATAGGTACATAGCCATCCAA
>NZ_QAIL01000322.1 GCF_003061025.1 Pedobacter sp. HMWF019 | reverse complement strand
ATATAAGTCTGCGCTGCAGCAGCTTCTTTGGTTACCTGAGCATTTAATCCGTCACTTAGTGTATTAGAAAGACGATTTGTATTCATGTTCTTAGCTTTTTTTATTACAACAAGCCTGGAACCCTCAAAGTTTTATCTATCGTGTATTTCCTATGTTATAAACCTTCAAATCTATATTTTATAATGATTACCCCATCAACAGAACCAGAAAAATCAAAGAGTGGCTGGTAGACAATTTCATTCTCTGTCTTAATTTTACATGAGGCATATACTTCTAAAAGTTGCTCGCTAACCCGTTGCCAATCCGTACCCGGCCTCACAAACTGGTAAGGCCTGTTCAGAACTTCCAGCTTACTCAATCCCCACATCTTCAACATAGAATCATTGGCCACTTCAATCAACATTTCCTTGCCTTTTACAACACATAAACCAACAGGCACCTGCTGAGTAATGGTTCTTAATCTATTCTCATTTTCAAACAGCCGGAAATTAGCGCGCTGAAGTTCATTTTTTGCTGTCAGTAATTTATCATTAGATTCAGATAGCTCCTCATTAACAGCAAGCAATTCTATATTCATCTGGCTCAATTGTTCATTTAAAACTTCATTCTTCCGTCTTTTATATTCAATAATCTTACTGTTCCGGATGCGTTCGCTAACTTCGGAGGCTGTATGAAGTATACAATAGGTTTCGCCGCTTTCCTTTAAAATGGCGCGATAAGCAAAATCAAAATAGAAGGTTTGCATTTCACTGCCAGACATTAGTTCTGCAGGCATACCCGTGGCTTCAAAGGTTTCTCCGGTACGCCAAACCTCTTTCAAAAGTTCTATGAATGGTTGTACCGCCAGTTCTGGAACCGCATCTTCCAAACGCATCCCCGTAACAGAACTATCCTTGTTCCAAAAAGCAAGCATGGCGTTATTCACAAAATTAATGTGTAGCTCTTCACTGCAGTAAATAGCTGTTGCATCTTGTGAGAGCCTCATAATATCCAGCAATGCTTGATCACTCAAAAATCTGTCCTTAGGAATCATATAGACTTTAAGCCATCAAAAGTAACAATTTACTGGTATACACCAATCTTATTGTTCGAATTCAGGTAAAGCCCAAATGCCTTATGAAGCTTCCCTTATGTTAATCTACCCTGCTATTCCCGAATGATATCTTTGCAGCGCTCTTCAATCAATAAGAACACTGGTTCAAATTCATTATCATCCCAATAAGGGTCTGGGACTTCTCCATCAGGTAAAAACAACTGGACTTTTTTGCGGTCTGCTTCATTACGAGCTAACCTGAGTACATCCCTATTGTTATTACGATCCATAACATAGATCAGATCATACTCATCAAATAGTGCTGCATTAAAATGCTGGGCCCTCTGTCCGGAGATATCAATACCATGAGATTTGGCAACGCGAATAGAGCGTTTATCTGGTTGCTGTCCAATATGCCAGCTACCCGTACCGGCAGAATCAATCTCCCAATCCAGTCCACACTCATCCGCCATGTGCTGCAAAATCCCATGCGCAAGTGGTGAACGACATATATTGCCCAGGCAAACCATTAAAATCTTCTTCTTCTCCATACCAATTGTAAACGCTAATTTATATTTTCTGAGTGTAAACTCATAATTGTTTCATCTGATAACACAGCCGCAGTACGCTTTCGGATGCCTTTTTCATTCAACATTTTTGCAATTTTATTTACCATGTAAATCGATGCTTCAATTTCATCCTTTCTGATGGCCACACTTTCAATATTAAACCCGAAAGGAATGGAACGCTCTGCACAAAAAGCAGTAAGTTCTGAAGCAATATCCAAACAAACGCGAACAGAACTTTCAAGCATATTTTCAGCACGATTAAAATCTTCCTTCAGATCGGGCGGAATATGAATGCCTAACCATTCCATAAAAGTCAACGTCTTTACTGATCCACAAGCTGTAAGCGTAAATATCACCGTTGGAAATTTCTTATTATCATTCTTGCAGGTATGATCCAGATCTTCTACAATCTTCTTCGCATAACTTACATTAAATACACATTGTGAAATGAAATAAGATACCCCGCAACTGACCTTGTTAAGAATCCGTTTATCCTCATCATGCAATACGGCATGCCTTTCAGGAATAGTTACAGCCCCCACTACAGAATTTTTTTCGTGCTTACTCCACAGCTGATAGGCTTCGGGCAAACTGGTTTTAACCGGAAAATCCGGAGCGGGTATCCCCACAAAAACTGGGTAAAACTGATGATGGTGAAGTTCATCCAGCCAATCAGAGAGTTCTTCTTTTGAGAACTTTCCAGCAGGACGATAGATGATCTTCGGAAGATCCAAATCCTGGAGATATCCACTCGCAAATCTAAAAGGATCGTGGGCCTTTAAAAAAGGAAATGGCCGCTCCTCGCAGGTACGGGCAGACTCATCCTGCACATCATATACGATCAATGCGTCAAGGTCCAGATCAACTAGCCTTGCAATAGTGCGGTCAGCAATTTCGGCAATCCGTTCAGGACTTGTTTCGGACTTTGGTGGTGTGATACCGTAAGTTAAAATTCCGGATTCTCCGGATTTGATCTTATTTAAGAACATGAACTATAAACTGTTATGAATCTCGAAAAAACAAGAAGATGTATCCTAATACACCCTCTTCTATTAATTAAATGATACTTTCAACGCTGATCTGGGCTCTTGCCTGTTGAGCAGCAGCGACCATGTTTTCCAGCGCAGCTTTGGTTTCTGGCCATTTACGTGTTTTAAGTCCACAATCTGGATTTACCCAAAGGTTATGTGCTGGCAACAAATCTGCCGCTTTTGCCAAAAGGGATGCCATTTCTTCTGTACTTGGTACACGTGGTGAATGAATATCATATACACCAGGACCAATCTCATTCGGATACTCAAAATGAGCAAAAGCCTGTAACAGTTCCATCTGTGACCTTGAGGTCTCAATAGTGATCACATCGGCATCCATGGCAGCAATATGTTCAATAATATTGTTGAATTCGCTGTAGCACATATGGGTATGTATTTGCGTTTTATCTTGTACCCCACTTGCAGTGATACGGAAAGCTTTTACTGCCCAATCCAGGTAGTGTGGGTGTTTTGATTTTCGTAGTGGCAGTCCTTCGCGGATAGCCGCTTCATCAATCTGAACAATGCCAATACCTGCTTTTTCCAGCGCAACAACTTCATCACGGATAGCAAAGGCGATCTGGTTCGTGGTCACCTCTCTTGGCTGATCGTCGCGCACGAATGACCATTGCAAAATCGTTACCGGTCCGGTCAGCATCCCTTTCATTGGTTTTTCCGTTTGTGCAGCAGCAAATTTGCTCCAGCGTACGGTCATATCTGCAGGGCGGCTCACATCACCATAAATTACCGGAGGCTTTACACAACGGCTTCCATAACTCTGTACCCATCCATTTTTGGTAAACAGGAAGCCATCCAATTGCTCACCGAAATATTCTACCATGTCGTTGCGCTCAAACTCACCGTGCACCAACACATCTAAGCCAATCTCTTCCTGCCAGCGGATCGCATCAATAGTAGCTTGCTCAATTGCCTCTTCGTATTGCTCAAGGGTTAAGTCGCCCTTTTTAAATTTGGCACGCAACTGGCGAATATCGTCCGTTTGTGGAAATGAGCCGATCGTAGTTGTCGGAAAAGAAGGTAAATTGAAACGATCATGATGTAACTTTTGACGCACAGGGAAAGCGCTTTGACGACTTGCATCTGCCTCATTAATTGCAGCTACACGATCTTTAACAGCTTGCTTGTGCACTTTCTGTGAGGATCTCCGGCTATCAATAGCCCTTTTATTGGCCTGCAGCAAATCATGGTTTCCTTCGGCAATTCGTTTTAGTTCACTAACTTCAGTCAATTTTTGTTTGGCAAAGGCCATCCAATTTTTGATTTCCGGATCAATGGCAGTTTCCAGTTCTAAATCAATTGGACTGTGCAGCAAAGAGCAGGATGGTGCGATGATTACCCGATCAGCACCAAGTTTTTTTACCGCTTTATTGATCAGTTTTAAAGACTTTTCATAATCGTTTTTCCAAACGTTACGTCCGTCTACAACCCCTAGAGAAAGCTGAAGTCCATCAGGGATCAGAGCCAATACCTCATCAAGTTGTTCAGGCGCACGGACCAGATCGATATGGAGTGCCGCAACTGGCAAACTCAATCCCAATTGCGTATTGTCTAGTAAGGCTTCAAAATATGTAGCAACCAGCAATTTAACACCACTTACCCGGTTAGATATGGCGCGATAAGCATATTCAAATGCTTCTTTTTCCTTTTTAGAGAGGTCAAGCGACAAGCAAGGCTCGTCCAGCTGGATCCATTTAGCACCTTGTTGTCTTAAGCGATTAATGATATCCACATAAACAGGCACTAATTTTTTGATCAGGTCAATACGTTCGAATCCCGGCTCCTTTTCTTTACCTTGTAGCAGATAACTTACGGGTCCGAGAAGTACCGGTTTGGCCTTTTCCCCAAGCTGTAGTTTTGCAAGGTTATATTCACTAAATAAGTTCTCATTAAAAATCCTGAATTCCTGATTGGCTGTAAATTCAGGCACAATATAGTGGTAATTGGTATCCAGCCATTTCGTCATTTCCATAGCAGTAATATCCAGTCCGTCTTTCTGATAACCACGTGCCATCGCAAAATAAAGATCAATTTCGCTGTTGGATTTGACCTGCGACAGGATCGGCGAATAACGCTGGGGGATAACACCCAGAAGCAAACTGGTGTCCAGTACCTGGTCATAGAAGCTAAAATCATTACAAGGTATAAGATCAATCCCGTCATCCAGCTGAGTTTGCCAGTTCTCTTCCTTGATCTTACGGGCAACGCCGTTGAGTTCGCCGAGGTCAATTTTGCCTGCCCAGTATTGTTCGCAGGCCTTTTTCAGTTGTCTTTGGTTACCAATTCGCGGGTAGCCTAGGTTTTGTGTTTGCATTTCTTTAAAAGATTTGAGTAGAAAAACAGTTTATATTGCTTTTACTATCCTTCCAAAACAGGCAGGTATCCTGGCTTATAACATTTCAACCGTCCTTCCCACCAATTATACTGGCAGTGGACATTATTGGTTAAAACTCTTTTGCGTTATTTACAGTTGCGCGACAGCCCACGATTTTCACATGGTTCCCTTTTAATTCCGATTTCTCGTAAACCTTTCTGGTCGATAAAGTAAAGAACTATTGGTTGCCATACAGTCCAATTACAGGACTAAATTCCAAACAAATATACATAAGCAGATTTAAAAGCTTATTTATCCCCAATAAATAAGCATAAATAACTTTTTAAATAACATAAATAAGCATATTATGCTTTTAACTTATTATTTTTGCTTTCGCTAAAGAAAAATATTCTATGGAAGAATTAGATGATACAGATTTATTACTGCTGAAGATATTAGGCAACAACTCGAACTATACCATAAAAG
>NZ_QAIL01000321.1 GCF_003061025.1 Pedobacter sp. HMWF019 | reverse complement strand
CTTGTACATACATACATTTCGATAACCAACATCATGCGTAGACTTTCCCTATTGACCATCTGTACCTTTCTTTCCTTACCCCTTCATTCTTATTGCCAGAAGCCAGTCTATAAAGACGCCAGCCAACCTATAGCCTCGAGGACTCAGGATTTAATCAAAAGAATGACACTCAAAGAGAAGGTGGGCCAGCTTTTATGTCCACTGGGATGGGAAATGTACGAACGACAAGGAAATAAAGTTAAGGTGTCTCAGAAATTCAAGGACATTTTATCCAAAAAACAGATTGGAATGCTATGGGCAACATTCAGAGCCGATCCATGGACACAAAAAACCTTAACCAATGGTCTTAATCCGGAGATGGCAGCAGAAGCTGCAAACGAGTTGCAGCGATATATGCTACAAAACACGCGTTTAGGTATTCCTATATTTTTGGCAGAAGAGGCCCCTCATGGCCATATGGCCATTGGCACCACTGTATTTCCAACAGGAATTGGCCAAGCTTCCACCTGGAACCCGTCGTTATTAGAAAAGATGTCGGCATGCGTATCAAAAGAAGTGCGTTTACAAGGAGGCCATATCAGCTATGGGCCTGTATTGGATTTGTCACGAGATCCCCGCTGGTCACGTGTGGAAGAAAGTTATGGTGAAGATCCGGTATTAACCGGAACGCTTGCGGCTTCCATCATCAAAGGATTAGGTGCAGGGAAGCTGGCTGACCCTTACAGCACAATAGCCACCCTCAAGCATTTTGTGGCTTATGCAATACCCGAAGGAGGGCACAATGGTGCTGCTGCCAGCGTTGGTGAACGGGAACTTAGAGAGTATTACCTCCCTCCTTTTCAGTCGGCTGTAAATGCCGGAGCCAAATCAATCATGGCCGCTTATAATTCCATAGATGGTGTTCCTTGTAGTTCCAACACTTTCTTACTAACGGATATACTAATTAAAGAATGGGGATTTAAAGGTTTTACGGTCTCTGATTTAGGAAGTATAGAGGGCATAAAAGGAAGTCACCGCGTTGCGCGGGACTATACCGAAGCCTCTATCCTGGCACTTAGAGCTGGTTTAAATGCAGATCTGGGAGGAAATGCCTATCCCAATCTGATTGCTGCTGTTGAAAACGGAAGAATTGAAGAACGTTTTATTGATACTGCTGTATGCAGGGTGCTTCGTCTAAAGTTCGAAATGGGTTTATTTGAACATCCCTTTGTCAATCCTCAAAAAGCTAAAATGGAAATTAAAACACCAGAGCAGATCTTACTTTCTCGCCAGGTTGCCAAAGAATCGATCGTCCTATTAGAAAATAAAAACGGCATTCTCCCATTGAAAAAAGGAATTAAACTTGCTGTTGTAGGCCCTAATGCAAACAACGTATATAATATGCTAGGCGATTATACCGCTCCACAACCTGAGGGTAATGTGATTACGGTGTTACAAGGACTTCGATCAAAATTACCAGCTAAGCAGGTAAGCTATGTTAAAGGCTGTGCCATTCGGGATACCACAGAAAATACCATACCTCAGGCCATTGCAGCGGCACAGGAAGCTGATGTTATTATTGCTGTGGTTGGTGGCTCCAGCGCACGTGATTTTAAAACAGAATATGCAACAACAGGAGCTGCAATTGCAACAGATAAGACCATCGGAGATATGGAGAGCGGCGAAGGGTTTGATCGCTCTACGCTTGACCTTCTTGGTAAGCAAATGGATTTATTAAAAGCTTTAAAAAAGACAGGAAAACCTCTTATTGTAGTCTACATACAAGGCCGGCCATTAAATATGAACTGGGCATCAGAAAATGCAGATGCGCTGCTTTGTGCCTGGTACCCCGGTCAAGAGGGCGGTTCAGCTATTGCAGATGTATTATTTGGAGATTATAATCCCGCAGGGAGGCTTCCTATTTCCGTACCCAGAAGTGTTGGACAAATCCCTGTTCATTACAATAGAAAAAGTCCGCTCGACCATCGTTATGTTGAAGAAGAAGCAACCCCACGCTACGCCTTTGGTTATGGCAAGAGTTATACGGCTTTCGCTTATCACAACTTAAACATCAGCAAGGAGGCCACCAAAGGAATTTATCGGGTGTCCTTTACTTTACAGAATACCGGTGCATATGATGGAGAAGAAGTGACCCAGCTTTACTTGAAAAATCAGTTTGCCTCAACATCTCAGCCCGTGAAGCAGTTGAAGCATTTTGAACGTATTAAACTCAAAGCGGGCGCATCAAAACTTGTAGAATTTGAACTGACAATTGATGATCTATCCATCATTGACATGCATATGAAAAAGGTATTTGAATCCACCAGTACATTCACCATTATGATCGGTTCTTCCTCTGATCAAATCCAACTACAAAAACAACTAGAAATTTAATTAAACAAATGAAATCCTATTCAATTTATATCTTAACATGTGCTCTTTTGGTAACCGCCTGCCCCATTAAAGGAAAAGCCCAAAATCAGGAACTGGCCATTCGAATCCTTGCAGACTCATCATTAACAGTTGTAGACAATCTGGCAAAGAGTGTAATTAAAGAAGGCTTCAATGCAGGAAGTGGTTATTCTCAGATCTGGGCACGTGACTTTAATACCTTGATTGAAACTTCTTTAGAGGTACGTTCCAAAGAAGATGTCCGGGGGGCAATCCTTCTCTTCTTTGCACTACAACAAAAAAATGACGAGATGGTAGATGGTTACGTGCTAAAGAAAGACTTTACCTGGAATGACAATACGCCATATTACTCTGATGCAGCTCCGGGCCATGTTGGTTTTAAAAACACGGTTGAAACAGATCAGGAAACCTCACTTATTCAGCTGGTAGGAAAATACATCAAAAAGACTGGAGATGTTGGTTTGCTGGATGAAAAGGTAGCAGGTTTAACCGTACTGAACAGAATAGAGAAAATGATTGATTATCTGTTGCGCGAACGTTACAATAAACAATATGGTTTACTTTGGGGAGCAATGACAGCAGACTGGGGCGATGTTCAACCGCATGACACTTTTGGCTGTGATTGGAATGAGCTATCTAACGAAGCTATCGATGTTTATGATAATGCGATGCTCATTATCGCGCTGCAATATTTAATAGATGTTGTTCCAGACAAACATAAAACAGAACAATGGGCCAAACTAAAAAAGAGCGTCTATCAGAATGTAAGAAAATACCTCTGGGATGCTAAGAACCAGAAGTTCATTCCGCATATCTACCCTGATAAGTCTCCAATCCCTGCTGGCTTTGATGAAAATACGATCTTTTATCACGGCGGAACGGCAGTTGCGATAGAAGCCGGATTGCTTTCTAAAAAAGAAATCGCTGCAGTGAACAAGAAAATGGTAGAAAATGTAAAGCTTTCAGGAATGCCTAGTATTGGGCTAACTTTATATCCTACTTATCCTGAGGGATTTTTTACCGGGGGAATGTCCAAACCATATAACTATCAAAATGGCGGAGACTGGACCTGGTTTGGCGCAAGAATGATCCAGCAACTCATTGCAAATGGCTTTGTAAAAGAAGCCTATGAAGAAGTTCGTCCCATGATCGATCGCGTGGTAAAAAACAAGGGTTTTTATGAATGGTACGGCCAGGGAGATGTGCCTAGCGGATCGGGTAAATTTAAAGGATCTGCTGGTGTACTAAGCAAAGCAATAGTTCAATTCAAAAACTGGGCGGCTGCGAATCAAAAGAAATCACTTTAACATTGAACTGCCTCCTGCATTGCTGAAAAATTAAAGGCTTGAATCATAAGATTCAGGCCTTTTTCTTTCAATTACTAAAATAAAAACTACAAATTCTATAGATTTTATTTTTTTAATGAAAAAGAGTGTTATCTTCGCATAACTAAATAGCTATCTACAACTTAGAAC
>NZ_QAIL01000034.1 GCF_003061025.1 Pedobacter sp. HMWF019 | reverse complement strand
GAATAAGAAGTCGCGAGATCCCGGCGCGGGCCGGGATAACAGAAGTAAAGAGAATAGCTTCGTTCTGTTCTACGCTCCTATTTCTTCCTGAGGGAGGATAACCGTAAAGCTGGTTCCCTGACCCAATTGGGAATGAACCTGCAGGTGTCCCTGAAGTTCTGCTACATGCTGACTGACCAAAGGAAGGCCGAAACCAAAGCCCTGTTCCTTTTGCGTACCGGGCGTGGAAAATAATGCAGCGTTGGAAAACCTTTCCAATTGCTCCGGACTCATACCTACTCCGGAATCTGAAACGGTAACCTTTAGAATATGGCTTCCAAGTGCGAGTTGCCAGTCGAATATTACATAAACATTGCCGCCCGTTGGTGTAAATTTAATGGCATTCGACAACAAATTCCCCACTATTTGCATCACTTTACTTTTATGCCGGAGGCTGAAGTTTTCTCCTTGCAAAATGATCACTTCCAAAGCCACCCCCTTTTTCAATGTTTGAGGGGCATAAAGTTGCAACAATTGTTCCTTGAGCATGCCAAGATTAAAGGAACTATCCTGATGGCTCTTTCTGTAATTGCTGAGCATTTCGTCCGACAGTTCCATGAGCGTTCTGCTGCTTTGAAGAATCATTTGGATATATTGCAGGGATTCGCCTGGATCCGTATTTTGCTGCTCCAAGACTTGTGAGAGCCAGATTATACCAGAAAGTGGACTTCTGATGTCGTGCGCAACTTTCTTTTTAGACTGCTCGCAATCACTAAGCTGGGTTTCAAGCTTATCTATTTTACTATAAGATTTTAGTCTTGTGACGATTTCCTTAGCGATAATTTTAAGGTAATTGATTCGCTCTTTGCCCATCCTGTGCGTTGCCTGATCCAAAAAACATAGCGTACCTATATTTTTTCCTTCTTCCAATTGAAGCGGTATGCCAAAATAATAACGCAGATTTAAAGGACCACGAACAAAAGACTGGTTTTTAAACCGGGCATCTGTTGATAGGTTACTAATTTGTAAATGGTTGTTTTCAAGAATAGTATATTGACAAATGGAATCTTCCCGGGGCATTTGCCGGGTATGCATTCCGTGGCTGCTGATCGTCCATTGCGTATAGGTGTCAATTAAATTGATCAGCGATACTTCTGTTCCCGCAATTTTGGCGGCTAGATAGATCAGATCTTTAAAATCATCCTGTAGCTGTGTATAATCTAAATTCAGATCGTATAAACTTCCAAGACGGTCAAGTTCATTCTCGGGTATCGGAAAATAATTTGCATTCATATCGTAGATAAATTTTAACATTTAGGTAGAACCACAATCCGTTTGTTCATCTACGACAACGAGAATATTTAGGATTAGTTTTATCAGTTTCATACGAGCTGCCCAGAATACCATTTCATTAATCCAGGTTACCAGAAATTGAGATTATCATTATAATTTTACCAAAGCCTGCCTGGGGAACTTATAAGAAGGTATAAGCGTATTTTAGAAATAAACAAAAAGACACAATCTTAACTATTTGGAATACAAATGGTTATTTAATTATCCGTTTTAGTTAAATATTTTTCAAATTGATGACTTTAAAATGACAATGCATATATTTAAGTCCCTAATCTAAAAGTTATGTTAAAACCAATTGAAACTGAAGATCAATATATTTCTGTATTATCGTTTGCTTATGAGATGATGCAAACGGACTTGAAAAAGAATTTACATGCCGCCTATGAATTTGATATTTTGTGTTTACTGATTAATGAATACGTGGGTTCGTCCAATAACCAGAATACCAGTTTATTTGTTTAATGTACCAGAAAACTATATAAACTTAATATAATTTAGCTTTGAGTAATGAGGGTTTTCATGCACCCTTAATCAGTTAAAAAGGAGAAACAGGCTACCCTGGGGAGAGGGTAGCCTTGTTTTTAGTGAAAGAGTTCACCTTATGATCTAAAGCGGTCGCTATACATTTTGAGCTGGCCTTTCAGGAACTGACGAGCCATGTGGATGCGAGTTTTTACCGTACCCAGCGGGATATCTAATTCTTCTGCAATCTCATGGTACTTAAACCCTTCAAAGTACCTTAAAAAAGGTACAGCATATTCTGATTGCAATTGATCCATCGCTTTATGAATATCCTCCATTACAAATTTACTATCACCCGCGTTAATAGATGCACTATTACAAAGTTGGTAAGAGCTCAAATCTTCTGAAGTTTGAATCACTGCCCTTTTTTTAATATCCTTACGATAATCGTTGATAAAGGTATTGCGCATAATGGTATACAACCAAGCCCGAAGATTCGTCCCCTGCTTATAAAGGTGGTGATAACGAATAGCTTTAATGAGCGTATCCTGCACCAGGTCATTGGCGTCGTCCATATCGTTCGTAAATTTCATTGCGAAATTTTCCAGACAAGAGCGCTGGCTGCAGATTTGATCATTGAGCATTGTGTTTTCCATAGGTAGATGTATTTAATGATTTTCAATAGGTAATATCCCCTATCCAATCATCGTACCAATGCGAACCGAAAAATTGCCAGAAAAAGCTTAACGATTTATTCACAATCCTCTTTTTTGACTACAAAGAGCAGCTATTCAGCACATTTCCTAAAGAGAAAAAAAAAATCGACAATCAGATCCTGAAAATTGGCACAATTGATGTCTATTGGCTTTCTGTAGACAATCCTAGACCAAATATTAATCTGGAAGTACTGTTGGTTGCTGTATCCATTCAAAACCTTCACCCTGCTTTTTAACATGTCCCAATCCTGGCCAGGGCAGATGATAAGAGAAGACCAGGGCTCTTGACAAGGCCAGTTCGTTTAATATTTTCCTTCTGGATTTAACGGCTAGCTCAAAGTCTGTATCTCCTTCAAAACCCCATTCAGGGTGTTCAAATACCAGTACCTGCGAATGCACCAGATCTGCTACATGGTATAGGCTTTCCTGACCAGAAAATACCTGAACAACGCAATGCCCGGGGGTATGCCCGGGAGCAAGTTTTATCCTGATACAATCTAGAATTTCCGCACGATCTTCAAACAAATGGAGTTGAGGCTTTAGGGCGGTGATGTTTTTTCTCGCTACGGCAACAACCATCTTTTTCAGACCCTCATCAGTAATTTTACTTTTAGAAAAATCTGGCGAGTTGCTCATCCAGAAGTCGTGTTCTATCCTGGACAGGTACACCCTCGCATTCGGAAATGTGACCTGCCCATCCTTATCCGTTAATCCACCTATATGATCCGGGTGCGCATGTGAAATTACAACATCGGTAACTTCCGAAGGTTTTATACCCGCATGAACAAGATTTTCGGTCAGCCATCCAGAATCCTTTCCGAAGTTGGCCCCGCAACCTGTATCAATCAATATGGTTCGGCTAGCTGATTGTACGACTAAGATGTTAATGCTCAGATCAACTTCCGATTTTGAGGCAAAATTGGCATCAAGTGTTTTTTCAACAACAGTTGAAGAGATTCCAGGAGCAAAATTAGGCTGTACAGGTTTCATCAAAATATGTCCATCGGTAATTACTCTGAGTTCCAGTTTCCCTAAATTGAATTTATGAAAACCTCTGATTTCACTGTTGTTTCCTGAGGCAGCAAATAGTTTTTTAACATCTATAATTCCAAGCAAGGCAATTAGTGCTGAATGCTTTAATGCGGTTCTTCTATCCATTTTTTCTTTCAAAACTATAGGAATGGTATACTTACGTCAAGTATGTACTTTTAAGTAACCTACATACTTTTTATAACCTATTGCTGATTGTCAGCTATTTAATTTTGAAATAAAAAACGAAACAGGCCCCTGTTGGTAAAAAAACAGAATGTTAGGATCCTATTCGGACAGGTTATACCGAAGGTTTTAATTTGGAGCGGTCAAACAATGCCGAAATATTCTTGTTAGTCTTCTAAATTTAACCAAACGGCCTGATGTATTTAAAAATATGCAGATCCTTATTTTGCTTAATGATAATAGCTTTAAGCCTCTGCAACACTGGTTTTGCCCAAACAGACACTTTAAAAATTAGTTTTAAACAAGCAGAAAAAACATTTCTGGATAACAACCTGAGCTTAATTGCTCAAAAATACAATATCAGCGCAGCACAAGCATTGGTACAACAGGCAAAGCTGTGGGATAACCCTACGCTGGCTACCGATCAGAACTTATATGACAACACACATAGCTTTTTCAATCATTCCAATGGTAATGGAGAGGTATATGCTGTAATAAGTCAAATCATTAAAACAGCAGGAAAACGGGGATTGAACGTGCAGCTAGCTAAAGACGGAGTAATGATACAGCAAGCTCAGTTTAGTGATTTGATGCGTAATCTGCACTATAATCTTCAATTGGATTTTGCGCAACTGGCAAATTTAAATGAGCAGGCTAAAGTTTACCATTATGAAATTTCGGCGGGTACTACATTGGTGGGTAAGATTGAACATGCTTACAAAACCGATAAGACTAAATATAAAGATTTTGTGCGGCTAAAGGCACTTTTATTTGGTCTTGAAAATGATATGGTAGACAACAGCCGACAAATCAATGCGCTTGAAACCGAGCTTAAGGTATTGTTGCAAACCAAATCTACCGCTTTTATTTTACCTGTAGTACAAAATGGATCTTATGCACAGGTAAAACTTAATGTAATGGATTTAATAGAGAAGGCTAAGAATAACCGCGCAGATTACCTGTCTGCCCGGTATGTATTGGCCAATGCTCAGCATAACCTTAAGTATCAAAAGGCACTGGCCATACCAGATGTGACGATTGGGGTAGACTATGACAAAGTAAACAGCTATGCGCCCAACTACTTTGGACTCCAGGTCGGTTTTGCATTGCCCTTCTTTAACCGGAACCAAGGCAATATAAGATCGGCTGTATATGATATACAAAGTAAGGAGAACACCTTTAAAGAAAACGGACTGAGACTTGAAAATGCAATCGTAGCTACGCTGGAACAATATCGGGTAAGCGCTGAACTGCTGGCCACAAAACATGAAGATTTCAATGAGCAATACGATCAATTATTTGAAAGCTTACTAAATGACTATCAGTCTGGTAAAATTGGACTGGTAGATTTTGTGGATTTCTTCGATTCTTATAAGGACACCAAATTAAAACTACTTCAACAACAATACAATCTGCAAAAGGCTATTGCAGATTTAAATTTCACCGTAGGTACTTCTGTTGTTAACCTTTAATATATCCAAACTATGAAAAAACCAGTATCAGGTGCTAAACTTGTACGATACTTTAAAATGTCGGGGCCTGGCCTGCTCACAGGCTCGGGCACAATTTGTTTTATCCAACTTATGAGCTGCATTGCTTATTTTCCACCTAATGTATAATATTTATGAAGGAAGCTTTGAAAATTTTGAATGATCTCTACAGGCAACAGCTTAAGCAGTTAATCGCTGCAGAAAAAAAGCACTTAAAATGCTTAGCAAAATTGGCACCTGCTGCTGGCACTGATGAGTTAAAAAGTGCTATTTCCAGAGATTCAATGGATATTGAACAGAACTTGGAACGCTTAACACAATGCAAATCCTGGATAAAGGGCAAATCTTCTGTAAAGGCCAATGCTAAAAATTCGCTCAGCACTTTAATTGGAAATTACCCCAAGAGAATGAAATCTTCAATTTACTATGACATTCGCATTTTGAAATACATTCAGGAATGCTTCATGCTTAAAATTGTAACCTATCAGAATCTGCAATTGATGGCTGGCATTCTTCAGCAAGAACATCCCGTTGTGCTTCTGGAACAATGTGTTAAGGACAATCAAAACAGTTATTCGTATTTGGTGCAGATTTCAGCGAACATCATTTATCCTGAAGCGCTGGCAAATTAAATCTTTAAAACCTTCTTTTGTGCCTGTTGTTATAGCTTTAGAAATATTGATCGTTCATTTCATTAAATAATAATAGCTAATTGTTATGGAAACTAAAGAAAATATTATGGAAGAAAGCCTGCAGGAAATGAAAAATGTTGCTGCAGAAAGAACTGAGAATTATCAACAACCTCAAATTAACGGTAAAAAGGAGCAAACAGTGATTATAGATCCTGCGGATACGGGCGAAACAGATCAAGAGGAGGATGAAGAAGACGATGAATCGATCTAATTCTGATCTCTAATTGTCAAATGGTGAGCTGACTTAAGGTTTGTTCTCCAGCAAAGGTCCACTTTGTATTCTCTGTGCAGATGGCAAGAAAACCTTCATAATCACCTTTTGTAATGGCAGTATTCACCAGTTCTAGTATGATTTTGTTATGTTGAACCATGGTAATAATTGGATAATTAGTTATCTCAATAAGCCTGTTAAAAGCGCATATATATAAAGTATTAAACCTAGCTTTCCTCTCAGAACTTTTAATGCTCTTTTGATTTGGGTATGAACGGTATGCTCTGAGAGGTCTAAACGCTCTGCGATTTCTTTATTGGAGAGATATTCTTGACGTCTTAGCTGAAATATCTCCCGCATTTTTTCTGGCAAGTTATTGATCTCTTTTTCAATCAGCGCAGCCAGATCTTTTTCCCTGATGCGGTAATCTGTTCCGGCTGGTGCATCGTTAATAATCTCTTTAAAAGAGGCTACATGCTCCTGTGTAATGGCAACATGTCTGAATACATTCAATACTCGGTTCAAAACCGCTTTATAGAGATAGCCTGAGAGGGTGGTTTGTATTTCGAGATTTTCTCTTGAATTCCATAGATATACATAGACTTCCTGAATGATATCTTTGGCACTATCTGTATCCTGAAGTTTTTTGTAAGCGTAGATATATAATAAAGTATTATATCTGTTGTAAATTTCAGTGAACGAACTATGGTTACCTTCTTTCAAAAGTTTGATCAGCTGAGCGTCTGAAAGTGATTTACAATCAGTCATACGTAGTCTTAATTTTCAGCTTGAAATAGGTGGTTAGAATTCATTGCCCCAAACATAACCAATATTTTCCTTTTTTTGAGGACTTATCGAATCAGGTTTGTTTCGGGATCCTGAAATAAACTGCGCAGCATTCTTGAAGACCAGACCGCCGAAGGCAGCTTGAATACAATTAAAAACATATACTCTTATGAAAAATCAATAGAAGCTACTGAAAAATTCAGGAGGACGGGGTGGCGATAGACAAAAACTACTTTTCATTATCATTTTTATGCATTTCGTTACACAAGCCCCTCCTTTACCGTGCTGTTGTGGCTATTTTGCTTATTCCGGGCAAGGATGTAACATCAATATGTGTCTTTACGGCGAACCTTTATCGTGTTCTTATACTTAGCTTTGAATTAGATAAACAAACAATTTATGACAAAGAAAATATTTATGATTGGCGCGCTTTTAGCCGCTCTCACTTTCGCCAACACTAAAGCAAATGCACAGGCGGTTTCGGGTACTGTAGCGGTAAACCTGATCCTTTCTGATGCCTATTCAATTGTACTGGGACCTACTCCTGATGTTACTTTTACTTATGCAACTGCGGCGGATTACTCCTCCAGTAAAAACGTTTTAAAGAGTAGCCATTTCACAGTAGTTAGTAACAAACCTTACAGTGTAGCCGTAAAAGCAAATTCTGCGTTTAACACCATCTCTACTACAACGCCTCCGCTGAGCGCTGTGCAGATTTCTGTAGATCCAAGTACAATCACAGGAGCGACCTACACAACTGCGACGCTGACTCAGGCCAATCAAACCATTGCAGCTGCAGCAAGTCCGACAATAGGTACAGCATACAATATTAATTATGCAATTCCTACGGCTGCACCATTATTGGCAATGTCAGCAGGCACCTATACAACCAATGTAGTTTATACAGTAACACAGCCATAAATTGACTGAATGAGATTAACTTTTATTTTCATTCTAAGCCTTGTCTCTGCGCTTTCAATTCATGCAAGGGGACAAGGTTTTTCTGTTTCTCCTTCCCGCCTTGTTTTCAGCGGAAATGCTGGTGAAACTGTTAGTCAATCCATTACCTTTAGCAATAACTCCCCTACTGTGCTGTCTTTTATCAACCGGATACAGGACTGGGACAGGGACACGTTGGGTAATAAATCCTATTATGACGCTGGTACGAAACCGCAATCCAATTCAAAGTGGATCAATCTTTCTTCAAATTCAATAGAGATACAGCCGGGAGAAACGAAGCAGGTGATCGTTTCTCTGAATATTCCTGCGGATGCCAAGACATTAACACATAGTATGATCTTTTTTACCCAGGTCAAACAGCAGCATACTGAACAGACCAAGGGGACTTCGATAGGGATCAATATTCTGATGGAAGTGGGCATACAGGTTTATTATGCGCCAAAAGGATTGAATGCAGGGGAGTTCGAATTCCTCGCTTTTGACGATCATGGAATTACAGAGCAGAATGGCGTAAAAATGCGGACATTGGCCCTGAAAATTCATAACAAAGGTGACATTAACAAGGATGCCACTGTAAAATTCGAACTGACCAATAAAGAAACGGGGGAAGACATAAAGCTGGCCCCGCAAATCATTGCGATGCTACCCGATGCGACTCAATGGGTATTGATGAAAATTCCGGCAAACCTGAAAGGGAAATTCCTGGCCGTAGGTTTATTAGATGCAGGTTCTACTTATGATTTGAAAGTTGCTGAAAAAGAAATTACATATAGCCCTTAGTACATTGCTCTGCTGTTTTACAGCGGCGGGCAGCTATGCACAAGCTACCGTTACCATTCCGGCAGTGAACATCACCAGCCAAAGTGATTATACTGCATCAGCGGTTCCTAGCGGCTCATCCGCCGCGCTATCTGTCCTGGGCTCTATTACCGTCAAATCCAGCACGGCAAATTTTCCGGCAACTACGTCTGGTACATCGGCACCGTTGGCTCTTGGGGTTGTGCATCCCAAGGTAAATTCAATCGGTGGCTTGAACTTACTTGGAGCGGCCACAGAAGTACAGCTCAGTACATTAGCCCAGGGCATCTACACCTCTGTGCTCGGATTGGGTTCAGGGGCTTTAACCATAGATTACAGAATCGCGATTGCTGGTACGGCCTGGCTGGCCGGAACCTATGCTACGCCGCTTACATTCGTCAACGCCACCCCGGTTTCACAAAACCTGAGTATTGTTGTTCCTGCATTGCTTACGCTCAATACCCCCGTTACCACGCCTACCACAATGACTGTCAATGCCCTGTCTGCTTTCCGGACAGGTGGTGGGGTATCAGCCACCAATACTTTTGATTATTTTTCTACTGTACCTACAGATGTATTTCTGAACTCAACCAGCAGTACTTTTTCCTTCTCTACCACACAACTCTTTAATTCAACCCCTGTAGTACCTTCTGGAAAACTTACAGCATTGCTTTCCGGAGCTTATGCAGGACCAGCAATCAGTCTTTCTACGGCTGCACAGGCCATTTCTGTTTCAGGCAGCGTACCTGTGGTGGCCACCAATAAAAATGGCCAGAGCAATACGTTAAGCATCAGTGCAGCAGATCTTAAAGCCAATTTTGTACAGGCAGGAACTTATACCCTGCCGATTGTTTATACGATAGCCAAGAATGTTGCGGCATATCCGGCTACACTGGCTTCCATCACAACCAGCAGTTCTGTTCAGGTAACTGTTGCAAAAATGTCTGAGTTGACCATTCCAGCCAGTACGGTGAACTTCAGTTTTACTACTCCTGCGGCTTACAGCCAGGGGTTGACCGTTGCAATGCCCAATCCGATTACAGTGAGCAGTACTGTTCCTTACGGGGTAACGGTAAAGACAAGCGGAAACTTCATTTCGGGCGCCAATTCTATCCCTGCAGGTGTAATGATTGTGGAAGGAACTCCGAGCCAGACTGGTATTAGCCCTGTTACGCTTTCTACTACAGCCACGAATCTCTTCAACGGTTCAAATCCTGTGATAGACCGGACAATTAATCTGCAGTTCCGGGTACCCAATACACAAACCGTTAACTTACTGAATAAGCCGGCGGGAACTTACAATGCTACAGTTACCTTTACCATCGTTGCCCCCTAATTAAAATCTTGTTATTCCCACTTTCCGGTGTTCGTCTTTGTACAGGAAGGTTAAAAGTGCAACCGGTTTTCCAGTCAGCGAAACTTCTTCTTTGCCATTCTCAATAGAAAAAGGCATTCCTTCTGTTTCTATATAAACCGTATAATTGTTCCTGGGCAGATAGAAACAGAATCCACCACGGTCATCTGTCAGCGTTTGGTATTTACGGCCACCTGCATCGATAGCCGTTACCCGGATTCCTGCAAGTTCGAACTGGGCATTCAGATATTTTGAAGTAAGGGGTTTAACACATCCGTTCAACGCTTGTGTTTTAACTAAAGGCACTTCTATCCGTTTATTTTTATCCAGGAATACGGTGGTGGGCTCCTGCAGGCTCCAGCCTTTGGTATTGGTTACAGAAGCAATGTAGACCTCTTTCTTCATATCACTAAAGGTTACTTCTCCTTTACTGTTCGTTAATGCCACATCGTCGTTTATTTTGACCAGGACACCTGCTACAGGGGCTTCACCTGGGTCCCGTTGTCCGTTGCTGTTCCGGTCTTCATAATAAGCGAGCGTTAGTTTTTTTGACCTGCTGTTGCCCTGTTTACCAAACTGTTTTTCTATACCTAATCTGAGTTGACGGTTATCATAAGACTGGCGGTCCAGGGTGTTGGTTGTATTCTGTTCGGGGTTGTACAGCATTGGCAACATCTTTTGTTTGGTGAGAATGTACTGTACATCGCCGGTAAGGGCCCAGTGCCCTTTCATCAGGTACCTAAAGCTGCCATTTGCTGAATAGTTGTTACTGCTGGTAAAACCATAGTAATTGTACATCCCGCCAAACTGAAGGCTTAAACTGTTTTTAAATGCATTAAAGTGTAAATTGGGGCCAACAGAATATAATCGGTAACGCTGGTTTTCGGTTGAGGAAAGTGCATCTGATAAATAATATGGATTGAACTGTGCATAAGCGGTCAACCCAAAGATGGGCATCGTATAACTTCCGGTGATTTTTACCGATTGAAAGGGGGCCGGCGGTTTTTCTGAAGTATTGAAAAAGGTATAACCATAATCGGCAGTGAGTGAGAAGCTGTTGATGGCTCCGCTATAACCTATATTGGCTGCCAGGCGGAATGATCTGGAGGTCCAGTCAGCGGGCATAGGTACAAATTCAGAGAATCCTTTCGAAATCAGGTGCTGGTCCATATAATAAGGCCCGATATTAAAGTAGAGCTTACCAGACCGGAGGTTATAGGCCAATTCATAAATGTCAATGGAATTTTTGTTGATCCCAAGGTCAAAAATAGAGGTTAACCTGGACTGGTATTTCGGATTGTTGGCCTGTGTATTCACATGCGCAGTCAAACTGCCGGTTTCACTTATGGGGGTAGAAATACGGAAATCGATCAGCAACAACCCGCGTCTTAAACCGGTAAAATATGGATTACTGTAGTATCCGTTTCCCGAAACCTGGACCGCCCTGGTATTCAGCACATAATTCAGTCCTGCCGAAAAACCTTGTTTTGCCGGTGAACTGCCATCGCTCTGATTTTCGAGGGAATAACCGCCTTCAAATCCGAAGGTTTCATTTTTGCTAAGTCTAAAAGAGGATTTTGTACTTAACTGACTGGCGTCTAATCCTGTTAACGGGTCTCTGCTGTGCAGAAAAGTAAAGCGTTTTGATGTTGCTGGTTTTTCCAGACTATAATCCAAGGCATAGACCCTTGCTCCCGGTACAGTATTATTCACTCCATTATAGATAAAATAATTGTTTTGTATCCCATAAAAGGAAAGCACACTTTGATCTTCCAGTTTTGCACTGGCTTTGACTCCCTTTCCAGCCAGCTGAAAATCCAGGTTATCATAAATATTTCCTAGCCTTAAACCCCATTTTTTGGTTTGGTAGTCCACATAACTGTTGTATAAATTAATACCGTTTGCTCCCGGCTGATGGTAATCATCTGCATTCAAACGGTATTCAAGTGAAGAACTCTGGCCGGTATTCACTTTGCCGTTTGCCTGCAACTGGTAATAAGAAGATCCACGGTTCAGACTTGCGTAATGAAGAGATACGGTATTTGGAAGCGTCCCTCCCGGCTGGTTACCTGAACTAGACATTCTTCTTGCACTGCTAACATTCAGAATTCTGATCACCTTCACAGCGAGCTGATGGTTACTTTCATCCATTGCCTGCATGGTTACCGTGAAGTCTACAGCAGCATTTGCTGATTTATTTCGGGCCAGAAAAGGCAGCAACAGCTGTGAGCCCGGCTGCAATGTCAGAATTGTTGTCTGCCCGGTGAACTCCAGCCCGTCCGGAATTCCTGTTAATAATATTCTGAAGGTCAGCGGAATAAAACCATTGTTCGCACAACGTACAACGACCTGCGCCTGATTGCTCAACTGACTGAGATAGATTTCATCTTCCTCGGTACCAATGGTCAATCCACCAACATCTGTTAGTATGGTCTTAAAAGTTGCTGAAGCCTGTACCTGAACATTCGGGTTCAGGGCCAAGAGCTTAACTGTAAAAACTTGTATGTTGCTATTAATCGTTTGTCTGTCTGCAAGATATTTCAAGGGGAAAATCCTGCTCTCTCCTGCTTTCAGTACTAAGGTATCTGGCAAAGACAACAGACCTCTGGTGAGTGGTGTTGTTCCGGGGTCCTGCACCAGGACCACATCCTCACCAAAGGGATTGTTAATTTTCATAAAATTAGAAAACGTTTCCCCTCCTTTAATTCCCAATGTGTCTTTTGCAAAACTATATTTTACTTGAGATAAGACTTTACAGGAAATTACCTGGGAGAAAATAAGCAGACACCAAATAACTATTCTGATGTCACTTGCGCGTTTATTACCTAAACTGAGCAAGCAATTCACCTTTACTGTTGATATTCAGTTTCTTATAGGTTCTTTTGATATACTGCCTTACCGTATCCAGTGAGATCCCATATTTATACCCGATCAATTTGTAACTCAAACCATTTCTCAAGCCCTCAACAATCTGACGCTCCCTCAAGCTCAGATTGTTCTGATGATCTACAGCCTGCTGTACTTGCTGAATGAAGTTTCTTGAAATTGATGGGCTAAAAACAGAACCTCCGTTATACGTGGTCACGATTGTGGATATGACTTCATTTAAACAGGTGTCTTTTGTGAGATAGCCCATTGCCCCTGCCTTTACACAAGATATTACGGTGTTGTGGTCCTGGATATTACTATAGACAACCACATTGGTATTAGGGAATTTACGATAGATTTCAATAATGACGTCGATGCCGTTCTCTTCAATATCCACTAAGGTCACATTGGGCTCCCGGGCAGCAATTATGTTTTTACATTCGACCATAGAGCCCACTTCAAATGTAACCTTTAAATCGTGCTGATGACCATCATCGAGAAGGCTACGCATCATGCCTCTACGCTGTTGATTTACATCAATAATTCCTACTTTTATCATATTCAAGCCCTTTTTACTACTACAAATTAGTAATTGTAACAGGCTTCACCATAAAACAGGGCTGTTCAGTTTGTTCTTTTTATATTTAGGTTATAATTATTAGTTATATAACAATGATTATAAAACATTTAAAATTAATTTACTGAATGGATACTAGATATGTGGTTTACTGACATATGGGTTTCCTTTTACATAAAACCTCCAGGGCAATAAGGCATGATCACCAGCATAATCTACACCTATCCTTGGTCCTGAAACAATCTGACTTGCCGGAAAGGAAATTCCATTATCGGCTATCCAGAGCTCTTCTCCCGAAAGATCTTTAGCGTTGAGGGCTCTATCTATACCCAAGGCCTGGGAAAGCGCTCCAGGCCCAGCTGTGAGATTTGGTTTTAATTTTGGCATTTTTCGTCTTTCCAGCATAATGTCTATTCCTGTTACAGGCTCAATGCCCCGGATAAGTACAGCGTGGGGCGTATCTTGACTTGCGGTAACCACATTAAAAAGTGAATGTATACCATAACAAAGGTATACATAAGAAACCCCTCCGGCCTGATACATGGTTTGAGTCCTGTTTGTGAACCGGCCTCCGTAAGCATGGGATGCTTTGTCGGTTACCCCATGATAGGCCTCGGTTTCCACAATTGTACCACCAGTGAGCTGGCCGTCTTTGAAGGTGTACAACTGTTTTCCTAAAAGTTGCTGTGCCAGGAGCAGTACGTCGTGGTTCTGATAAAAAGAAAATGGAAGTTTATGCATGTATAAAGTTCACTATTTTCTTTAGATAAAATTCATCAGTATCATCAAAATGAGATAGATATTCACTATCTACATCAAGTACACCTATAATTTCTTCTCCGTGATAAACGGGTAACACGATTTCAGATCTGGATGCTGAACTACAGGCAATGTGACCTGGAAAGAGCTCTACATCCGGTACAATCACCACCTCCGATGTAGCCCAGGAGGTGCCGCAAACTCCTCTTCCCTTTTGGATCCTGGTACAGGCAACAGGCCCCTGAAAAGGTCCGAGTACCAATTCATTTTCTTTAACCAGATAAAAGCCTACCCAGAACCAATTAAACTGTTCCTTTAGAGCAGCCGCGATATTGGCAAGGTTTGCAATCAGATCATCTTCGCCGCTTATTAAGGCTTCAATCTGGGGTAGTAAAGATTCATACTGATCTTTTTTATCGGTACTGCTTATAATTTTTAAATCTTCGGCCATAGGTTTTATTTCTTAAGCCAAAGTTACGTATTTCCCCTGCTAAAGCTTGTCTTGGGGATGTAAAAGGCTAAATTTTACTAGATTTGAAAATTATCACCATTAGTATCTAACACATGAATAAAAAAACTCTACTATTTACCTCTCTTTTAGCCATCGGGATAGTCCAGTCGGGCTATACACCACCCGATGAAGGTATGTTCCCTTTAAGTGAGATCCACAAACTGGATTTGAAAAAGGCCGGATTAAAAATAGACCAGAAAGAGATCTACAATCCAAATGGAACAAGTCTGGTTGACGCCCTGGTTAACGTAGGTGGTTGCACGGGGTCTTTCATTTCTAACGAAGGACTGATCATCACCAATCACCATTGTGCATTTAGTGCCGTGCAACTGGCCAGTACGCCAGAACATGATTATTTAAACAATGGATTTGTAGCCAGATCACATGAACAAGAAATTGAAGCAAAAGGATTAACATGCCGTATAACAGATAGTTATGAAGATGTTTCTGATCGGATTTTAGGCGCTGTTGCCCAGATCACAGACCCTGCAAGCAGACTTCAGCTAATTAACAATACCATGAAAAATATCGTGGCCGAAGCAGAACAAAAAGACCCAAGCGTCAAAGCTGAGGTTTCGGAAATGTTTATTGGAAAAACTTATGTCTTATTTCGTTATAAAACGATTCAGGATGTTCGTTTGGTGTATGTTCCAAACCGACAGATTGGAGAATTTGGAGGAGAAACAGACAATTGGGTTTGGCCGCGCCATACTGGCGATTTCTCTTTTATGAGGGCATATGTCTCTAAAGATGGTAAGCCGGCAAAGTATTCAAAAGATAACGTTCCCTATTCCCCTAAAAAGTTTCTGAAGGTAAATGCCAGCGGAACTAAAGAAGAGGATTTTGTGTTTATTTTAGGTTATCCTGGCCGTACTTTCCGCCACCGTCCTTCGGAGTTTATTGAATACCAGCAAAAGTTCGTACTTCCTTATGTCTCTGAATTGTACGACTTTCAGAATAAAACAATGGAAGAGGCAGGAAAAAAAGATAAAGCTACCGAAATCAAATTGGCTACCCGGATTAAGCGCAATGCTAATGTACTCAAGAACTACAGA
This sequence comes from Pedobacter sp. HMWF019, assembly GCF_003061025.1. Lineage (GTDB taxonomy): Bacteria > Bacteroidota > Bacteroidia > Sphingobacteriales > Sphingobacteriaceae > Pedobacter. The sequence continues at coordinate 1,466 of NZ_QAIL01000034.1, read as the reverse complement.
GGTAAACTACAAGGCTTAAGAGAAATTGACCTGATTGGGCAGAAAAAACAGGAAGACGCAGCAATGGCTCAGTTCATCAACGGCAATGTAGAGCTAAAAACCAAATACGGTAGTTTAATGGGCGATATTGATAACCTATACAAGCTAATTAATGGCGATGCGCAACGCGATCTGTGGTTACAGCAGATCTACACATCAACCAGTTTGTTGTCGGTATCCAGAACCATAAATAGCTTTAAAGAGGCACTCGAAGCACAACCTGTTGCACAAAAACAATCCTTTTTTGACCTGAATATAGAGCAAGTCAAAAAATCTCTGGCCGGAACTTATGAAGCCTACGACCTGTATGTAGATAAACAGATCTTAAACCGGATGTTTAATGATGCGGCAAAGTTCTCGCCAAATCAAAAGGTAGAAGCTGTAAACAAGTTTACAGGTAAAGGCTCAAATGATGAAACAACGATAAACAAGTACCTTAAGGATACTTTTGAACTAAGTAAGCTGAAGGACCAGGACTATGTATTGAATACGCTTCTTAAGTCACCAAAAGCTTTAAGCGCCTACAATGATGGCCTTCTTTTGCTGGAAAAAGACCTGGGCAAACAGATTGCAGAACTTAAGCCTGAAAAAGACAGAAGAGAGGGTCTACTCAACAAATTAATGGGTGACTACGTGAATGTTAAGGAGAAATTCCTAAAGAAAGACTTTATACCAGATGCAAACAGCACTTTGCGTCTGACCTATGGCTATGTAAGGGGCTACACTCCTGCTGATGCGACTTATATGAAGCCTTATACATCAATTAAAGGTATTCTCGAAAAGGGTGCTTCGGGTAATCCTGATTTTGGCTATCCAGCTGCAATTAAAACCCTTTGGACCAATAAAGACTTCGGGCCTTTTGAGAAAAAGGATTTAAAAGATGTTCCTGTTTCTTTCTTATATAATATGGACACCACCGGGGGTAACTCTGGCTCTCCTATTATGAATGCAAACGGAGAACTGATCGGAGTTAATTTTGACCGCGCTTATGGAGCTACCATTAATGATTACGCCTGGAACGAAAGCTACAGCCGCTCTATAGGTGTAGATATTCGTTATGTGCTTTGGGTAGCCACAAAAATTGACCATGCTGATTTCTTAGTGAAGGAAATAGGCATAAAACTATAATAAACACAAACGGCCTTTGTCTGGTATTGACCAGGCAAAGGCCTTATTAATTCCATAAAAAAATGAGAGTACTAGCAGAATTACCACATCCTGATTGCAAAATCACCTTGTTCAATATGAACCAAAAATACATCGTAAAATTTGAGCAGGGAACCTTGGAACAGAGTTACAAATTATCCGAACTTGACCTCAGTGGAGGGGGAGCGAACGAGATATTTCAGATACTTGATGAAGCGTTTATTGCCACCGTTGTAGAACGATTTAAGTTGATGAGGACAGATTTTACTGCAGCTTATAAC
>NZ_QAIL01000320.1 GCF_003061025.1 Pedobacter sp. HMWF019 | reverse complement strand
GATTAATAATTAAACAGCATAGGATACATAGAAAGTTAGTTTGAGGCGAAAAATATTTTAGGAGATATTTTTTCATGTATTATTTAAAAGTTTGTTGGTTGTTGAATATGGGTCGGTAGATGTTTCTTTAACGCTGATCTACATATATCCTCCTTCCTTTAATGCTGAACTTCACCCCACCGGTTTGTTCAATGATGCTTAAAATCTGTTTGATGTCTTTATATTTTTCCAGCTCGCCCGAGAAATGTATTTCTTTGATCTGAGCGGATACAAATTCTACATCGTAATCGTACCACAATCCCAGTTCCTCCATTACTTCGTCAAGGGTAGATTCTTCAAATACAATTTTGCCATTTGCCCAGGCCACAACCGGTGTCACATCAACATCTGCTTTAACTAATGTGCCATTTTGTTTGTTCAGAATTGCCTCCTGGCTAGGATTTAAAACTACCTTTTGACCATTTGAGTTACTGGCTTCTACTCTACCTTCCACTAAGGTTGTGCGAAGATCTTTTTTATAGGTATTGACATTGAAGGTGGTACCCAGAACTTTAATATCCATCCCATTAGCATGAACGATAAAAGGTTTATGGGGATTTTTTGCTACTTGAAAATAAGCTTCTCCTTTTTCCAGAAAGACATTTCTGCTGGTTGCTGCATTGAAATTGACTGGAAAACGGAGTATGGATGCGGAGTTTATCGTGATGAGGGAACCATCTGCCAGGGCCAGTTTGTATTCTGCACCTCTAGGTATAATCAGTTTGTTGAAAAGTTGGTCACCACCCTTTAATGAGCGGTTCTGCTGATAAGTCAGCAAGTTCTTTTGGTGATTGACTATGCTCGTACCAGCAACCTCTCCTAATTTTTGGTTTGATTTAGCTGAGAGTTCAACTGTACTGCCATTGGCCAAAACCAAAGTTGCTCTGTTATGATCCGTTGGTTGTAATTTCGCTGCAGCTAACTCTACAGGTTGATTGTACTTAAAATGGTAAAGAATTCCTCCGCCAACAGCAAATAATGGCAATAACCATATCGCTGCGTGTCTCAATAATTTAGGGAAGAGCCCTATGTTCTTTGTCTCAAAGTTTGATCTGATGGAAGTCCATGCACTTTTTTCGTTCAGATTGCCGAGCAACAGATGAGCGTTTACAATCATCTTATCCTTCTGTAAAGCTTCAATCAGTTCTCTTTCCTCACGACTTAATTGTCGAAGTAATTGCTCATCAGGCTCCTGATTATTGTTTAGTTGTTGGATTACCTCAATCCAATTGTTTTTTGTACTCATTTCTTAGACGGGTTAATATATTGTCTTCGAGAGGTTGATTTAGGGTGACAGCAATCGAAAATAATTATAAAGTATTTTATAATTATCTCATTTACAGCAGCTAAAAATTATAATTTTCCTTTCCCAAAAAGGACGGCAATGATTATAACCGAAATTGGATCTTCGGATACTTTGGCTTTAAGAAAGGCATAAGCTCTTTTCATTTGGGTTTTTACTGTATTCACAGAGATATTATTTGCTTTAGCGATAGCGGCATAACTTAGACCATCAACAACATATTGCAAAAACACTTTTTTACGCTCATCAGGAAGGAGATTTACCAAAGACATTACCTTCTGATCCGTTTCCTCTTTAAATTTTAAAGCCTCTTCTTCCTCTAAGTAGTCTGTTTGAATAGGATCAGTGAAAACTTGATCCGTCAGATCAAAGGAAGGTATATGTTTTTTAAGGTAAGTAATTGCCAGATTTTTTACCGCACGTGTACTATAAGATTGAAAAGAGTTTTCAATCACAACCTCATTACGTCTGTGCCAAAAATTAATAAAGAAATCCTGCACAATGTCCTTTGCTGCATCATCATCTTTGGTTATTTGATAAGCAACAATAACCAAAAACTTATAATGTTTTTTGAATAGATTTTCAAATGACGCTATATCTAATGTAACAGACAACTGTAAGGAAGTTTAGAATTCGATACAATTATAAAAAAAACATTCATAAATAAAAGAAGTTAGTTAGAATACCAAGCCATGACTATGCAATCATTGAGTTGTATGTGTTGCATAATTTGAAAATAGATCGCTTTAAAAGGTAAATTGGTGCGTTTGTTTGCAATCAAATAAACCCTTGATAAACTTTCGTATGTTTACAATCTTAATCCAATAGACTTTTTAAATAAGACAAGGAATCCAATACTCTATGATTTCCAAAGGGAATAATCAACAACCTGATCCAAAGGATGACTTTAACACTGCACTTTTCTTTAACGTTTCTCAAGATTTAATGTGTATTGCTGGATATGATGGTTATTTTAAAAAAATAAACCCGGCAGTTTCCAAACTTCTGGAATATTCTAACGAAGAACTGTTTTCAAAACCTATAAATGAATTCGTTTATAATGATGATCAAGTTATTACAGAAAAACTTCGGGATAATCTTAAAAGGAGTATTCCTCTCTTAAATTTTGAGAACAGGTATTTAACAAAAAGTGGTAAGGTGATCTGGTTGTCCTGGACCTCAATTCCTGTTCCTGAGGAAAATCTGGTTTATGCAATTGCTAAGAATATTACACACAAGAAGAAACAGGAACAAGAACGAAACGAGCTCGTGGCTAGTCTTTCGAAAATTAATGAAGAACTGCAGCATCTAACTCATACTGTTTCCCATGATTTAAGGTCACCCGTAAATAACTTGCTCTCGATATTATCCCTTTTAGATGTCTCTACTATTCAGGACCAGGAAATTCTAGGATGGATCAATTTAATGCAGTCAACCACTGAAGGTTTGAAGATCACCTTAAATAATTATCTGGAACCAGTACGTCAAAAAGAAAAAAACAACACACCCACTGAAGGAGTCAATATAAGCGACTCCCTTAATGAAGTTATTCAGTCCATAAATGCGCTTGTTATGGGGTCAAGAACGGTGATGAACGTCGATTTTTCAGCGTTTGAGACCATTATATTTAATAAAGTGTATATGGATAGCATATTTCTTAATCTGATTACTAACTCTATTAAGTACGCAAAACCGGAACTTCATCCTGTCATTTCCATTTCCACAAGGAATGCAAATGGTCTTAAACAACTGGTTTTTTCTGACAATGGTCTGGGATTTGACCTGAATAAGGTGCAAGACAGAGTATTTGGCCTTAATCAGACATTTCATCATCATCCAGATAGTAAAGGTATAGGTCTTTACCTGATCTATAATCATATTACAAGTTTGGGTGGCCATATCCGGGTACAAAGTGAAATTAATGAGGGGGCAGAGTTTGTTATCACTTTCAGGGACTGAAGCACAGACTTGAAGATGAACGCATTCAGTGTAAACATATAGAGCAGTAAATTGTTAACTTTATAAATTGACTACCTATTTCGTTCTTCCAATTAATTCACCTATCAACCTTTAATTATGCAATCTATTAGTAAAAAAGCTTCTACCCTCTTTATTGCAGGCCTGGGCCTTGTTTCCATATTTGCCTGTAACAGCAGTGATGCGCAAACCGCAGTGGAAACCCAGGCAGCAAATACGAAATATAAACCCGCTTTTACCGGGCAAACGCGTATTGCAGGTATGAAAACCAAAACACCTTTCTCCGTTAGTTTATTAAGTAAAGACCTAGAACACCCTTGGGGAATCTGTGTCTTACCTGACGGACGTTTCTTAGTTTCTGAAAAGTTAGGAACCATGGGTATTATAACTACCGGAGGAAAAATAGTGAAGAAAATAACAGGCTTACCTAAAGTTGTGCCTGATGGACAAGGCGGCCTGCTCGACGTTAATATTGATCCACATTTTTCTACGAATAGAATGATTTATTGGGATTATTCTGAGCAAACATCCGGAGGTACATTATTAGCGATTGCCAAAGGTAAATTGTCGGCGGATGAGACTAAAATAGAAAATATACAAGTGATTTACCGTGCTACCCCGGCCTATAAAGGAACACTTCAATTTGGTTCCCGTATTGTTTTTGACAAGAATGGAAACTTATTTGTAAGTACGGGCGAGCGCTCGGGAAATGATATTCGGATGCAAGCACAAGACTTAAATTCATCTCTCGGAAAAATAATCCACATTACTAAGGATGGAAAGGCTGTTCCTGGGGGGCCTTTCTCCAAAACCCCAAATGCACGACCAGAAATTTATGCTTTAGGTCTTCGTAGTCCTGAGGGATTGGCCATAAATCCACTAACTGGCGAATTATGGGAATCGGAATTTGGACCAAGAGGCGGTGACGAGATCAATATTATCCGCCCGGGAAAGAATTATGGATGGCCGGTGATCACCTACGGTATAGAATACAGTGGTGAAAAAGTTGGTGATGGTATCCAACAAAAAAAAGGTATGGAACAACCAGTTTATTATTGGGATCCTGTTGTTTCTCCCTCAGGAATTGCTTTTTATAACAGCAATGTTATTCCTGAATGGAAAGGAAACCTTTTTGTTGGCGGTCTGAGCAGTACGCATATTGTGAGGCTGGTGATCAAAAATAATAAAGTTGTTGGTGAGGAGAGGTTCTTGAAAAGTGAAGGCGAGCGTTTCCGTGCGCTTGCGGTTGGTAAAGATGGAGCGCTTTATGCAGTAACTGATGGTGGACGATTCTATAGAATTGCAAAGAAATAAAATAGGCCCTGCAGATCCTTCCAAGATCTGCAGGGCCTAAACCGTTTTTTTTATTAATAAACTCTTTTATTTTGACTTGGTTTCCGGATTCATAATTTGTATGGCTTCACGGATATTTTTAAAAACAGGTTTATGGTTGTAATCACGGCTCATTCTGTAAGCGCCTGCTCCTCCACCATTATTGTCTTTCATCCATTGCGCGTAACTGAGCAGCGAGGCGACAGTTTTAGCATCGCCATCTGGAGCAGAATCCTGACCGCCTTTTGAATAAATATATTGATCCCCATTTACAAGCGCTATAAATTTACTGCCATATGCTTTAACAATTGGAAGAAAATCCTGAGTTCCAGATCCACGCCAGGCACGGTTACCTCCGGTATATGACTGAAAGTAAACATGATCATAATTTGATTTAAATGGAGCATAAAGAACATCATAGCCTATATTTCTACCAGCAAAAATAACGTCTGTATCATAAATGAAAAGTGGTTTTTTTCCGTCTGGTTTGATGGTGCAGCTGGTACAGTTCGGGCCAAAATATTTTGCCAAAGCAGAAAGGAATTTGGCAGCGTTATATGTAGGTACCTCAGCACCAAACATTCCCGTTTCTATGTCTACATCGAGCCCATCCCACTTATTCTGAACAATATACTCCATGTATTTATCCCTTGCATAATGGTCATATGTACTAGTGCTTTTCACTACATTTGGATCTATACCTGCTGGGCGCACATAGCCAGAGGTTTTGGTGATGGGATCTTTTGCAGAGTGATCAAAGTAAGCACTATTGGGCGCTATGGTTCTGACAATTTTGATTCCCTTTTTTTGGGCTGCCTTCCAATGGTCTGGATTTGGATCGTAGCCTACGAAAAGTGAAAGAATATCAAGACTGTCGGGAAGGTTTAATAAATTGGTTGATGCCTCAGGATCATTACCGTCAGCAACCACGTATCCTACTGCCAGCAAATGATCACTGGCTTTATACTTGAGCAGTTGTTTTAAATAACTTGCCGAATCTGCTGCTAAAGATTTAGAATCTTTAGCGCTTAAGCCAGATTTATCATAGGTAAAAGAAAACAGTAAGCCGGTTACGAAAACCAGTAATCCTATACAGAATGAATATTTGTGTATCGTTTGGTTCATCTATTGATTTTTATATGTTTTTCTAAATTACAAAAAACAGGCAAGCATTGATGATGATGTCTTATAAATTTCTCCGATAGCCTAGTTCTGCTCCGCCACTAACAGGTAAAATAGTGCCTGTGATAAATCTGGATTGATCAGAAAGAAGAAAAACACAGGCATCGGCAATTACATCGCCTTCAGGGCAATAACCTAAAGGATGAATGTCGTCGAGATATTTTTCAATGGATGTTGGATCTGATTGCTCTTTAGACCATTCACGTAACATAGGCGTCCAGACTCCTGCTGGCAGGACAGCGTTAACACGGACGCCATAGCGTGCATAGTCAAGGGCCATTGATTTGGTTAGTGTGTTTAATGCGCCTTTTGTTGCACTATAAGCTGCATGGTTCTCCTGGCCAATTTCGCCAACAAGACTACTGGTATTCAAAATACATCCCCTGGTTCTTTTAAGTTCTTCGAACCCGAATCGGGTGGTAAACAAAACGCTCATTACATTTACATCCATCAATTTCCGCCATTCTTCATCACTGGTTTCATGTAATGGCTTAGAAGGACTTGCAATGCCTGCATTGTTGTGGATAGCATCAATCCTACCAAATTTATCCAAGGTTTCTAGTATAGCCTTCTCAACTTCCTCTCCAGATGAAACATCACATACAATTCCATGGTGTTCCTTACCTAATTGCTTTACTGCTTCTTTAACAGATGGTTCAGAAGATGCTACGATAACAACGTAAGCGCCTGCTGCTGCATAGGCCTTAGCGCATTCCAGACCTATTCCCATAGATCCTCCGGTAAGAAAAATTATTTTACCTGACAATAACGTAGTTTTCAGCGCGTCTATTTTTGAATTTTTAATCATCTATCTGAATATATAATATAGTACTCCTGTAACTAAAAGTAACAGTACCGATAGCACCTTATAGTTACCGAAACCTTTCCAACCGGCATCATGTAGGGGCTCTAATGGTGATTTCCAATAAAGTTGCGAACTCTCCGGGGTATGTTGTACAGGATAGATTCGTGAAAAGCTGATCTGTATAATTACACATATACAGAACAGGTAAAAGGCCATCATCATGAAAGGAATCTGTCCAATTGTACTTTCCGGAAATAATTTGCCAATAGCAAAGACAATTACACCTAAAGCAGAACCAATCCATAAAGTCAGCTTTGCTGATGCTGCAGAGGCTCCTTTCCAAAATACACCAAGTAGAAATACACATGTAATTGGTGGAGCGATATGTGCAATGATATCGTTGATGCCACTAAAAATACTTTCATACCGCCCCAGTAAAGGTAACAGCGCAAGAGAAAAAACAAGTGCAATGCCCGCTGATAACTTGCCCGCCCAAATCAATTGTTTATCTGATGCATCAGGACGATAACGTTGGTACATATCGTAACTGACCATGGTGGATATTGAGTTTAATGCACCTGCCACCTGACTCATCAGGCCGGATAAAAGGGCTGCCACCAATACACCAACTAAACCAGTAGGTAAAAGTTGCGTAATCATCAAAGTATAAATACCTTTTGAATTCACATGGCCTTTGTCATCTATGCCCAGGCTGCTGATATCCAAATGGCCCGATTTTGACAAGGTATAGGCCAGAAGACCAGGTAAGACAAAAATGAACACCGGAAGGATTTTCAGAAAACCACAGAATAAAGATCCGACCCTTGCATGATTTTCATCCTTAGCTCCCAATACACGTTGAACAATGGTTTGATCTGCACACCAATACCAGATTCCTAAAATAGGATAACCTAAAAATACGGTATACCAGGGCATTCCACTGCTGTCACCATGTGGCCTTAGCATAGAAAGTTTATTCATTTCACCACTGTTTTTCAGAACTTCTGTCATATGACTCCACCCACCCATTTTGTTAAAAGCGGCGTAACTGATGATAAATGCTCCTGTAAGTAAAACCACAGTTTGTATTGATTCTGTGACTACTACGGCTTTTAATCCACCAATGATGGTATAAATAGCTGTTATAATACAGATCACGATAACGCTGAGGTACATATTTAATCCGAATAATGTTTTTAACACAATGCCTCCGGCAAGCATGGAGAATGCGATGTGAATAATGATTGCAGAAACGACGGAGATCACAGCTAACCAGTCTCGGCTTGAACGATCATAACGCTTTTCCAGAAAATCTGGTAATGTGGCTACCCCAGATTTGATATAAAACGGTACAAAAAATAAAGCGAGAAGTACAAGTGTTACACCGGCCATCCATTCAAAATTCCCGTTGAGTAAACCGCTGTCAAAGCCACTCTGTGCTAAGCTAACTAAATGTACGGTAGATATGTTTGTGGCAAAAAGTGCCAGACCGATTGCAGGCCATTTAAGGGTCTTTCCGGCGAGGAAATAATCACCCGCGGCATTTGTTTTGCTTTTGCGCCGATGGCGGATTCCCGTCCAAAGCCCTATAGCCAGGATACCAAGCAGATAGGTGATACTGATGCACAAGTCTAGAGATTTTAACATTTCCTTTTACATTAATAGATCAGATCACAACTGCTACCGGTTTCCACTGGAGTTTTGTAAACACCTCCTACAATGGTGGCAGGGTGAACAAAATGTTTTTGCAAGTGTGGTATATGCTCTAAAAACAAAGCTTCATGCCCCATAGATATATGATTAAACAAGACAAGGTGTTGGTGTAACTGGCCCATATCTCCTACATGTGGAACAACAGGAATACCATATTTTCGGCAGAGTAAACTAACTGTAATGAATTCGCTCACACCGCCTAATCTTACAGCATCTGGTTGCATAAAGCCTGCCGCTCCTGTTTGTAAGTAGTTTTTAAAGATAATACGGTTAGGAACATGTTCTCCAAGTGCTAATTTAGTTGGCGCAATAGCATCAGCCAAGGTTCTATGTGCAATTACATCGTCTGGATGAGTGGGTTCTTCAATCCAATAGGGTTGCATGCTTTGAAATTCTTTACATATTTTAAGTGCTTGAGGGAGGCTCCATTGCTGATTGGCATCCAGCATCACTTTAATGTCGGGGCCAGCCACCTCTCTTACGATGTGAGATCGGCGTATGTCTCTGTCAGAGTCTTTGCTTCCTACTTTTAACTTCATTGCTGTAAATCCTTCGGCAATAGCTCTGATACAATTTTCGCGTACCTTCTCGTCACTATAATTGAACCAGCCAATGGAAGTGTCATAGCCAGGATAACCTGTGCTTAGTATTCCACTACGGTTTTCCTTACCTGCAGTGTTATCTTGTAGCAATCTTACGGCTTGCTCTTGGCTAAGTACATCTTCGAGGTAAGAAAGATCAAGTGTATTCACGATTTCTTCTGGTGAAAGATCAATCAGTAATTTCCATAAGGGTACTCCCCTTTTCTTTGCCCATAAATCGTAACATGCATTGGTTACTGAAGCTAGCGCCAGATGTACTACACCCTTATGAGGACCTAGCCAGCGGAACTGTTGTTCATTGGAAAGTCGGTTAAACAATGTCCCAAAATCAGACATCAGTTCTTCAATATCTTTACCTTTTAGCTGCTCCGCATAAAACTGAGCTGCTTTGCAGACCAGATCGTTTCCTTCACCCAATGTAAAAGCAAATCCTGTTCCTGTTAGGCCGCTATCGTCAATCAGATTGGTTACAGCATAAGAATAGATGGGGTCACTATGTATAGCGTCACTTCCGGCCCCTTTACGAAGAGGAAAACGCAGATCATTTATCTGTAATTTTTTTATCATTTGTCCCGTATTTTAGATAATCGGCAAATATTTAGTTAGAAATCAAAACTAAACCCATATGGGTTAATCAGCAATGAATTATCCCCTTATTTTAATGGATTATTCGATTAATATAGTAGCTTTAGCTAAGAAAATGAGTGACCACATGATTTCAGAAATAATAGGTATCAAGCATAAGAAAAAGGTCCGGGATGGCTTTGATGGGCAAAAGCTCATCAGCTTGCCTAATATGGTCTATAAAAATGCTGATACAGCTAATGCACTTTTAAACCAGATTTTCATTACCCATATCGGCTACTTTCCTAAAGCATCTTCGCATTTTCGCGAGCGCAGAAAGGGTTGCGAAGACAATATATTTATTTATTGTGTTCATGGAAAAGGATGGTATATGATTGATAAGAAGAAATATGAAGTTGGCCCAAATCAGTTTTTTCAAATTCCGGCAACTACAAGTTATATAAAATACGCGGCAGATCAGGATCAGCCATGGACCATACTTTGGGTTCACTTTAGTGGCAAAGAAATAGATGCTTTTAACCAGGTACTGAATATTGCCTTGGGTGACGGACCTCAGCAAATTCATTATAACGAAAAAGGAATTCAGATTTGGAATGAAATGTATCGATGCCTTGAAATGGGATACAGTAAGGATAACCTGAACAAAGCAAATATGTGTTTATATCATTTTCTATCTACTTTTCTATATCCGGAACAACATTTTACAGGCAACGAGGATAAAGGAATAGTTAGAGAAACAATTGTTTTTATGCGTCATGAGTTGGCTAACAAGTTCACTGTTGAAGATTTCTCAGCGCGTCACAAACTTTCTGCCTCTCATTTTTCAAGTTTATTCCGTCAATCGACAGGAATCTCTCCTATGGAATACTTTATACAACTAAAGATCCAACAGTCATGTCATCTGCTGTACAGCACACCAACTAAAATTAAGGATGTTGCCATGAGCCTTGGCTATGATGATCCGTATTATTTTTCTCGCTTGTTTAAAAAAGTGATGGGTATTTCTCCCAAGCAATACAGATATAAATAATGGACTGAAATAAATAAACAGTCGAATAATCCATCTGATTAAGCAAACCAATGAGGCAATTTATCTTTAACAACACCATATAGATAAGTGCCTGTTAAAGCTCCGATTGTTACAACAACCATTCCCGTGTAGCCATATCCTATGCCAACAAAAATTGGTCCTGGACATGCCCCGGTGAGTGCCCAGCCAAGGCCAAAAATAGTCCCCCCTATGATGTACTTTCTCCAGTTTTTATCCTTGTTTTGAAATCTCACTGGCTGCCCGTTCAGATCTTTCACTTCTACTTTTTTGATTAAAAACACAGCAATTACTCCGCAAAACACTGCAGTGCCAATGATTCCGTACATGTGGAAAGACTGAAAACGAAACATTTCCTGAATACGGTACCAGGACATCGCTTCTGATTTAGCCATTACAATTCCGAAAACTACTCCGGTAAAAATGTATTTGAAAAACTTCATAACTAAAATAGGATTGGAAATAAAAGGTGTGTCATAATTAATCCTCCGATAAAGAAGCCGATCACTGCAACCAAAGAAGGGAGTTGTAGATTTGAAAGGCCACTGATGGCATGACCAGATGTACAGCCGCCGGCATACCGGCTTCCAAAGCCAACAAGAATGCCTCCGAATAAGAGTAGTGATATGACTTTAACTGAGCCAAGCGACTTAAAATCAAATAACTGAGATGGATTTAACCCGCCGTCAAATTGAATTCCAAGCTTAGCGAGATCAGTAATGGTTGATTTGGATAAGTTTAAAGGAGCATTGCTTACTAAAAACGTAGAAGATAAATACCCTCCGATGACCGCACCTATAAGAAAAAACAAATTCCATTGCTGATTCTTCCAGTTGAAATCAAAAAAACGCACTTTTTTACCAGCACCCATCATACTGCAGATGGTGCTAAGATTAGATGAAAAGCCAAATGATTTTCCGAAGAAAAGCAAAGTAATCATAATTAATGCAATGACTATTCCAGAAGTATACCATGGCCATGGTTGTTTAATTAATTCTAAAATCATAAATAAATCATCAATATTTAAATGTTGTCCAGTGGATGAGAATACCGTTGAAATCTGAGGCAAAATAACTCAGGAAATCTTCCAATGCCTCAAAACCATCATTTATTGCTAATTCCTGAATCTCAGCAATAGTTAAGTTTAGTCCATCAATCACAATATCGGGTATTTTCTTGTCCTTCCAAACAATACTAATCTCTTGTATAAGGATACACCTGGTTTCAAGGCCAAACGGTAGTTCTCCCCCAGATTCTAATGAGGTGCAAAATTGGATGGTTTCTCCAACAGACCATTCTTTTGCCGAACTGTTTATGTCGGACCTTTTTCTCCGTATGGTATGGAATTTTGGTTTGAAATGTCTGGTTTGCTCCTCTTTTAGAAAACCGCAAAGAATCTTTTCCTTAAAAAAAGTAGGTTTTCCATTAATATACTCTGTAAAACATAAATTCATTTAATCCTATTAGTCAGCATGTTAAAAACTCTTTTTAAAATAAACCTTAAAGGAATGCATATTGTCTATGAAATGGTATTCAAGTTCAAATCCATATAGGGTACAAATTTGCTTGCTGATCGCCAATCCCAAACCCATTCCATCTGATTCAGCAGATTTAGAAAAGCGATCAAAGAGCCGCTCCTGAACACTCTTGTCTTTACCAGAATTGGAGATTATTAGGACGTTCGAGATAAGTTTCACATCGATTCGGCCTCCTCTATGGTTATGCCTAACCGAATTGCTGAAGAGATTATTCAAAAGGATATCTGCCAGGTACCTGCTCATTGTAATTTCTGTTTTTTCCAGGTTTACCTCAACCCGCAATCCATCCTTCTCAAACAGTTCATGGAATTGGCGGATTTTACCTTCCAGCATCTCTTGAATATCTATATTCTCAGCATCCGGAATAATATTGTTTTCAATTTTAGCGAGCAATAGAAGTGATTGATGAAGCCTGGAAAGTCTTCCTGTTGCATGGTAAATATCCTCAAGAAGATGTCCCTGGTGTTCTGTAAAGGTCTCTGTTTGAAGCAGGGAGTCAAGCTTTGAGTTGATCACTGCCAGGGGGGTCATCATTTCATGTGATGCATTATCTGTAAAACTCTTAAGTTCTTTATAATCCTGCCTTACTCTTTTCACCATAGCATTTACAGATTCATTTAGCTCTCTAAACTCATCTATCTTCGTTGACTCCTCTTTTATGTTTTCCGTTTTTGTCACCTCAAATGTCTTCATCCTGTTTAGGATAGAATAAAAAGGTTTCCATAATTGGTTGAGAACAAATCGATTTATGAGAATTAATGATAGTAATAATACAACTGTTACGCCCAACGTGATGAACAGGATAATCCGAACAAGATCTTCAGATTCTAGCCTGGACTTGGTAATTGTAACCTGGTAGACCTTACCTTTGAGTGATACTGTTGTAACCAGGCTTCTGCCAGGTTCTACCTCATTTTCTTTTGGATTGATATAGGTTGTATAACTAAAATCCCGTATGCCAGATACCTCACCATTAATCTCTTTATAAGAAACCTGTTGATCCAGATAACTGGCGGGAAGCGGTAATTTTTGATAGGTCTGTGTGTATTGACGAATTTCGTTCTCTTCTACAGCCAAATCCCGGTCCAGTCTTTCAGTCAGTATAAAGTGAATGACTACGTAATAAATAAGACCAGTAATGATTAGAATAACCAACGAAGTAAGGAGGTTTGCACGATTATATCTGGTCGCTAGCTTCATGCTTCTCCAAATTTATATCCAATTCCATATACCGATCGTAAGTAGTCTTTCCCGCCTGCTTCGGCCAGTTTCTTTTTTAGGTTTTTTACATGTGTATAAATAAAATCAAAATCGTTCGAAAGGTCCATTTCATCTCCCCATAAATGTTCGGCCATGGCATTTTTTGTCACTATTTTATTTTTGTTGGCCAGAAAATAGACGAGCAGATCAAATTCTTTTTTGGTAAGAACTATTTGGTTATTAGCTACGGAGACCTTCATGGCGGATACATCGACCTTAATTTCATTAAAAATGATCAAATTATCGCCGTCAAAGTTCTTTCTTCTCACAATTGCACTTACTCTTGCTTTCAACTCAGAAAGATGAAAAGGCTTCACTAAATAATCGTCGGCACCAAGATCAAGGCCCGCAAGTCTGTCATCAAGAGAATGCCTTGCCGATATGATGAGTACTCCGTCCTTTTTCTTCATCTGCTTCAGTTGCGACAATAGCTCCAGCCCTTCGCCACCCGGAAGGCCAAGGTCCAGCAAGATGCAATCGTAGTTATAAAGTGCGATCTTCTCAGATGCAGATGCAAAATTAGAGGCAAACTCACAGATATTGCCCTCCCCTATAAAATAAGCCAGAATGCTTTCCAAAAGTGCTTGCTCGTCCTCAATGACTAGAATTTTCATCAGTATATAATTATTAACACTTTACCTATTGCCATCATTTGTATTAGTGAACTTGTAAACTCACTTCATTTCAGTTTGCGTACTCTGCACATGATGGTTTGATTGATCAAATACTATTTAAGTTTCCAATCTGGCCTTTCAAAGTGACAGGTATATCCATAAGGGTGTTTTTGCAGATAATTCTGATGCTCCTCTTCGGCATTCCAAAAATCAGTCACCGGAACAACCTCTGTTATGATTTTCCCCGGCCAGATTCCAGAAGTCTCCATATCGGCAATTAGATCTTTTGCTGCTTGTTGCTGTTTTTCGTCCAGAAAGAAAATAGCAGAACGATACGATGTACCTATATCGTTTCCTTGCCTGTTTCTTGTAGTCGGGTCATGAATCTGAAAGAAATATTCAAGAAGTTTGCGATAAGACAAGCGGGCCGGATCAAATACGATCTCAATAGCCTCAGCGTGTGTACCGTGATTTCTGTAAGTAGCATTAGGAACATCTCCTCCTGTGTATCCGACAACTGTAGATATCACTCCGGGATAATGTCGAATTAGTTCTTCTACTCCCCAAAAGCATCCACCAGCCAGAATGGCTTTTTCAGTATTCATATAATTTTTTCTTTTTTATTGCATAAAGATACACTGACAGGAGGTATATTTTGGTTTAATTTCAGTAAATTCATCATCTGAAGCTCACAGAGCCAACCTAATTTTTAATCACGAAACAAAAATACATGCTAGTAATCAATAACTTCGAAGAGTATCAATCACATTTAGGTCAGGAATTAGGCGTTTCCAACTGGCATAAAATCGACCAGGATCAGATCAATAAATTCGCAGATGCAACATTTGACCATCAATGGATACATGTGGATAAAGAGAAAGCAGCAAATGAAGGTCCATTTAAAGCAACTATCGCGCATGGCTATCTAACATTATCCTTAATTCCCTATTTATGGAAACAGATTGCAGATGTTCGCAATATCAAAATGGAAATAAATTATGGGATAGAGAGTTTTAAATTCGGTCAACCTGTTTTGGTAGACAGTGAAGTACAGTTAAAAGCTAAATTGATTTCAATAGCAAACTTACGGGGAACAACCAAGGTTATTATTGAAGCAACACTAGCTATTAAAGATCAGTCAAAACCAGCTTATGTTGGCAATGTCGTATTTCTCTACCATTTTATATAATATGGGAATCCAGCGCAAAATCACTCTTTCACTTTTATAATTTTAATACCTTTTGGTGCTTTGACCTCTATCCTTAATTTACCATTCTCCAATTTGGTATTTCTTATTTTAACGATACCTAAAGGTGTTGGAAATGTTCCTTCTGCGAAACTCAGATCACCAAGATGGGGCTCTATTTTTATAACCTTACAACCCGGGGCCATCACATTTACGCCCAGCACATACTGGGTCAACCATGGTGTTGGCCCTGATGCCCAACCATGGGCCAGACTATGTCTGAAACCTTTATAACAAAATGCACCATAATCGCCATGAATATCCTTTTTGCCCTCGGGAACCAGCTGATCAATTCTGGATGCATTATCCAGCCAGTTAACATTAAAATCTTCCCAAAAAGTAGTTGCGCCTAAGGACAACATTGGCCCCCAATAATTTCTTATGGCATCAATAGAGCCCTGGTAGTCGCCAGCCTTTGCTTTTGCTAATAACATATAATAGCCAAAGAATGTAGAATAATCTTGTACCCCCCGGTCAGAAATCAACACGTTTGCACGGTCTGGGGGCATTAAACCAGACAAAGATAACAGAGCAGCCGCTTGTTTAGATTTTCCTGGATCAGGTACATTTTTCTTTAATCTCGTAACAGCTTCCTTGCACTTAGCCAAGGTAACTGGATCATTTAATACCTCTGTTAAATCTGCACCTGCATTTAATGTCATGGCCAGCATCGCCTGTAATCCTGCATGAATCGCTTCTGGATCTGTACTTGATGGCCAATCCAAAAATCGTATTCCATTCTTTAAACTCTCGCTGTTTTGATTATCTATTTGCTCTAAATATTGATTTAAAAGCGCAGTCAAATATGTTTTTTGTTGTTTTAGATATTTTAAATCACCTGTATGCATATACCAATCGCGTTGGATAAGTATCCACCACATAGAATAAGAAACCATGCCATTCATATATTCTGGCAGAGGCGTAATATCCCTTACAAGATCCAGGCTTTTGGTTACCACATTATTATTGCCAAATACAGCTGCAATAGTAGATGTTTCTGGGTGCATATCTCCTACCCAAACTAGCCGGTCACGTTTAACCCCATCCCACAAATAATCCTGCATATTTAAATGTACGGTATAAGCCCCGGTTATCCATATCTTATTCAATAAGGTATCACTACTTTTAAATGAGCCCAAATAGGGAATGTCTCTAAAGATGAAAATTGCCCGGGCTTCTTTCAGTCTTAACTCTGCATGGTCGTCCAGCAGATCAATTCTGATAAATCTAAACCCAGTATTACCCACTTCAAGTTTTCCTAACCAGGGTACTGAGATTTCAAAATCACGCATGGCATGATCATTCGTAGCTCCCTTAAGGGTATCTATTTCGCTCATAGCCTCACTTGCCGATTCGCCAAAACGGATGCGTAACCTCACCGGTTTTCCACCCCGTGACTGATCTGTTAACAACTGGAGGCCCCCATGCAATTCGCGTCCAAAATCGAGTAGTATTCCTGCCTTCCCATGACCATCATTATGCATAATGCAAAGATCCTTGCCTGATAGGTTGGCCTGCCCATCACCAGGTTTCAATAATCTTTTGGCATTTTGGATATGATTCGGCTCATTGGTGCTTTGCCAGAGTATTTTTACTGGTGAAAGGTATCTCCTTGCCATTTCCTCTGTTTGTACATCATCCAGGTGTGTTCCTTTAAATACAACTGGCAATTGAGCATAACCAGATTTAAATAGCAGTAAAATAGAAAGAGTTATATATATGTTTATCTTATTCATGCCTGTTAATATTTTATCTCCTCAATCTTAACGGGGCCCAGCAATCCTGAAGATTCTAAACCTCTGTTTGGATCAGGACCATACATCACTGAAGTTGGCCGTTGATCTGCCGGCAACAAACTATCACCAATCAATCTGTTAACCCATGTATTCACCACCTTAATTTCCAATTTGTTATCCCCTGCTTTAAGTGCTTTGGTTAGATCAACCCGGTATGGAGGTGTCCATGCACCACCCACTTCTATTCCATTTACAAAAACTTTGGCAATTGCTTTTACATTGCCCAAATCAATCACATAATTAGCGCCCTTTTCCAATTTTTTGAGCTTTAATACGTTCCGGTAAAAAGCTGTCCCGGAGTAATATTTAATGCTGTCATTGGTGTTTACAGACCAATCACTTAATGTTTCAAATTTAACAGGTTGTGACGGACCTCTCCTGATCTTATCAAAACTGACCATCCAGGGTTGCGTAAGGGATATTGTTTTAATGGGCTCTGGATAATTTGATCGGCTGGTATCAGCTGCTCCTCCTCGATTTCTGAAAACTAAAAATGAACTTTCATAAGCTGCAAGCTGCATAGGAACAATAGTTGCATTAGATGTTTGACGATATGAGGGTAACTGGCGCATTGTTCCTGTTGCCGCGTTCCAAAGCTCAGGACTTTTACCGCTTGTTCGAAACTCAGCATCAATATTAACTGGAATATTCTTTTGATTGGATATAAAATAAAAGTCACCGGTTTTCAGCTGGCGATGGATAAACAATACAGAATCACTGTTTTTAACCCTAAAATCTGGTGTAACCTTAATCAGGTTCAAAGCCTCCTGCAAATCCATGCCATTTAAGACCAAGCCTTTTCCATAATGATTGATTTTGGTATCAGCTCCATCAATTCCATCCCAAAGTTCATTGGCCATGCGCTGGACAAGCTGATCAGACATAGGATAATCTTTTAGACTAGGGGATCGAAATGGTTTTGGTCCCAAAATTACTGCTCCCTGTTGCACAAGATCTTTGATTTTTGACAGAAGTTCGGGGCGCATTGTTTCTAATTTAGGTAATACCAGAATGCTGTAACTGATTCCATTAGGAAGCGTAAGTTTACCGTCTTTTACAGAAAGCTTTTCTTTAATCACTTCCCCGTTAATATAATCGAAGGAATAGCCCTTTGGTAAAGCAGGATCTGTTACTCCCGTCATTTTTGGTGCATCTTCACCAATAAAATAAGCTACATCCGCAACATATTGGCCTTGTTGCAACATCATATTACAGCGTTTTAAATACTGTAACAACACGTCCATATCAAAAAACCAGGTGTTTAATCTGTTGAACTCTACCCCAAACCAAGCGTTTATACCTGGACCATTGGTCTCTTGAGGCTGCTGAATATAGACATGCAGTAAAGTATTATTTATTCCCTCTGTAAAAAAGCGGTCGCCACGTTTCTTAAACATAGCAGGATACCGAGAAAATGGATTACCTGCGGCGGTAAAGGACTCAGCAGACACTTTAATCTTTCCATAGATATGTGCTGAAGATGACGCCGCTCGGTTCTCAATATCCCCAAGATCGCCTTCACTCCAAAATTCACCTCCTATTTCATCAGACTGTCCGCCATATTGTAAGAATTCTCCTGGAAATCCCCAATGTCCATAATTTTCCAGCCAGGTAGTTAATCCATTTTTATGACTAATTTCCCGTAGTCCACCCACGTATTTATAAGAAACCTGGTCTGCAATTAGCCTCCTTAAATCCCACAAAAAGCGGTCAGAAATACTTTCATTGCCTACCACTTTACCTTGTAATACAGGTAAAAATGGTGTTGGGTCATAATCATATACTTGTTTAAACTGCCCCATCAATGAATCTGTCCAATTCTGGCTTCCGGTTTCGTAACTATCTTCAACAACTACTTTCCATGTTTTTCGGTCTTCAGCTGGAATACGTTTTAATATCTGCCCCATATAGGCATTGAAGTGATCAGCAACATGCTCTTTGCTCATTTTATCTACTTCCAAACCACGTCCTTCCGGAGGTGCAGGAGCATTTGTTACATTGGTGGGTGTCATTCCTATCCGCTCAATCACCCAATTTCCAGCAGGAACTTTCCATTTCAGGGTTCCATTAATATCCATTTTTTTAGAAAGATCTATTACGCTTTCAGGCGCAATGGCATAAATGGATTTCTCATCAGGTTGTGGAGCCCACTGGTAAGCTGTCCAAAAAGGATGTGGTGTAGGCCACATCTTTGCTAAGGATTTTTCAAGATAATTCTCGACCACGGGTACTGAAGACAGTTTCAGTTCGGTTATTCCTGAATCATCAGAAATTGTAGAGAACACTATTCTGAAGTTTGAAGATTTGGTTTCCGGAATGGAAATCGCTGCAGGACCATAGGATATAAAGCCTGTATTGAGTGCTGGATTGGTACGGTCAATTGAAAAATGTTTTATCGTTATATACTTCGAATCTATTTTGACCTGCAAGTCTCCTTCTAAATAAACAGGTTTTTTAGCCGTAGTGACTACTAAACTACGCACAGAATAAGTTGATTTTGTAATTACATCAAGCGAAAATGGCTGTCTTTTTTTTAAATTAATGCCTGTTAAATCGTTGTCATCAAATAAATTACCCAGGGCATCGGATTCAGGAACAGATTTGTACTGTGGTTTTAATGTTCTGATGTCGGATTTATAGTCATTTGTCACTGGATAGGCAATAACTTTTACATCTTGGAAATTCTGTTGAGGTTTTGTAAGTGTTTTTTCCAGTGTTAAAGGACCCACAATCGTAATTTGCGATGAGGTTAAATAGCGCATAGCTTGCTGGGGCTTAATCCATGGTCCCCCAGACTGGCTCCATCCCGGGCTGTTGAAGATGCCAATCTCAATATTTAACCTGGTCGCAGTTTTAAGGGCCGTATGCAATATTTCCCACCATTCTTCAGAAAACATTTTAATTTTTCCATAAGGCACTTCATCCATGCCAATATTACCAATAAATGCACGGTTTATTCCGACCTTCTTCATGGCCTCCAGATCTCTAATTACTCCTTCCTTAGAGATATTACCAGAAATCCAATACCAATAGATGCTGGTTTGTATGGAGTCTGGGATACTTATAAAGCCTGTTTCAATAGCCTTGAAGTTGGCTGAATGGTATGGAGCCGCTATCTCCTGCCCCTTTAAGTCTGTCTGTATAAAGGCCAACATAAAGAATAAGCTCAAAGAAAACCTGTAAAGGTAGCCTGAAGCAAAATCACGGTTAAAATGCGGTTTAAATCCGAATGTAGCACGCATAAAATTTGGTTAGAAGGAAAAATAATATTGCTAATCTAACCAAGCAAAAGTTTATAACTGTCATGTACTGTTGCCTAATGCAAAAACCATATTGGCCATTGGCAATCTTGCCAGTCTGTAAACATATGAAATAGCAATCCAACCGCAATTATCCTTGTTTTAGGAAAAAAGAGTAGAACAAAATAAACCGCAATAGCATAGTAAGAATGTAAAGGATGATAACCAATGCTGCATCTATCCGGATCAAAAATTGGGGTGGCAAGCAAATGATCCGCATCTACGATCATAGTCGCAATCATGGTCAACCAGGCCCTCTTCCATTCCTTTCTAAAAAATATAAATGCTATTAAACCAGGTGCCAGGAAATGTAAACTATAGTGGACTATAGGTTTTAATATAAAAAACAGATGCGGACTCATACTTCGATAAATATAAATTTTAATCGTAGCATAATTGTCAAAAGATTTATAATATTGAAGATTGACACTACTATGGACCCCACAACAAAGTTAAACTGGACCTTTCAACAAAACAACCTATAGTTTTTATTCCCACCTTTGTGCAATTAAATTACAGAATGAAACGGTTCTTAAAAATCATTAAACTAATTATGACCATCTTGTTAAGTATACTATTGCTTTTGGCGATAACCACCTTTTTCTATATCAGGCAGCCAAAATTTGGAAAGGCTCCTTCTGCTGAGCGCTTAGATCACCTTAAAAAATCACCACGCCACAAGGATGGTAAATTTCAAAATACGCACTACACACCCGATCTAACCGAAGGATATAGTATGTTCGGTATAATTTACGATCAATTATTCAAGGACCATCCAAGAAGAAAGCCTGCTGGCCAAATTCCTTCTACAAAAACAGATTTGTTAAGTCTACCGGCAGATGCTGACGTACTGGTGTGGTTTGGGCATTCTTCGTATTTTATTCAGATTCAGGGAAAACGCTTTTTGGTAGATCCTGTATTTAGCGGAAGTGCTTCACCATTACCTGGAACAGTAAAAGCATTTAAAGGTACAGACAGCTATACAGTAGAAGATCTGCCAGATATTGATTACCTCCTCATTAGTCATGATCATTATGACCATCTGGATTATGAAACCATCGTCAAATTAAAAGATAAAGTAAAAACCGTAATCTGTGGTTTGGGTGTGGGTTCGCATTTTGAAAGCTGGGGTTATCCCGCAAAGGAAATTATAGAAAGCGACTGGAATGAAACGATCTCTTTGGCCGACGGGTTTAAACTACATACCACCCCTGCCAGGCATTTTTCTGGTAGAGGATTTTCCAGAAACAATACACTCTGGATGTCCTATGTACTGCAAACGCCTACAACTAAAATATATATTGGAGGCGATAGTGGTTATGACACCCACTTTGCTGAAATTGGCTGTCAATTTGGACCGATAGATCTCGCCATTTTAGAAAATGGGCAATACAATATCGCCTGGAAAGCTATTCACATGCTACCGGAACAAGTAATTCAGGCTGCGCTGGATTTGAAGGCCAGGAGACTTTTTCCGGTACATTCATCTAAATTTACGCTTGCTATGCATCCATGGGATGAGCCATTGATCAAAGCTGCAGAACTTGCCAAAGCGAATCATCTTCCTTTGGTTACGCCCATTATTGGTGAAAGCGTAGATCTTAGGGATACTACGCACGTTTTTCCAGAGTGGTGGAAAGAAATAAATTAAATATTATAAGACGAGCGCATGAAATACATCGAAACAAAGTCTTGCTACATTGGGCCCGAAATATCACCTGAACAATTCATTTCAGAACACTTTTTTCTATTTTTAGTAAAGGGGTCAATTACCGGATATGACGGTAATAAAAAATATGAGCTAAAAGCTGGTGATTCCTGTATTGTGAAAAAAAATCGTCTGGCCAGATACCATAAACAGGCCTATGATGGAGGGATGGAAAAGGTGGCTGTAATTTTTGATAAAGCATTTCTACAGTCCTTCCAGCTTAAACATCAGGGTACGTTTTCGGTTACCGATAATCAAAATGCCTTTATACTCTTAAAAAGGGACGATCTAATCAATAGTTTCATCAATTCTCTTGCCCCCTATTATGGCAATAATGGTAAAATGGACGAAGTTTTTTCTAACATTAAAAGGGAAGAACTTTTATTGATTCTATTGCAAAAGGATCCTGAGTTGTACAATATTTTCTTCGACTTCGGAACTCCGGAAAAAATTAATCTGGAAGAATTCATGAATCGAAATTATAAATTCAACGTTAGCCTAGAGCGCTTTGCTTATTTAACAGGCCGGAGTCTATCTGCGTTTAAAAGAGACTTTAAGACGATATTTCAGGATACACCGAGCAGATGGTTGGTGAAAAGGCGGTTGGAAGAAGCCTATTTTCTGATGGAAAAGAAAAGTAAAAAGCCATCCGACATCTATATTGATCTTGGATTTGAAGATCTGTCTCACTTCTCCTTTGCATTCAAAAAGAAGTATGGTTTGGTGCCCTCATTATTAAGT
>NZ_QAIL01000319.1 GCF_003061025.1 Pedobacter sp. HMWF019 | reverse complement strand
GTTCCTTTTATTCAGGATATTAAAAATGTTGTGTATTTTAATCCAGTTAATAGACTCTATAAGCCCATCGGTATTCAATTCCCAAAGATTATCCTTTTGCTGAGTCAGACCATTTCTCTTCCCAGTTAACACCTCCATTCGTTTTAAAATGATTGGATCGTCTTTCCTTTTAAATCTTGTAATCCTGTCTAAAGGGGAATTCACGTACAGAACCCTATTATTTTTACTAAACTCCAGAGCAATATCTTTACAATTGCTTCCAATTCCTACATCCCAGGGTTGTTGTCCAACGATAACTATATCTCTATTTTTAACAAGGTCCTGGCCCATATCTAATCTATTATTTGAGTACAGTTGTATAAGTTTAATTTAAATATGATTTTAATCTAGAGGCAAAATTCTTAGGCCAGTCCTTGTTCATAAAAGGACGTTCAATCCAAATATATAGAAAAGCACTTATCACTAAGATAAAAGGGATAAAAATAGCCAGCTGAATAAACAGATTAACTGCATATAATCGGGTAACTTCTATCTTTTTTGTAAAAAGGATCAAAAACTCCGCAAAGGGAAGATGTACCAAATATATGGTATAGCACATTCCTCCAATGACCATGATCCATCGGTTTGTAACAAACTTATTCAGATAATCACCTTTAAATGCGCTGATAAAGAACAAGAAAAGGGAAATCACCACAAAAAACCGACTGTAGAGTTCATAATCCCAACTCCATGAATAAATTAAAAGCGTCAAAGAAATAAGGCCAAGGATATCATAAAACTTATTGGCAACAATTGTTTTCCAATCATTAAGGTAAATGTCCACAAGCAGAAATCCTACTAAGAAATAATGGAGGTGGCCTAAAATTGTGAAGCTGTAAGGATTTTTATACCATTGCAAATATTGTTGTAAAAGAATAAGTGCTACAATCATCGTAACATTAAAAAATCTCCTATAATACTTGTTTTCAACACGAAAGAAAACCATGGACAAGAACGGTGCTAATATGTAAAATTGAATTTCAATTTCCAATGTCCAGGTTGGTGGATTAAATGGTGACCAGTGATTATAGATCAGTGTGTGTGTATAAGTAATATTGGCCAGATAATGTGGTAAATACTCTGCAAATGGATAATGTCCCCGGAGAACAAACAATAGGAAGAACACGGTTATCCATATAATATAAGGAGGTTCCAATCGAGTCAGCCTTCTCCAAAAATAACTTCCAAGCTTTACCTCCTTTTTGCCTTGAAACCTATGGGCTGCAAAAGGAAGTGCCAATACAAATCCACTGATAACAAAAAATATATAAACCCCAAGAAAGCCTCTTGAGGCAAGAAAGGATACAAAATGATCTATCGGTTGCGTATCAAACTTGATTGTTGTATTCCGGTCAAAGCGTTCAGTAAAATGCTGTATCAAAACCGGAAGAATAGCCATGAATCTAAGCCCGTCGACCTCCCGGATTAATTTACCTCCAGAAGTGATCCTGGTTAGCCTTGACGGAATAGAATTAAGAAATTTAAGCATAAGACGTTTCGGCTATAAGATAGTTATTTTAGATTATTTTTATTTCTGAGTTTTCTTCCGTTCATAAATCCCCACACTAAAAATGCTAATGCAGGAAGAGCTAGTATTTCAAATGGCATAAGCTATATTTTTGATGAATGATCATGAGTTTCTGAATTTACTGCATGAGGTGTATGCAAAAATGATGACTTTGTTTTTCTTATACTAAATAGGGCAATAACCATGCACCATAACGCATAAGGAATCCTTACAACAGCCATCCAAAGTCTTTTGTCTTTGTAAAATTTACCAGGCAATGAAATAGCCAGTGTTAAACAAAGGAATAGAAAAAGCACCGGAAAGAAAAATGCCACTTCTCCCTTTAAAAACAGAATAGAAATTATGGACAACAGGCCTAATAATCCAAGAAGTAACATCCTGGGCACTAGCATAGACTGAAGAACCTTGTTGAAAAATTCAAAATTACCATTCTTGAACAACTCTATGAAACCCTGTGTAAAGTACTTTTTAAAAAATTCAATTTGTGCTGCTATCCAACGCGTTCTTTGCTGTGTAAATACAGCAGCATCCTCAATTTTCTCGTCAAAAACGTATGTATCATTCAAATACACAATTTTAGTCCTATCTCTTGCAATTTTGAAATCCATTTCTTTGTCCTCTCCCACAGTCTCCCCAATGTCTTTTAACAGATTATGGAGATAATTGTATTCAAACGCCATACCAGACCCGATTAAAGCTGGAGATAAACCAACAGCCGCATGTCCTTTTCTATAGATATGGTTGTTGATCTCTTCATTACATGCGTCAAGAAAAGCAAAAGGAGTATTGAGATTTTTAGCCGTACGGTGCGCTTGTACGACTTTAGCACCACGATCAAATGCAGCATTTACTTCATCCAGAAAGCCTTTGTCCATGATGTTGTCTATATCAAGGATCAATGCAATATCATACGCTGGCCCCTCAATATGGTCCATGGCATAGAGTAAAGATTTTCCCTTGGTACTACGTTCAAAATTCACTTCTATAACATTGCAACCAAAGCCAATAATTTTCGAAACTGTTTCCTGATTCAATCCATCAGCAATTACACACACATCAAATTTTCCTTCATAAACGTGTTTAATTGCCCTAAGACTCGACTCAATAATCACCTCATTTTCCTTATAGGCCGGAATAAAGATTACAACATTTCTATAAGAAGCCACTACCCTTTTTTCTTTATAAACCAAAAAATGACCGGCTATTGCAAAAAAAAGCAGATATATACAATTCAAAAGGAGATAAACACCAATTGCAAAAATGAAGATCAGAATCATGTAAACTAAAATATTCATCATATTCATTTTATGTCGTTAATTTTAAATCTTCAATATTGGTATCAAATCGAGGAGCACAATAGATAAATCCCCATGACATATATAATATCATTGATGACGGAAAACCATTCATTACCTCATTCCCGTAACTGCAAAAAAACAAGCCAGCTGTACCTGCTGTAAGCGCAATAACTTTTACCCTAAGTTTAGGATCTTGTATATTCCAGGCAATACCGCAACATTTCCCCAGAATAAACATATTCATACAAAACCAGATCAAGAGACCAACAATTCCATACATCGTCCACACTTTTACCCAATAACTATCCGGTGGAATAGTAGAAAGTAATTTGTCTGGATTGTATATTGTCCCGTTCATCCCACTTACCCCAACTCCACCACCAAAAGGCATATGAGAAAGCACCTCTTTAAGCTTAGCCTGATTTATAAATCTCGCATTCAAAGAAGGATCTGTCGGATCTAGCGCCGTCCTCAGTCTATTAATCTGATATACACCATTGCCTATGGTTGTGTATTTCAAAAAACCAAGAAAACATAAAGCAATAACAGAACCGGCAATCAAAACTTTAAAATTCTTACTCAGAAAAATTGCGAAAAAAGCAGCACTTATCAAGGCAAACAGTGCTCCCCTGGTACCAGAAATCAACATTCCATAAAAAAGAATACCTGCAGCAATAAACAACAGAATTCTTTTCCATATTTTAAACGGCCCCAAAGCGAGAACAAGTGCTACCAAGCACATCTCTGCCTGAGATGCACCAAATTGGCCTGCATCTGTATAAAAAGAAAAAACTCTAAGTTTCCCGAATACGATATGAGTAAATGCGGCACCATCATCAAGCCATTTCTGCTCCATTGGAGAAACACCAATAAAAAGTTGCTTCATGCCATATATTGCGGCAAGAACCGAACATCCAATAATCAGTGCTATAAAAAAATCGATATCTTTTTTTCTCGTGAATAGTATAAATGCAAGCGGAGCCAATAACAACCAGTTTAGTGTAGTGAACCGGACCTCATTCATCCAACCAAGAAGACTTGCTCCCGCAGGATTCACAATTTCTAATATATTTATGATAAACCAAGCCAGTGCAATATATACATAGTCATTCTTCATCGCCGACCAGTTATATTTTGATTTATTAACCAGCATGCCCAACCAGGTGAGTACCATTAAAGTTTCCATTACGGGTCCAAAAGGAACCCCGGAAACATTCTTCAGCAGCGAGCTGACAACAAAACAGTAGATAAAATAAACAATGATTGCAACTCTTGGGTTTAAAAAAGTTGCAATTAAAAAAGCAATGCCAATACTTATACCAATGACCATAATCGGAATAAATATCCCGATCTTAAATGTCAGGTAGCATATAACAAGCGAGACAATTACCCCTATAATGAAAAATATATTAGCTTTCTTATGATCTCTAAAATTCAAAATTTGCCTCATGTATTAGGAAATAGCCAACTAAATATAGTCAAAACGATCAATAATTGAATTAACTTTCAACCTGCTTATTTAAAACCCAGCCTATGAATCCAGAGTGTGCTGTGATATATTTCATATTTTCTGTTTCATTATCAGTCAAGCTCCTACCACTTTCAAAAATTGCTATATTTTTCTCTGTAAACAATAACCATTCTTTTGCGTGATTTATGTTCTTCAAACTGTTAATATCTATAATAATTATATCGAATTGATCTTTAAGCAAGCTAAACCCAGATTTTAAATTATCCTTATTTTGAATCTCAAACAGAGAGTTCTTTTCAGTCTTGCTGTTTAAAATAGTTATTAAGTCTTCGATCTGAATTTCTTTCTTTGCCAGGAAAGTTTCAAAAAACTGGTTCGGAATAAGCTTTTGATCAGCATGAGCAACAACAGTATCCTTTTCCCCACTAATCAACAAAACCTTTTTTCCAGTCATTGCAAAAGCATACGCAAGACTTGAACAAAGAAAGGTTTTTCCTTCCCCAGGAG